>JANOVS010000001.1:0-86527 GCA_031417515.1 Hyphomicrobiales bacterium
GGGCGAGGTGATTGCGCAAATCATCATCAAAGCCGCGCAATTTAACTGGTCACGAATTGGCTATTACCTCCAACGAGGCCTTCGAACTGCCCCGATTGCCGCGCCGCATTATCATTGTCGGTGGTGGTTACATCGCCGTTGAGTTTGCAGGCATCTTCAATGGGCTGGGTGTGGAAACCATCCTGCTTTATCGCGGCGACCAAATCCTGCGCGGCTTTGATGATGATTTGCGCAATCACCTCGCCCACGAAATGGAAAAGAAAGGCATTGATATCCGTTGCAACACCGATGTGCAGGAAATTGTGCGCTCCGGCGATGGCGTGCGAGTCACACTCACCGACGGCAAAGCCTATGGTGCCAGCCAGATCATGTTCGCCACAGGCCGCATTCCCAATATCGAAGGCTTGGGTTTGGAAAATGTCGGCATCAAACACACGCCGCATTACGCCATACCAGTCAACGAATATTCGCAAACCGAAGTGCCCTCAATCTATGCCGTGGGCGATGTGACCAATCGTGTCAATCTCACACCTGTTGCCATTCGCGAGGGGCACGCTTTTGCTGACACCGTGTTTGGCGGAAAGCCCGTGATGGTCAATCACGGCCTCGTTCCCACTGCCGTGTTCTCACAACCCGAACTCGGCACCGTTGGCATGACCGAAACCCAGGCCCGCGTGAAACACAAGGTCGATATTTATAAAACATCGTTCAGGCCCATGAAGCACACGCTCTCAGGCCGTGACGAGCGCATGTTCATGAAGCTGGTGGTGGATGCTGAAAATGATCGCGTCTTGGGCTGTCATATCGCCGGGCCTGATGCGGGCGAAATGGCCCAACTCCTCGGCATCGCCATCACCTGTGGCGCAACCAAAGCACAATTCGATGCTACACTTGCTGTGCACCCGACGGCGGCGGAAGAACTGGTGACCATGCGCGAGAAGTGGAAGGGGTGAGAGAAGAGCTATGCTAAAAACTTGTGTGGCCTACTGATTACGTGTAATACGTAATTGGAGATTTACTGATGAAAACTTACACGTTCTCTGACCTTAATCGGCAATCTGGTGAAATTCTCGACGCAGCGTTGATTGCACCCGTGGCCTTGACCAAACGCGGCAAGGAAAAACTTGTGATTGTTCCAGCAAAACTGTTTCGGCAGCTTAGCGCAGTGCGAGTACAAGCTTACACTGTCGAGAACGCCCCCGACGAAATCCATGACACGTTGATGGCAGGTTTGGAAGAGTTGATTGCGCCGGAAACCTGAAGTGCTTGTGGTCGGCGACATCGTCCGTTTCAACTATTTGTAGGCGCGAGAAGCTGAAGTTGGCGAGGAATCTGGCCGAAAACCGAGACCTGTCTGCGTGATTGTACGCACCTCTGCTGATCCAGCTGCGTTGTTCTTGCTGCCATTGACGTCCCGCCCTCCGGCAAAAACACGTGCAGCCCTTGCTGTACCGGAAATTGAATGCAAACGTGGCGGCTTGCGATCACCCTGTTGGATCATATGTGATGAGTACAACCGCGTGACCATGGATTTGGCCCATGACTTTGAATCGCTCAATCCAATCGGCACGTTTTCAGCCACGTTTGTCAGGCAGATAGCTGCATCTTTGAAACGTGAGGCCATTGCACGGCGGGCTAAAATGGTTGTCAGGCGATAATTCCATCTGCTCTTTTCGATTGCGCTTCAACCTGTTAGAAGCCGCGCCATCATGACCAACGCACCCAAGAAAACTGATCGCTATAGAGACACCGTATTCCTGCCAACAACAGGTTTTCCCATGCGGGCAGGGCTGCCGCAAAAGGAACCGGAGCTGTTGAAGCGCTGGGCCGATATGAACTTGTTCGGGCTTCTGCGTGATCAATCGAAGACGCGTGAGAAATTCATCCTGCATGATGGGCCACCCTATGCCAACGGCAACATCCACATCGGCCATGCGTTGAACAAGGTGCTGAAAGATTTGGTGGTGCGTTCGCGGCAGATGGCGGGTTTTGATGCGCAATATGTGCCGGGCTGGGATTGCCATGGGCTTCCCATCGAATGGAAAATCGAAGAGCAATATCGCGCCAGGGGCAAGAACAAGGACTCCATCCCGATCAATGAGTTTCGCCGGGAGTGTCGGGATTTCGCCAGCCACTGGGTGGATGTGCAACGCGAAGAATTCAAACGCCTCGGCGTCGAGGGCGATTGGGACAATCCCTACCTCACCATGAACTACAAAGCCGAAGCCATCATTGCGAAGGAACTGTTGAAGTTCGCCGCAAGTGGGCAGTTGTATCGCGGCTCAAAGCCGGTGATGTGGAGCGTGGTGGAAAAAACCGCGCTGGCCGAGGCGGAGATTGAGTACCATGATTATGTGAGTGATGCGATTTATGTGAAGTTTCCGGTGAGCATAATTCCTAACGTTAGTGTCAACTGGGTTTCAAATGACGCTGAAGCTGTTCAACAGGGCGACGATCAAGCGCAACAACAACGTGAGAACTTCCAAAATATAAATGTCCTAATTTGGACGACCACGCCTTGGACTATCCCCGGCAATCGCGCAATAAGTTTCTCTTCAAAAATCAGCTATGGAATTTATGAAGTAATCGGCGCTCCGGTCGGAAATTGGGCAGCGGTGGGTGATCACTACATTTTGGCCGACAAGTTGGCTAGCGAAGTTATGCGTTCCGTCAAAGTAACAGAATTTAGAAGAGTAAACACTCTTTCAAAGAATACCCTTCGTTTCACGAGTTGTGACCACCCGCTCAAATCACTTGGTTATGATTTCAGAGTCCCACTCCTCGATGGTGATCACGTGACCGATGATGCTGGCACGGGCTTTGTCCACACAGCTCCTGGCCATGGTGCGGACGATTACAATATATGGACGGCTAACCAGAAGGTGTTACGTGATAGGAGAATTGTCACTGACATCCCCACCACCGTCGATGCCGATGGCTTTTTCACCAAGGAAGCCCCCGGCTTCACGGGCAAGCGCGTCATCACCGACAAGGGCGAAAAAGGTGATGCCAATGAGGCGGTCATCAGCGCACTGAAAGATGCGGGCATGATTGTGGGTCGCTCGCGTCTCAACCATCAATACCCCCATTCATGGCGCTCGAAGAAGCCGATCATTTTTCGCAACACGCCGCAATGGTTTATCTCTATGGGGGATGGCAAGCCGGGTGGTTTGCGTGAGACGGCCTTGAAGGCCATCGAACAAACCGAGTTTTTTCCAGCCTCCGGCCAGAACCGTTTGCGCGGCATGATCACTGACCGGCCCGATTGGGTGATCTCGCGACAACGCGCCTGGGGTGTGCCGATTGCGGTTTTTGTGGAAAAATCAACTGGAAAAATCCTCAATGATTCCAAGGTGAACCAGCGAGTGTACGACTCATTCGTTGAAGAAGGTGCCGATGCCTGGTTTGCCGATGGCGCGGCCAGGCGCTTCCTCGCCCCCGACTACAATTCACAAGATTATGAGCAAGTGCGCGATATTCTCGACGTCTGGTTTGACTCAGGCTGCACCCACGCCTTCACGCTGGAAGAACGCCCCGATTTGAAATGGCCTGCCGATATCTATCTCGAAGGTTCCGACCAACATCGCGGCTGGTTCCATTCCTCGCTGCTCGAAAGTTGCGGCACCCGTGGCCGCGCACCTTACGATCAGGTGCTCACCCACGGCTTCATCATGGGTGAAGACGGCAAGAAAATGTCGAAGTCGCTGGGCAATGTGGTGGCCCCGCAGGATGTGATGAAAACCTCCGGTGCCGATATCCTGCGCCTCTGGGTCGCCTCGTCGGATTATTCCGACGATATTTCCATCGGTCCCGACATTATCAAATCCAACACCGAGAACTATCGCAAGCTGCGCAATACTTTCCGCTATATTCTGGGCGCCGTCGAAGGCTTGCAGGATTGGGAGCAGGTCTATTGCAAGCAGATGCCGGAACTTGAACGCTACATTCTGCATCGCCTCTGGGAAGTCGATCAAACCGTGCAGGCTGCCTACAAGGTTTATGACTACAAAAAGGTGACAGCCACGCTGTTGCAATTCATGAACACGGATTTGTCGGCCTTCTATTTCGACATTCGCAAGGACACGCTTTATTGCGATCCGTGGTCCAGCAACAAGCGCATGTCTTGCCGCTCGGTGATCGATCAGTTGTTCCATTGCTTGACAACCTGGTGGGCCCCGATCTTAGTTTTCACCATGGAAGAAATCTGGTTGAGCCGCTTCAATGGCGAAGGTTCATCAGTCCATCTGATGCCGTTTGCCAAATCACCGGATGAATGGCGCGATGATGAGTTGGCCAAGCGCTGGGGCGTAATCCGCAATGTGCGTCGCGCCGTGACAGGTGCACTTGAAATCGAACGGGCCAATAAAACCATTGGCTCGTCGCTGGAAGCCGCACCGCAGGTTTATCTGCAAATGGAAGATTGGGCCATTGACGCCGTTAAGGCGCAAGACTTTGCCGAGATTTGCATCACATCCGGCATCAGCCTCGAAGTAGGAGCAGGGCCTGTAGAAGCCTTCCGCGCCGACGACCTGAAGAATGTGGCGGTAGTTTTCAAGAAAGCCGAAGGCGCCAAATGTGCGAGGTCCTGGAAAATTTCCAAGGACATCGGCAGCGATAAGGACTTCCCCGACATCACTCCCCGCGATGCCGAAGCAGTGCGCGAATGGCAAAAGCGGTTCGGGAAAACGGTGTGAGATTGCGGACTGTGTCAAGCACCCCCTCCCCCCTGCGGGGTACTCCCCCACGCTTCGCGCGAGGGAGAAAAAATAAGTTTCTCCCTCGGCCTCTTGGCCGGGGGAGTACCCCGCAGGGGGGAGGGGGTGTTTGCATCATCTCCGCGACCAGCCTATGAAACTTTCCGGCCCCCTCACACGCCTTGGCGCGATCATTGCGACCCTCGTCTTTGCCGCTGATCAGCTTTCCAAATACTGGATCCTCCGCATCATCAATCTGGATGAGCGTGAGCCCATTCAAATCACCCCATTCATGGACTTGGCCATGGCCTGGAACCGCGGCGTGTCTTACGGACTGTTGACCACGAATACGCAATTGCTGTTGATCATCCTGAGTCTGGTCATCTGTGTTTTCATCTGGTTATGGCTGGCCAAGGCGACCCATGTTTTGGCCGCAGTGGCTTTTGGTCTCATCCTCGGTGGTGCCATCGGCAATGCGCTGGATCGTGCCGTGCATGGAGCAGTTGCAGACTTTGTGCATCTGCATTGGGGAACCTGGAGCTGGTATGTCTTTAACGTGGCAGATATTGCCATTGTTGCAGGTGTTGCACTTCTGATTTATGATAACTTGTTCTTGGGCAAAAAAGCCTGAAGCCATGCTTTCGCCGGATTTCTGCGGCAATGGGATATGAATGAAACGGTCTTTAATTGTTCGCGCAAGCTTGGTGTTTGCTTTGGTATGCGGATCATCGCTGTTGGCAGGTTGCTCCACCGGTTTGCTGGGCGGTGGCAACAACAAATTGGGCGGTCCTACGGCGACCCAGACTGTTCCCGTTGGCAATAATCTTGCCCTGCCACCTGATCTCTCATTGCCGCCACCTGGACAAACGACTGATGCCTATCAGCCCAATCAGGCACAAGGGGAATCGGCCGATCAATCCTATGATTCTGCAGCTTTGGACCCGGCACCTGTCGCACCTCAGCCAAAACGCGATATTTACGCAGAGAACAATATTTCCAAAGTCAAACCTGACGGCACTGAGAAAACCCCGGCTGAACTTTCACGAGAACTCAAAGCCGCCTTGCTGGCCAAAAAGCGCCAACAAAATCCGCGCTACGGAACGATCTTCAACATTGGCAGTGTATTCACTGAGGAGTGAACTTGGTTCTCATCGGGCGTTCGGCTAAGCTGGACCCATGAGAATCCGCAGACTTTCCCAAGGAACCGTCAATCGCATTGCGGCAGGCGAAGTCATTGAACGGCCCGCCAGCGCCGTCAAGGAACTGGTGGAAAATGCCATTGATGCCGGAGCCAGCCAAATCGATGTGGTGTTTCGCGGCGGCGGCAAAAGCCTGATCCGGGTCAGTGATGATGGTTTTGGCATGACAGCAGCCGAACTGGCATTGGCCGTCGAACGCCACGCCACCTCGAAAATTCCGGACGATGATCTGGTCAATATCGCAACTCTGGGCTTTCGCGGTGAAGCCCTGCCATCCATCGGCAGCGTGGCCCGCCTTTCGTTGACATCAGTGCCGCATGGCACGGCTGAGGCCCATGCCATCACCGTTGAAGCGGGCCATGTATCGGGGCCTGTGCCAGCCCGTATGGCCAAGGGAACCGAAGTTGATGTGCGCGATTTGTTTTTTGCAACGCCGGCCCGATTGAAATTTCTAAAGACTGACCGCAGCGAAAATGCCGAAGGTCTGGACGTGGTCAGGCGTTTGGCTTTGGCCCATCCGGAGATTGGTTTTTCCTTCGTCACTGAAGAGCGGCGCTGGCTGGATGCCAATGGTGGCGAAAGCCGGGAAGACCGGGTGGCGCGAATCATGGGCCGGGATTTCATGGACAATGCCATCGCGGTGGATGCGACAGCCGAAGATATTTCGATCACAGGCTATGCCGGACTGCCAACATTCCAGCGGGCCCAAGGCACACTGCAATATGCCGTGGTGAATGGCAGGCCGGTGAAAGACAAGCTGATCGCCGGAGCGATTCGCGGTGCTTATGTGGATGTGATGCCACGGGGGCGCTTTCCGGCAGTGGTGCTTTACCTCACCTGCGACAAGTCCCGGGTTGATGTGAATGTCCATCCGGCAAAGACCGAAGTGCGGTTTCGTGATCCGGGTTTCGTCCGTGGACTGATTGTTTCCGCCATTCGCCGCGCTTTGGCAGGGCAGGGGGCAAGGCCCGATACCATGGCCAGTCGTGATGTTGCATCGGCTTTCAATGCATTGCGCCCACAAATGCCGCAAGCGGTGAATTGGCAACCACCAAATCAAGGTCTGTCGCGAAACCAATTTGCCGAAACAGCCCAAGCCGCCTTGGCCATGAACATGCCGCTGGCATCTCTTTTGGAGCCGGAAATTCCAGCTTATTCGGACTATCCCCTGGGTGTGGCCCGGGCCCAACTGCATGGCAATTACATTGTGGCGCAAACGTCTTCGGGCATGATCATGGTGGATCAACATGCGGCCCATGAAAGGATTGTCTACGAGCGGTTGAAACGCGAACGCGAAGGGCAGGGCATCATTACCCAGGCTCTGCTGGTGCCGCAGGTTATTGATCTCGATGGTGGGACATTGGCCCAAATTTTGTCGGTAGCTGATCTTCTGGCAAAGGCTGGTTTGGCGGTTGAGGCTTTTGGCGAAGGGGCGGTGCTGGTGCGTGAAGTGCCAGCGGCTTTGGGCGGTGGAAATGTTCCAGCACTGCTGCGCGATATTGCCGATGATTTGCAGGAATTGGATCAATTGGGTTCGGTTGAAACAAGGCTCAATCACATTCTGGCGACTTTCGCCTGCCATCATTCCGTGCGCTCGGGCCGGGTTTTGAAACCCGAAGAAATGAACGCCCTTCTCCGCGAAATGGAAGTGACCCCCAACGCTGGCCAATGCAACCATGGCAGGCCAACTTTTATTGAATTGAAACTGGCGGATATCGAGCGCTTGTTTGGACGTTCCTGATATAGGAAAATAATGCTTGACACCGCGCGGTTGTTTGGCTATGAACTGTGACAATCCACAAATGCATTCAGCAATAGTTTTGTGAATCCCCTGAAAACGACGTGAATGCAGGACCTTCTACCAACGGCCTTTTGAAACAACTCTCTGCTTTCGAGTGAGCAGTTTTTCACAAATCCTGCGTGTTTCCCCCACCTCCGTCGCTTCGCGCCACCTCCTCCCCGATGAAGAATCGGGTTGGAGGGTGAAATCAGGCACCGACCTCAAACTTGTGCCCTCCAACCCGTGCCTTTTCGCGGGGAGGAGGTGGCGCGAAGCGACGGAGGTGGGGGCCACATGCGACTTGTTAAAGTAGCCATCAATGCGGTCAATTCATGTGGCGGTTGGTATAAATCCTGATCTGGGTATCGCCATAGGTTCTGGTGTCCAGCAATCTCAGCGCCGTTTGATCCGCAATCACTGCCATTTCAGACTCTTCCAAAACAACGACAGCCCCTGGTGACAACCACGTGCCCGACACTAGCGAAACGATAGCTTTATCACCCAAGCCTTTGTTGTATGGTGGATCGATGAACACCAGATCAAATGGCGATTGCGGTGCGCATAGCCCAAGGTCCGTGGCATCGCGCCGCCAGATTTTGCAGTGGCCGATGGCTCCACAGCCATCGACATTGTTGCGGATGATGCCGCGGGCTTCGGCATCTTCTTCAACAAACTGGCAGAACTTGGCACCGCGCGACAGGGCTTCAATGCCGAGTGCACCAGTACCTGCAAACAAGTCCATGACCCGCGCATCTTCGATGGAAAATCCCTCAATGCCGTGGGCAAGGACATTAAACAGGCTTTCGCGCACCCGGTCGGAAGTCGGGCGGGTGGCAAGGGACGCTGGCCCTTCGATGGAACGTCCCCTATATTTTCCGGCAACAATGCGCATGGCTGCTGTGTAGTTCGGAGGAACAGATTTTTGCAAGGCGAAAAAACTGGAGCCGCATAGCCGGGGCTGGTAACACGCTGTTGTGACCAGCCATATCCTCAAACGCCCGCCTGCCATGGACATTGCTTTTGCCGAAGCCCGCGCTGCGGCTGAGCGCGGTGAAGTGCCTGTGGGGGCTTGCATTGTCGCAGCGGACGGCACGGTGTTGGCCCGAGCCGGAAACCAGACCTTGCAGGACCATGATCCGACGGCCCACGCGGAAATGCTGGTACTGCGGGAAGCGGCGAAAGCACGGGGAAATGACAGGCTGTTGGGCTGCGATCTTTATGTCACCCTTGAACCTTGTGCCATGTGCGCCGGGGCGATTTCCCACGCCAGATTGCGTCGGGTGTATTTTGCCGCGTCCGATGAAAAAATGGGTGCGGTGGAAAACGGTCCCCGGTTTTTCCAGCAACCAAGCTGCCATCATGCGCCAGAAGTTTATGGCGGCATTGCGGGGGAAGAGGCGGCAGCGCTGCTGAAAGGTTTTTTCAAAGGGCGTAGGTAATGGAACTGGATTGAGGGACCGCTTTAGCCCAGCGCATTCATCCGCATTTCCAGCTCGCGTTTTAACTGGTCTTTTGCGCCATTGGCGGCTTGCATGATTTCCTTGGCGCGGAAAAAATCGGTTGCGCTGAATTGGTTGTTGTTGGGCTGAATGTAGATGTCGGGCGGGTTCACCATTCTGCGTCGCTCAGCCAATTGGTTGAACATGATGAGCAGGGAACCAATGGCGAGTTCGAGATTGGAGGCGGGAGCAGGGCCAATGGGCCTAGGCTTTCCTGTTACATCGATGGCCACCACAATATCCATACCTTCGCGCACATGATCAAAGGGAACCGGATTGACCACGCCACCATCCACATGCACCCGGCCATTCAAACGCGGTGCCACGATCAAACCAGGTATGGCAATAGACGCACCCACAGCCTTGAGGATCGATCCCGTTTGCAGAACAACTTCTTCCATCCGTTCATAATCCGTGGCGATGATCTTGAGGGGAATGGCTGTGTCTTCAATGTTTTGAACCAGATGATCGGGCAGGGCCAGGTCCGCCAGTTTTTCACCGTCGAGATTGAGGGAAAGCAGGCTTTTCAACGAGAGTAATTGCGAGATTTTGGTTTGCCTGCTGCTGAAAACATAGCGGGCAAAATCAATCCGTCCCGAAAGTGTTGCTTCAACATGCTCGCGGATTTCACGGCCTGACATGCCACAGGCATAGGCTGCCGCAACCACTGCCCCAATACTGCAACCCGCAATGACGGCGGGCTTCAAGCCCAACTCATCAAAAACCTCCAACATGGGTACATGGGCAAAGCCCCGTGCCGCACCACCACCCAGCGCCAAACCAATTTTAGGGGAATTTGCCATGGCCGCTATGTAGGGGAAGCAGGCAGAAAATTCAAATGGCGCGCCAACCGATGTCGCGGCGGCAGAAACTTTCGGGGTAATCGATCATGTCCACGGCAGCGTAAGCCTTGATTTGCGCCGCCCTGATGGAGTTGCCACGGGCGGTGACATTCAGTACCCGGCCACCGCTTGAAACCAGTTGGCCAGCTTCAAGTGTCGTGCCGGCGTGGAACACTTCAACGTCTGCGCCAACGACATTGTTCAAGCCTTTGATGGGATTCCCTTTTACGTATTCACCGGGATAGCCTTTGGCGGCGAGGACGACGGTGAGAGCAGCCTGCTTTTTCCAAACCGCTGTCGTCTGGTCGAGCCCGCCATGTGCGGAAGCAAGAAGCAGCGGCAGCAGATCATTTTCCAACCGCATCATCAAAACCTGGGTTTCGGGATCGCCGAAGCGGGCATTGTATTCGATGAGCTTGGGACCATCCTGGGTGAGAATGAGACCTGCATATAGCACGCCTTTGTAGGGATGTCCCGCAGCAGCAAGGGCTCTGACTGTCGGCTTGATGATTGATGCGATCGTCTCGTCTATCAGGGCTTGCGTCATGCAAGGGGCAGGCGAATAAGCACCCATGCCGCCTGTGTTAGGGCCCGTGTCGCCTTCGCCGACGCGCTTGTGATCCTGGGCTGTGGTGAGGGGCAAAATATTCATGCCATCACATAAAACAAAAAAGCTGGCTTCCTCGCCTTGCAAAAATTCCTCGATGACGCAGGATGCACCACCGAACTTGCCTGAGAAGATGTCGTCAACGGCAGTTATTGCTTCTGCCAAAGTCATGGCGACCGTCACACCCTTGCCAGCCGCAAGGCCATCGGCCTTCACCACGATGGGAGCGCCGATTTTTTCAAGATATGCGAGTGCTGAATCTATATCGTCAAAACGCCCATAGGCTGCCGTCGGAATGCCATGGGCGCGGCAGATGTCTTTGGTGAAGCCCTTTGAGCCTTCAAGTTGGGCTGCATATTTTGTAGGGCCAAAGGCCTTGATGCCAGCAACTGCAAGGTCATCAACCAATCCCGCAACCAGTGGCGCCTCTGGGCCGACAACCACGAAATTGATGTTGTGCGATTTGCAGAATTCGATGGTCGACCCGTGATCGCCCGTATCCAATGCAACACATTCCGCATGCCTGCCGATACCTGGATTTCCGGGGGCGCAATAGAGTTTGTCAATTAGCGGGCTTTGCTCCAGCTTCCATGCAAGCGCATGTTCACGACCGCCTGAGCCAATCAAAAGCACATTCATTACAACACCCTTTTCGCATTTGGTTGCCGCTTCTCGCATGTGCTAGAACGGAATCAAGCGAAAACGAAACATGCCAACAGAACTTTCATTCGATCCCGATACTGGCGAAATCCTTGATGATGCCAAATCAAACCTGACGGAGTTTTCCGTCAGCGAAATTGCCCATGCCTTGAAGCGGACGATCGAGGATCGTTTTGGCTATGTCAGGGTGCGCGGCGAAATCTCCGGCTATCGCGGCCCCCATTCATCAGGCCATTGCTATTTCGCCATCAAGGACGAGGGCGCGAAACTTGACGCCGTGATTTGGCGCGGCAATTTCAACAAGTTGCGCAGCAAGCTTCAAGAAGGACTTGAAGTTATCGCGTCTGGAAAAGTCACGTCCTATCCCGGCAAATCATCCTATCAAATCGTCATCGATAACCTTGAGCCAGCAGGTGTGGGCGCCTTGATGGCGCTGCTCGAGGAACGCCGCAGAATGCTGGCGGCGGAAGGACTTTTTGATACCGACCGTAAAAAACCCTTGCCGTTTTTGCCACAATGCATTGGCGTGATCACCTCACCAACAGGTGCCGTCATCCGCGATATTCTGCATCGCTTGAAAGATCGTTTTCCGCGCCACGTTATCGTCTGGCCGGTTCGGGTGCAGGGTGAAACCACGGGGGCTGAGGTTTCCGCAGCCATTAGGGGCTTCAACGCCATGGTGGACAAGCCAGACCTGTTGATCGTGGCCCGCGGCGGTGGTTCGTTGGAAGACCTTTGGCCTTTCAATGATGAAATAATTGTGCGGGCCGTTGCAGCATCGCAAATTCCCGTCATCTCGGCCATTGGCCACGAAACCGACACGACCTTGATCGATCACGTTGCAGATTGGCGGGCCCCCACACCCACGGCTGCGGCTGAAAGAGCTGTACCCGTGAGGGCTGATTTGTTGGCGGAAGTGGCGTCGCTATATGCCCGTCAGCGCCGCACAATTGTGCGCCTGTTGCAGGACCGGCAGCTGCGCTTGAAATCGGCCTCTCGGGCCTTGCCAAAACCCGATGAACTTTTGGCCACGGCGCGACAAAGGCTGGATAGTGTTTCGGCGCGACTTCCCGGTGCCTTGAAAAGCAACCTGCAACGCCACCGCTTGGCATTGGTTCGCACCGCAGGCAAACTGACTTTGCAACCCCTGCGCATGAATGTGTTGCAGACCAGACAAAGACTCGTGGAACTTGACCGTCGCGCCAGACGCGGCCTGACACAACTTGTGGTCCGGCGCAAAGACCGGTTGGCCTCCGAAACAAAACTGTTTGCGTCGCTGAATTACCGGGCTGTATTGGCCAGGGGTTTCGCCGTCATCCGCGATGGCAACGGTGGACCCTTGCGCCAAGCGGCAGATGTTCCGCCCGCAACTAAAGTGATCATCGAGTTTGTTGACGGCATCGTACAGGCCACAACCCTCGCGAAGCCAAAACAAGGTTCCCTCTTTTAACCCGCAAATTTCCAAGACAGAGAATGGCGATGAACCGAATTGATCCAATTTTCCCTGCCCAGCGCGAAGCCAGATTGCGCTACCTTGACCATGAATATGATGTGTTGCAGCCCGGTGATTTCGTGCGTTGCGCCGTGACGGGTGATCCCATTCGCCTGGAAAATCTGCGCTATTGGAGCGTTGAAAAGCAGCAGGCCTACAAATCAGCCCGTGAATCTTTTATGGATTTCATGCGCGATTTCCCGTGAGAAATGCGGATTGGCGAGAAGCTGACCTACGACAATAAGCGGGGCTGGAACATAACAAAACAATTGGCGGCAATCAGCAGAGCCTGCACGGCATATGAAGTATTGTAGTTTTTCTGGCCGCTGCTTGCTTTCTTGTAGGCGAAAAGAATCAAGAAAATTGTGTTTATTATCAACAACTTGACCATCAAAGGTGGGCTGCCGGCGGCCAAAAATGAGTAGATATCCTGCCAGCGGGCATTCTTGAAGTTTTCAATGGTCAACATGCCTGTACCCAAATTTTGCAACCGCAGATCGCTCACAACGTAGTGCATCAATATTAACAATCGGTTTTTGGGACGTCGTGAATTTTCGGAAATCCCGCCAGAGATATAGTGTTCAGACTCGCCATTCGTATTGCACTGCGATATAGCTGTTCATTCTGTTTGGAGTTTGAGATTAAAATGAATAAATCATGGTCCCCTGAATCCTGGCGCGCGCTTCCTGTGCAGCAAATGCCTGCTTATACGGATGCGGCATTTTTGACCCAGACGGAAAAGCGACTGGCCGGATTTCCGCCGCTGGTTTTTGCAGGTGAGGCCCGTAAACTCCGCAAAAAGCTCGCCCGCGTCGCCGATGGTCGCGGCTTCCTGCTGCAGGGCGGTGATTGTGCCGAAAGCTTTGCCGAACATTCCGCAGACAACATTCGCGATTTCTTCCGGGTCTTTCTGCAAATGGCAGTGGTAATGACTTTTGGCGGTGGTTTGCCCGTGGTCAAGATCGGTCGCATTGCCGGACAATTTGCCAAACCCCGCTCTTTGCCGACGGAAGTGATCGACGGCGTGGAATACCCGATCTACCGCGGCGACATTGTGAATGATTCTGAGGCAACTGTTGCGGGCCGCGCCCCTGATCCGGAACGGCAGATCATGGCCTATCGCCAATCTGCGGCCACCATGAACCTGCTGCGGGCCTTCGCCACAGGTGGTTATGCCAATCTCGAAAATGTCCACCGCTGGACGCTGGGCTTCTTGAAAGATTCACCAGCTTTCGAACAATACCAGGATCTGGCTGACCGGATTTCGGAAACCCTTGGCTTCATGAAAGCCTGTGGCATCACCGCCGACAGCGCACCGCAACTGCGCCAGACCGATTTCTTCACCAGCCATGAGGCGTTGTTGCTGGGGTATGAGCAGGCGATGACCCGCGTCGATTCAACATCGGGCGACTGGTACGCTACATCCGGTCACATGCTGTGGATTGGTGACCGCACACGCCAGCCCGACCATGCCCATGTGGAATTCTGCCGGGGAGTCAAAAACCCGATTGGTCTGAAATGCGGTCCATCATTGAAACCCGATGAATTGATCAAGCTGATCGATATTCTGAACCCGGACAATGATCCAGGCCGCCTCACACTGATTGCCCGCTTCGGCCATGACAAGGTTGAAAAACATTTGCCTGATCTGATCCGTGCCGTGAAGCGTGAGGGCAGGGTGGTCGTTTGGTCTTGCGATCCCATGCACGGCAACACCATCAAATCCACCACCGGCTATAAAACCCGACCCTTCGATTCTATTTTGGCCGAAGTCCGCCGCTTCATGGCCGTGCACCGCGCCGAAGGCACCCATGCCGGTGGTATCCATGTGGAGATGACAGGTAAAGATGTGACCGAATGCACGGGTGGATTGCGCGCCCTGAGTGATGACGACCTGAACGACCGCTACCACACCTTCTGCGACCCGCGTTTGAACGCAGCACAAGCCCTAGAGCTTTCATTCCTCGTGGCCGAAGAAATCAAAAAAGAAATGGCAGCCAGGCCACCGCGTGAAGACGAGGATGAGGTCGAAGCAGCGGAGTGAAAGTTTGATTTTTAGCCTGGCCCAGCGAGAGCCAAGTTAATGGCTCAAAGATTGGCAATTGGCAAAGCAGTTGAATCGCGTTTAAGGTCGCGGCGAATCCACTTGGAGACGGTCGCCATGTCCCTTCGCAAAGACCTTCGTGCTGAACTTGAAGCACCCGAGGAACTCCGCCGCTTTGGCAGTGGTTGGGCTGCTGGCATTTTGGCTTTTGCCTTCAGTTTGAGCGCGTTGTTGTTGGTGCTGGTTCTTCGACAACCAGGATTGCTGGGCATGCCGGAACTTGCTGTTGTGCGTGAATCGGGTTTCATCAAGCCGCTGCTGTTTTCTGCGCTGATCGCCGCATTTTTCTGTGCGTTTCTCAATCTGATTTTGCGACCCAACAAAATGTTGGGCACACTGGCAATAGTCTTGACGCTGGTTGCTTCGCTTTGGGCCTCAGTGCCAATGGTCGATGATCTGACGGGAGGGCGCCAGATTCACTTCGGCCTCGACTTCTTCATTCTCAATGCGATTTTTGGTGGTCTGCTGTTTATTCCCATGGAACGCATTTTTCCGCACAAGGGCGAACAACATATTTTCCGCGGCGAATGGCGCGAAGACCTGTTTTATTATTTCGTCAGTTCCATGCTGGTGCAGATTTTCACTTTCACCACCTTGGCACCGTCAAATTTTCTGGTCAGCACCGGAAGATTTGACGAATTGCGCCAATGGGTGGGGGCACTTCCGTTCATTGTGCAATTGCTGGCTATCATGGCGCTTACGGATTTTGTGCAATATTGGGTGCACCGGGCTTTTCACCGTGTTCCCGCCTTGTGGAAGTTCCATGCGGTGCATCATTCCGCCAAATCCATGGATTGGATTGCCGGAGCCCGCATGCATTTTATGGAAATCGTCGTGTTACGGGCCTTCACGGCCACACCGGCATTTGTCTTGGGGTTCACACAAGAAGCCCTGCAAACCTACCTGCTGATCGTTTACATTTATTCCACCTTCATTCATGCCAATCTCAACTGGAAACTTGGCTGGATCGAAAAGTTTCTGGTGACGCCGCGTTTTCACCACTGGCACCATGGTGTTGAAAAAGAGGCGATTGATGTCAACTTCGCCATTCACTTTCCGCTTTATGATCGGCTTTTCGGCACCAGTTATATGCCGAAAGACAAATGGCCGTCTGGCTATGGCATTGGCGGTCATCCGGTGCCGGTAGGCTATTGGAAGCAGTTTCTTTATCCCTTCAAAAAAGCTTGAAACCACTGGGAACTCGTCCGATATGTGACAAGTAAAGTTTCAGATAAGGACGCAAGATGATTGACCTGCATTATTGGCCCACACCCAATGGCCACAAGATAACAATTTTTCTGGAAGAAGCCGGACTGCCCCATAAAATTCACAAGGTGGACATTGGCAAAGGCGACCAGTTCAATCCGGATTTTCTGAAAATAGCCCCCAACAACCGCATGCCAGCCATTGTTGACCACGCACCGAAAGATGGCGGTGCACCGATCAGCATTTTTGAATCGGGTGCCATTCTGCAATATCTCGCAGAAAAAACTGGCAAGTTCCTGCCCTCTGATATCCGCGCCAAAACCGAAACCATGCAATGGTTGTTTTGGCAAATGGGAGGCCTTGGCCCCATGGCCGGACAGAGCAACCACTTCAATGTCTACGCCACGGAAAAACTGCCCTACGCAATGCAGCGTTATGCCAATGAAACTGGCCGCCTGTTTGGCGTGTTGAACAAGCGCTTGGCCGACCGTGAATTTATGGCAGGTGAATATTCAATTGCCGACATGGCGAGTTATCCTTGGACGCTGTCTTGGGACAATCACAGCCTCAACATTGATGACTTCCCACATTTAAAGCGCTGGCAAGCGGTCATTGGTGAACGTCCGGCCGTGATCCGTGCCTATGCGCAAGCCGGCGAACGAAAGCCGATAACCGAAGAAGAACGCAAAGTGCTTTTCGACCAAGACGCTAAGTCGATCAAGGTATAGGTGCAAATTCGGCTTCGGTGGCGGTGCCTGATCTTTTGAACTCGCCGAAGATGTGCGTGAACAGCGCCACCATCACAATCGCACCGCCAATCAATGTATAGATTAGCGGTGTTTCGTTGAGCAACAGCCAAACCCACAACGGCGTAAAAGGAACTTCCAGTGCTGCAACCAAAGTGGCTTCGGCAGCCGGAATGCGCTTGGTGCCCAAGGAATATAACGCCAAACCAGCCGCATTCTGCAACACCCCAAACATCCCGATCAGCAGCAAGTCCTGTCTCGAAACGGCAAAACTATCGACGAAGGAAAATGTCACGGCGCTGACCAGCCAGGCGGAAAGGGCCAGGGCCAGCATCATTGGCAAATCCCGGTGCCGCCGCATGACCACGGAACATCCGGCCATGCCAAGCGTCATCAACACGGCAAGGCCCTTGCCAAACAAGCCGCCGCTCCAATCTGCCCCCAGCATCATCACGGTAACGCCAATCAGCGCGACCAAGCTTGCCATGATCGTTGAAAGCCGCGTGCGTTCACCGAACACCAGATAGGCAAGGGCGGCTGTGATGAAGGGCACTGTGGCATAGATCACCATGGCATCGGCCACGCTGCCAAACCGCAACGCACCGATGCCGGAGATCATGCTCAAGGCCGAAAAACACGCGACCAACAAACCCGGCCAGCCCACCGACTTGAAATCGGCAATGGCAAATCGCTTGACGCTGATGCAATAAAACAAAAATACCGCCGTGCCCGAAAACAAGCCGCGCCAGAACAGCAAGGTCATCAAGTCAGCGGAAATGATGCGGGCAAAAACCCCCGATTGCGACCAGCACAAGGCAGCAAGACCGACGAATATCAGGCCGAGGCGATGTTGCGAAGCGGGGGTGGACATGCGTGTCCCATAGCAAAGCCAAATCAGAGTCGCACTGCCGTAAACGTCATGGCAACCTTGCGTTCGCGTCAGTATTGACCTTTTTAGGCGGCTGGCGCATGTATCCTGCCATGACCAAGACCCGCCAGCATGCCGTTAAGATTTGCGGCATAATTATTTGCACCTAGCAATTGATTCGCTGGCAGGGCGCCGCTTGACAACATAGCAACGCACCCGGGCCGGTGAGCCTGAGGAATTTACGATGACGTTGCGCCTTTACAATACAATGACGAGAACCAAGGAAAATTTTGTTCCGTTGGACCCGAAAAACGTGCGCCTCTATGTCTGCGGCCCCACGGTTTATGACTATGCCCATATCGGCAATGCCAGACCCGTCATTGTGTTTGACGTGCTGTTTCGGTTGCTGCGGCATTTGTATGGGCCGGACCACGTTAGGTATGTGCGAAATATCACCGATGTGGACGACAAGATCAATGCCCGCGCCCTGCGTGATTTCCCCGAATTGCCGCTGAATGAGGCCATTCGCAAGGTCACCGAGAAAACCGCCAACCAGTTCTTTGCTGATGCAAAAGCCTTGGGCTGCCTCGAACCCACCGTGCAGCCCCGCGCCACGGAACATATCGATGGCATGATCGATATGATCAGCACACTGATCAAAAAAGGCCATGCCTACTTAGCAGCTGGCGAAGTGTTGTTCGCTGTCGATGCCATGGCAGATTATGGCAAGCTTTCGGGCCGCAAGCTGGAAGACCAGCAAGCCGGTGCCCGCGTAGCTGTGGAAGCCCACAAGAAAAACCCGGCCGACTTCGTGCTGTGGAAATTGTCATCCGCTGATGAACCGGGATGGGAATCCCCCTGGGGCCGCGGCCGCCCTGGCTGGCACATCGAATGCAGCGCCATGAGCGTGAAGTATCTGGGCGAAACCTTCGACATCCACGGCGGCGGTCTGGACCTGATCTTCCCCCACCACGAAAACGAAATCGCCCAATCCCGCTGCGCCCATGGCACAAGTGTGATGGCGAATTACTGGATGCACAATGGTTTCTTGCAGGTTGAGGGCAAGAAGATGTCGAAGAGTGACGGGAATTTTTACAACATCAACGACTTGATGGAAGGAGATAAGTTTGGGGGGCAGAAGTGGTCAGGGAATGTTTTGCGACTTGCAATGTTAATGACACATTATCGTGAGCCTATCGATTTCAGTGTCAGAAAATTGCAAGAGGCCCAGAATATTCTAAATCGTTGGTCAAGTATGGTCGATTGTTTTTACAACTTTGTTCCAGAGGGAGAAGACGATGAAATCATTCGATACTACGAGAATAAGGACTTAGAATTTGAAGATGAAGGTAACGAATTTCGCAATTTTCAATCCTACTTAGACGAGCTTTCAGATGATTTGAATTTTTCGCGTTTCATAGGCCGTGTGCAAGCAGACATAACATCAATTAATGTTAATTTCCAAGGACTGTCGCTTAGCAGAAGTGAACTTCTCAAGTTAAGGCATGACACAAGGAGAATTGCCACAAAAGCCATAGAGAGTTTCGGCTTTCGTTTACGAAGCGAAGTCTTCATTAAAAGAGAAATCATAGTTGAATTAATTAACGATCGTCTGCTTGCCCGCCACACCAAAAACTGGAAAGAATCTGATCGTATCCGCGATGAACTCGACGCCATGGGTATTGCCATCAAGGATCACAAAGATGGCACCACGTCTTGGGAGGTGAAGCGATGAAGGACACTCGGCCCTCTCCCGTCCCTTCGGGACACCCTCTCCCGCAAGGGGAGAGGGAAGAGAAGGAAGTGAAGGAAGAGAAGAAATTTATTCGACCTTTGACGGAAATCGCCAAGGAGCAGCAGTTGCGCCGCCGCAACCTTCCCTCACCCCTTGCGGGGGAGGGTGTCAGCCAACGGCTGACGGGAGAGGGGTTTGCCAAATTGCAAGCCAAACACTTGCGACTGAACATGACGGATGCCGAAACAAAACTCTGGCAACAGCTGCGGGCCAAGCGATTTGAAAATTACAAGTTCCGCCGCCAAGTGCCCATAGGACGCTACATTGTGGATTTTGTCTGTTATGCCAAACGGCTGATTGTTGAGGTTGATGGCAGTCAGCATGAGGGTTCGGAACATGATGTGGCGCGGGACAAGTGGCTGGAGGGCGAAGGCTTCAGGGTGCTGCGCTTGTGGAACAACGGTGTGTTGCAGAATATGGATGGTGCGCTTTTGACAATTCTTGATGCCCTGACTCAACCCTCTCCCGCCTCGCAAGGGCAAGGCACCCTCTCCCGCGAGGGGAGAGGGAAGAAAAGAGAACTTCCCTCACCCCTTGCGGGGGAGCATTCTTCCTTTCCCTCCCCCCTCGCGGGGGAGGGTGTCCCGAATGGACGGGAGGGGGACGTGCAACAATGACCCGCACCCGCCTCTATCTTTTTGACACCACGCTCCGCGATGGCCAGCAGACGCCCGGTGTGGATTTTTCGCTTGAAGACAAATTGCTTATCATGTCGATGCTCGACAAGTTGGGTGTGGATTACATTGAGGGCGGTTATCCCGGTGGCAACCTGACGGATACAGCTTTGTTTGCAGAGCCTCGCAACACCAAGGCCACCTTCACGGCTTTTGGCATGACCAAGCGGGCAGGGCGTTCGGCTTCCAATGATCCGGGATTGCAAACCCTGTTGCAGGCGAAAGCCAAGGCGGTTTGTTTTGTTGCCAAGGCTTGGGACTATCATGTGCGTGTGGCGCTGGGCTGCAGCAATGAAGAAAACCTTGAAGCCATCCGCGATTCCATTGCGGCGGCAAAAGCTGTGGGCAAGGAAGTGTTGGTGGATTGCGAGCATTTCTTTGATGGTTACAAGGCCAATGCCGAATATGCGACGGCTTGTGCCAAAGTGGCGTATGAAGCTGGTGCGCGCTGGGTGGTGCTGTGCGACACCAATGGTGGAACCCTGCCGGAGGAAGTCCGCGAGATCGTAGGTGTAATGACGAAAACCGTTCCCGGTGATCAACTCGGCATTCATGCCCATAACGATACCGAACAAGCAGTGGCAAATTCCTTGGCGGCTGTAGACGCGGGGGCGCGGCAAATTCAGGGCACGTTGAATGGTATCGGCGAACGTTGCGGCAATGCCAATCTGGTTTCTCTGATCGGCACGCTTTCAACCAAGCCGCGCTACGTCGATAAGTTTGAAACCGGCATTGATGCCACACGACTGAAGGAACTGACCTCAGTTTCGAGAAGCTTTGACGAATTGCTAAACCGGGCTCCCAATGCGCAAGCGCCTTACGTGGGCAAGAGCGCCTTTGCCACCAAGGCCGGCATACATGCTTCGGCACTGGCCAAGGAGCCTGAGACTTATGAGCATGTACCGCCGGAAACCGTTGGCAACCGCCGCCGCATCTTGATTTCTGACCAAGCCGGCAAATCCAATCTGCTGGCCGAACTCGCGCGCATCGGTCTGGCAGTGGATAAATTCGACCCGCGCTTGGACATCCTGTTGCGCAACGTCAAAGAACGTGAAAGCCAGGGCTATGCCTATGACGGAGCCGATGCCTCATTTGAATTGTTGGCAAGGCGCACACTTGAGACTGTGCCCCACTATTTCGACGTGGTTTCGTTCCGCACTTCGGTAGAACAGCACAAGGGTGAAATGTTTTCGGAAGCCGTGGTTAAAGTCAAAGTCGACGGTGAGATCTTTATCAATGCCGGCGAAGGCAATGGCCCCATCAATGCCCTTGATGTGGCGCTTCGCAAGGACTTGGGCAAATACCAGAAACACATCAGCGACATGGAACTGGTGGACTTCAAAGTGCGTATCCTGAATGGCGGCACCGGAGCCACCACGCGCGTGCTGGTGGAAAGCCGCGATGGCAGGGGCGAACGCTGGTTCACGGTTGGCGTTTCATCGAACATTGTTGAAGCCTCATTCCAAGCCCTGCTGGATGCCATTACCTACAAGCTCATGCGGGAAGGTGTTTCGGCATGACAGTCATGTGTAACGATAGCTTTGCAGCAACAGGCCGAACCAACTAAAGCCGCGCCATGATTGATCGAGTGAATGCGCTGAGCGAACAGCACAAGGGTGTTTTGTTTAATGTGACAGCCCATTTGCTGTGGGGCGGCATGGCGGTTTACTTCGGCCTGATGCGCCACATTCCTGCGGCTGAAATTGCCGTCAATCGCGGGCTTTGGTCCTTGCCATTGGCTGCGCTGATCATCTGGTGGCTGGGGCAATGGAAGGATGTGTGGCGGGCCATCACCAATCCCAGACATCTGGCCATTCTGACTTTCACCGGAACGATCATCGTTTTTAATTGGGGGGTTTACATCTGGTCGATTGAAGTGGGCCGCGCCCTTGAATCGAGTCTTGGCTACTATATCAATCCGCTGTTGAATGTGCTTGTCGGATATATATTCTTGGGCGAGCGTTTCACGCCGGCACAAATGCTGGCCATCGCCTTTGCCTCAGCAGGTGTTGTGGTTCAAACCGTGGCCAGCGGTGTGTTTCCGTGGATGGGCCTGGCCCTTGGCGGCAGCTTTTGTATTTATGGCTTGCTGCGCAAAACCGTGCCAGTTGGACCCACACAAGGCTTCATGGTGGAAGTTTCTGTGATCGCCGTGCCATTGCTCATCGCTGAAATCTGGTTCATGAAAATCGGCACCGCACACTTTGCCAGCAATGGCTTTGACACGGCCATGCTGATGGGCTGTGGGGCGTGGACGACGGGTGCCCTGGTGTTTTTTGCGGCATCCCTCAAACGCCTTCGCTATTCAACGGCGGGCATTTTGCAATACATTTCGCCAACGCTGGTTTTTCTGACAGCGATTTTCATGTTCGGCGAACACATTGACCGCTGGAAGTTGCTTTCCTTTGGTCTGATTTGGATAGGACTGGCAATTTATTCAGTAAGCGCCATCCGCGAGGATCGCCAGAAACAGGCTCAAAGCTTGTCCTGAATGACCTGCACCGGTGGCACATCGCGGGTTGAGGCGCGGCGGGTGAAATAGCTGGGAACAACCTGCTCGGGTCCATCGGCCACGTCCATGGTCACTTCAAAACCATCCCTGATAAAGCCTTGACCACGCATATGGTTGAGGAGTTCCAGCAGCCCATCCCAAAATCCCATGACATTGCAAACCACGACGGGCCGGGCATGTTGTTTTAATTGCGCCCACGTCAGGATTTCTGCCAGTTCTTCCAATGTGCCGATGCCGCCGGGCAAGGCCACAAAACCTGTGGATCGCTCAAACATCGCCATTTTGCGCTCGTGCATGTTGGTGGTGACAATCAGTTCATGCACGCCGTCCTGCATGCGCTCCTTGCTCACCAGGAACTCCGGAATTATGCCGGTGACATGGCCGCCGCCTGCAATCACAGCGCGCGCCACTTCGCCCATCAGGCCAATGCTGCCGCCGCCGTAAACCAGGCCAACACCTGCCGCCGCCATGTGGGAACCCAGCGCCTGGGCCGCCGCAACATAGGCGGGATCTTTACCGGGTGCGGAGCCACAATAAACGCAGAGACGATGGTCAGGTGGTCGCATGGCAGGTATGGGCTTTCCGAATCTTTGCAATTTCAAGGGTAGGGCCTTAATAAGCGTCCAAACATCACCTATCTAGTGCTAAACGACGACGCACAAATTGGACCGACATTCATGAACGCGAAACCTCTTCTGATTTTTTCCGCCATTGCCGCCGCTTCCATGGGGGCCATGGCCACAGCCTATGTGGTGGAACAACGTAACGCAGCTGTGCGGGTCGTTGACGTGCCAACACCGATAGTGGTGTTACCCAAGGCGGAAGAAAAAATAGCGGTTGTCGAAACGCCCAAGGTTGCTGAAGCGCCAAAAGCTGCTGAAGTGCCAAAAATTGTTGAAATGCCCAAAGTTGCTGAAGTGCCGAAAGTCGTTGAACAACCTAAGGCAACGGATGCGCCCAAGGTTGTGGACGTGCCAAAAGCTGCCGAAGAAACTCAAGTCGCTGTCGCAGCGCCTGTAGTAAAACTGCCGGAAAAAGTGGTGCCCGAAGTTGACGCCATTGCAACGCCTGTAGACCCTGCTCCTGTCGAACCGAAAGTAGTCATTGAACCGAAAAAACCGGAAGAGCCAGCTGTGGCGGTGACAACGGAACAGTCGCCGAAAACGCCAGCAGTCAAAACACAAGTGCCAATTGTCGCACCTGTGGTGGAAAATATCCTCCCGGCTTTTGACACGGTGCGGGTTGAAGCCACGGGCGATGCGGTGATCGCTGGACGGGCTGACCCCGGTTCTGAAGTGACAATCAAGTGGAACGGAAAACTGGTGGGCAAGACCACAGCAAATGATGATGGCAGCTTTGTGTTGGTGCCGGAAAAGCCCATGAAAAAAGGCATTGGCGCCCTGACGATTGAAATGTCCAAAAATGGCGAGATCGTGCAATCGGAAGGCAGTGTGATTGTTGCTGTCAAGGAAAACGCCCCGGCCCTCGTGGCCAAAATCGATCCCATTGCCCCTACCACTGTCATTCAGGTGCCTGCTGCAAACGATGCCCCGGCAACAGGTGAAGTGCAGTTGAACGCCGTCGATTATGATTCGGCTGGCAACATTGTGTTTTCCGGTCGCGCCAGACCCGGTCACATTGTGCGCTTCTATGTTGACAATAAACTGACCGGTGAAATTGCCACAACGGACAATGGCCTTTGGACATTCAGGGGTGACGAACGTGTAACGCCCGGACAGCATATGTTGCGGGCAGATGCTGTCGACACACTGGGCAAAGTGCAAAGCCGCATCGAATTGCCATTCCTGCGTGAAACGGCCGAAGTGGTGGCCGCTGCCAAGATCGTGACGCCTGAAACAGTCATCAAGAAAACACCAGCGGCTCCCGTAGCTGAGGAATCCGTAGTGGCTTCAGTTGACAAGACGCGCTCCGTCACCATTGAAAAAACTGTTGTTGAAGAAGTGCAGGTTCCGACAGCTGAGGAGCCTGCGAAACTTCAGACGCCCGCGGTCGAGCAGCAAGCCGCCACTGCCACCGATACACCTGCCGTAGCAGATACGCCGTTGGCGGCGGACGCTGCCGAACCGGTCAAGCTTGGCCCCCAAAAACTTGTCATTCAGCCCGGCAACAACCTGTGGAAACTTTCACGCGAGATTTATGGCAAGGGCCGCATGTTTACAGTGATTTACGAGGCTAACCGAGATCAAGTAAAAAATCCGCACAAGATTTACCCCGGCCAAATTTTGACTGCACCACAGCAGAACTGACAGGCTTGTCCCGCACCATGAGTATGGCGAACACCTCGATGACGTTGGCAACTGGCGAAAAAGGCCAATGGGAGACCATGAAGGGGCTTGTCCCCTATATGTGGCCTGAGGGCCGCGTTGACCTGAAATTGCGTGTGGTGATTGCCCTTGGCTTGTTGATCGCGTCGAAGATCGTTACGGTGATGGCACCTTATGCCTTCAAATATGCCACTGATGCCCTGACAGCATCAAAAGATCCGGCAACCATCGTCATCAGCGTCGCCGTTTCCATGGTGCTGGCCTATGGGACGGGGCGCATTTTCATGGTTGTCTTCGCGCAATTGCGTGATGCGATTTTTGCCAAGGTGGGGCAACGCGCCGTCCGGCAACTGGCCACGGAAACTTTCCGCCACTTGCATGCCCTCTCACTCAAATTTCATCTTGAACGCAAAACAGGCGGCCTGAGCCGTGTCATGTCGCGCGGCATCAATGGTGTGGATTCGGTGCTGCGTTTTGCCCTGTTCAACACGGTGCCGACTGGATTTGAAATCTTGATGGTGTGTGGCATTCTCGCCTTCAGCTTTGGTTGGCTCTATGCTGTCATCGTTTTGGTGACCATCGTTGCCTACATTGCCTTCACCTATTGGGCCACCGAATGGCGCATGAGCATTCGCCGCACCATGAATGAGGCCGATACTGATGCTGGCGGCAAAGCCATCGACAGCCTGCTCAACTTCGAGACGGTGAAATATTTCGGCAATGAAGACCATGAAGCCAAGCGCTACGACGGCGCCATGGCGATTTATGAAAAGGCCTCGATCAAAACCTGGGTCTCGCTTGCGGTTTTGAACTCCGGCCAAGCTATCATCTATTCCATTGGCCTCACCATCGTCATGCTGCTTTCAGCTGTGGGCGTTTCCAAAGGCCAGAACACCATCGGCGATTTCGTTTTGATCAATGCCCTGATGATCCAGCTTTACATGCCACTGAATTTCATTGGTTCCTCATACCGCGAAATCAAGCAGGGCCTGATGGACGTAAACGGCATGCTGGATGTTCTGGGGCAGGCGCCCGACATCAAGGACAAGCCGAACGCCAAACCATTCGCGCCCGGTAAAGGCCATATTGTTTTTGAAAACGTCAAATTTTCTTATGACAAGGAACGGCCCATTCTCAGCGGCATTTCATTCGAAGTTCCAGCTGGCAAAACCGTTGCCATCGTCGGTCCATCAGGGGCTGGCAAGTCGACAATTTCACGGCTGATATTCCGTTTCTATGATGTAACCGCGGGTCGCATCACCATTGATGGCCAGGACATCGAAACCGTTACCCAGGAAAGCCTGCGCCGCGCCCTTGGCATGGTGCCGCAGGATACGGTGCTGTTCAATGATAGCATTGCCTATAACATTGGCTATGGCAGACCCGCTGCCAACCAGGATGAAATCATCGCTGCTGCAAAAATGGCGCAAATCCACGATTTCGTCATGAGTCTGCCGAAACAATATGACTCGCAGGTCGGTGAACGCGGTCTGAAATTGTCCGGCGGTGAAAAGCAGCGTGTGTCGATTGCCCGCACCATCCTCAAAGGACCGCCCATCCTGGTGTTGGACGAAGCCACTTCTGCCCTCGACACATTCACCGAGCAGGATATTCAAAAGGCCCTCAAGCAGGTGTCGCGCAACCGCACGACACTTGTGATTGCCCATCGCCTGTCAACGGTTGTCGATGCCGATGAAATCATCGTGCTCGACAAGGGCCTGATCGCCGAGCGCGGCAGCCACTTGGCCCTGCTGCGCAAGAAGGGTATTTACTCCAGACTGTGGAACAGGCAGCAGGAAGCTGAAGAAGCCCGCAAGAAACTGGCGGCAAATCTGGACGTTCGTGGTGCAAAAGCCGAAGACGTGGCGCTGGCTTTGGTAAGTAAATCCTGATACCAACGGCCCCATGAATTGACCGCATCAATGGTTGTTTGCAGAGGTCGCTTGTGGCCCCCCACCTCCGTCGCTTCGCGCCACCTCCTCCCCGATGAAGAATCGGGTTTGAGGGCACTTGATGAATACCGGTCTCCAACTTCACCCTCCACCCTCCACCCTGATTCTTCATCGGGGAGGAGGTGCCCCGAAGGGGCGGAGGTGGGGGACGCAGGTGATTTTTTGATCCCGTTCAGTCGAAGGCAGAGCGTTGTTTCAAATGGCCGCTGGTATGAATCAACCAATTCGTAAGCACAGCCCAAAACAGGGCGTTAACGCTGCTGTCAACAATTGCAGCAATTTTGCTGAAAACTTGAATCAAATCCCGCGTGGATTCATTTTTGTTTACGATTGAAGCGCAGGGTGTTCCCATGCCACGGACAACGTGGGGGAAAATCCAACCGGCGTGAAGCACCCATCAAAGAAGGAGCAGCGCCACCAATTTGGGGACCAGTCAAATGAGAGTATCAACTTTAGAAACCATTGCTGGACGTTCAATTGAAGAATCGCTCGGCTATGTGCGCGGCACCGCTTTGTGGTCACGCCGCATCTTGAAGAATAAAACCGTGGGCCTGCGTGCCCTGGAACCCATGGACATGAACGACGTGGCTGAAGGCCTCGCCAAAGTGCGCGAAGATGCCGAAGCCGCCTTGTTTCGCGTTGCCGTGGAAAAAGGTGCAGACGCTGTTGTCAGCCTGCGCATTGAACTGATCGAGCTGGGCCACGACACGTTTCAAGCTGTCGCCACAGGAACTGCCGTGCGCACCGAAGCTTTGGCGTCTGTCATGCCCGTGTTCGAGGAAGAGACAAGCTTTGGCGATGCATTCTCGCGCCCCGCCAACGACTACAACGCGGTCGTCTTGCCATTCCAGCGCCGGGTCGCTGTAGGTACAACGCGGCTGCATTGATATTCGAGTGTCGAAGGACACGCAAACAGGAGGCGGCGAACACATGTGGGGCTGGTTCGCGGCCTTTTGTTTTTCATGTATATGGGCTAGAGGGTCCGCCAAGTTGACGCAAATTTGGAAATCAGATGACCATCATAGACAGCATTACCTCTTCGATTGCACCGGTTCACCGGGAGGGTTGGCGTTTTGTCGCGATCTTTGCGGCTGTAACCCTTGTGTTGTTTTGGTTTAACATCGATGTGCTGGCCTGGATTGGCGTGGTGCTGACCGCCTGGTGCGCCTATTTTTTCCGTGACCCTGAGCGCGTCACGCCGCTTTCCAAAACCTTGGTCATATCGCCAGCTGATGGCAGGGTGAGTTCCATCGTTGATGTCATCCCGCCACCGGAGCTGGATTTGCCACGCGAACTCCACACCCGCATCTCGGTTTTCATGAATGTGTTTGATGTGCATGTGAACCGCAGTCCGATGGAGGGCCGCATTGCCAAACTCACCTATGTGCCGGGAGCATTTCTCAACGCCGAACTCGACAAGGCCAGTGAAGACAATGAGCGTCAGGCGCTAACCATTGATGTAGAAAGTGGCCAGCAGATTGGCGTTGTGCAAATTGCCGGCTTGGTGGCCCGTCGCATTGTCAAATTCGTCGACGAAGGGGATCGCCTTTCTGCTGGTCAAAGATTTGGATTAATCCGCTTTGGCAGCCGCGTCGATGTGTATTTGCCAAAAGGTGTGGCTCCCCTTGCTTGCCTTGGCCAGCGAACAATCGCCGGGGAAACCGTATTGGCTGACCTCGCTCAACAGGGAACCCAACGCCTGAGCCGTAAAGGTTGATAACGTGGAAACTGAAACAGAAGAGCAGTTTTCTGAAAATCCGCCCAAGCGGCGTTTCAAAACCGTACCTGTGCGCTTTTTGCTGCCGAATATCATCACGTTGCTGGCCTTGTGCAGTGGTGTTACCGCCATTCGGCTGGCTTTTGAAGGCCGTTTTGAAATTGCTGTTGCAGCTGTCATTCTGGCGATATTCCTTGATGCCGTGGATGGCCGATTGGCCCGCATGCTGAAAGGCACATCACGTTTTGGGGCGGAATTGGATTCCCTTGCCGACTTTGTGAATTTCGGTGTGGCACCCGCCTTGCTGATTTATTTCTGGTCCCTCAACACCTTCCGCCCCTTGGGTTGGACCATCTGCCTCATGTTGTCGGTTGCCTGTGCGCTGCGACTGGCGCGTTTCAATGTCATGCTCGAAGACCCTTTGAAACCCGCTTGGGCCGCGGCATTTTTCACGGGCATGCCAGCACCCGCAGGCGCTGCATTGGCCATGGTGCCGCTCTATATCGGGTTCCTTCAAGGGGATACAGAAGGCCACCGTTACGCCATATACATTGCGCCCTATGTTGTAGTCATTGCGATTTTGCTGGTCAGTCGCGTGCCCACATTCTCTGGCAAGACAGTTTCAAAAGTGCCGCGTGATCTGGTGTTGCCTATACTTGCGGTTGCGGGGCTCGCCATTGTCTGCATGATTAGTTTTCCTTGGCAAACGCTGCTAGTGGGGGCTGCTGTTTATGTAGGGCTTATCCCTGTAAGCGTTTGGCGCTACCAAAAATACCGTAAAGCCGCGTCGCTTCCCCCAGCTTGAACACTGCGCCGGGGCATGCGATAGTGGCTGATGTTCAAAAACCGCAACATTGACGCTGCAATTGCTGCTGCATCCCGCCGCACCCTGCGTGACGATGTAATGGTCAATTGCGCCCGTATCGGTTTCAAGCCCTAGCGCCACTTGCACTTGATGAATCTGGCGATCCGTTTCGCCCCAAACAAATGTGCAGGAGATTGCCATGTCAATCCATCAGAAGAACATCAATATCGAAGAAGTCGTAAAGAACGACATCGCCCATCATTTTCATCCGTTCACGGATCATAAGGCGTTTCACGCTGCGGGCGGTCCCCGTGTCATCACCCATGCCGACGGGATTTACATCTGGGATGGCAAGGGTAACAAGATTCTGGATGGCATGTCTGGCCTCTGGTGTGTGAATGTGGGTTATGGCCGCAAGGAACTGGCTGATGCGGCTTACCGACAGATGCTGGATTTGCCGTATTACAACACGTTTTTCAAGACAACGACGGTGCCCGCCACAGAGCTGGCCACCAAGATTTCTTCGGTTTTGCCAGAGCGTTTCCAGCATATTTTCTTCACCAATTCCGGTTCCGAGGGCAATGACACGATTGTGCGTTTCGTGCGCCATTATTGGAAGGTCATGGGCAAGCCCTATCGCCAGCATTTCATTGGCCGCAAACGCGGCTATCATGGTTCCACTTGGGTTGCCGCCAATCTGGGCGGCATGGTGGGCATGCATGAGCAGGGCGGCACACAGCTTGATGGTTTCCATCACATCCAGCAACCCCATTGGTTCGATTTCGGTGGTGACAAGTCGCCGGAGGAATTTGGCCTTGATGCGGCTGCCGAACTCGAAAAGAAAATCCTCGAAGTCGGACCCGACAATGTGGCGGCCTTTATCGGAGAACCCATTCAAGGTGCTGCTGGTGTCATCATTCCCCCTTCAACCTATTGGCCCGAAGTCCAGAGCATTTGCAAAAAATATGGCATCCTGATCATCTCCGACGAAGTGATCTGCGGTTTTGGCCGCACCGGCAACTGGTTTGGCTTTGAAACCTATGGTTACGAGCCTGACATTGTGAACATGGCGAAAGGCTTGTCATCGGGCTATCTGCCCATTGGTGCCGTGGCGTTTTCAAAGGAACTGCTGGAGCCATTTTTCGAAAAGGGCGGCGACTTCAACCATGGCATGACCTATGATGGCCATCCTGTGGCCTCCGCCGTTGCTCTTCGCAATATCGAAATCATCCAGGACGAAAAGCTGGTGGAACGTGTTGCAGAACTCGGACCTTATTTCAACCAGGCCCTGGCCAGCCTGACTGACCACCCAATTGTTGGAGAAACCCGGTCGGTTGGCCTGATCGGTGCGATTGAGCTCGCCAAAAACAAGGCGACCCGTGAACGCTTCCACGATTCCGGCCGTGTAGGCACTATTTGCCGTGATCACTGTTTCAAAACCGGGTTGGTGATGCGGGCCTGTTGGGACACCATGGTCTTGGCGCCGCCATTTTGTATCACTAAACTTCAAATCGACGAGCTGGTAAAACTGGCGCGGATTGCTCTCGACAAAACCTATGAAGACGTGAAAACTGAGATGTGAGACTGACACGCAAGGGCGGCCTTGGCTGTTCTGTGCGGCGTTCCGGAATTGAACCGTGACCAACAACCGAGGGTAAGATACAATGACAATGAAATCCAAATTCCGCCCCAGCCGCCGCAGTGTCATGAAGGGAGCTGGCCTGTTTGCCGCCATGACCTTCCTGCCGCGCAACGCCATGTCTGCAGAAGAAAAGAAACTGAGCTTTTACAATTACGATACTTACATTGGCGAACACTCCCTCGCTGACTTCAACAAGGCCACTGGCATTGAAGTGAAGCTCGACCTGTTTGCCGATGGCGATGAGCTTTTTACCAAACTCAAGGCCGGCAACCCCGGCTATGACGTGATTGTGCCGACAAACGACAAAGTGGAACGCATGATCAAGGCCAAGATGATCGTTGAACTCGATCACGGCAAAATCCCGAACATGAAAAACATCGATCCGGCCTTCCTGAACCCGTCATTCGATCCAGGCCGCAAATACTCGCTGCCCTATATGTGGGGAACTGTCGGTATCGGCTATCGCAAGTCAAAAGTCGAAGGTGTACCGGATAGCTGGAAATGGCTGTTTGACGACCAGAAATATGCAGGTCGTGTGGCTCTGCTTGGTGATCAGGAACACACTCTGGGCTGCGCCTTGAAGTACCTGGACTATGGTTACAATTCCACCAACCTCACTGAATTGAACAAGGCCAAAGACCTGCTCATCTCCGCCAAGTCCATCGTCAAAAAATATGCCGATGACAATGGCCAGGATTTGCTGGCGCAAGGTGAAGTTGATTTGACCATGGAATACAATGGCGACATCGCCCAAGTGATGATGGAGGACAGTGACTTGTCCTACGTCATTCCGGGAAAGGGCGGCAATGTTTGGGAAGATACCTTGGCCATTGCTGCAGGGGCTCCCCATCCAGAAAATGCCTTGGCTTTCATCAACTTTGTTTTTGATGCTGAAGCCGGAAAACACATTGCTGAAACCATCCAATATGCAACACCCAACAAAGGTGCCCGCGATTTGATGGATGCGGCCTATCAAAACAATCCCGCCATTTTCCCACCAGCGGATGTTTTGGCGAAATGTGAATATGCCTCTTATCTGGGCGAAGAAGCCCTGAAAGTGCGTGATGAAATGTGGACAGCCATTCAGGCTGCTTGATAGCAAGTAAGTGACCCCATGCCCCTTCCCCCAAGTGGGCTACGGCGCACGCAGTCCGCCCGGTTGGGGTGATACATGCTCCCCACCTCCGCCCTTTGGGCACCTCCTCCCCGCCGAAGTGGCGGGTTAGAGGGTAAAGTTGGAGACCGGTATTCATTGAATGCCCTCCAACCCGATTCTTCATCGGGGAGGAGGTGGCGCGGAGCGACGGAGGTGGGGGACGTTGCATGAATGCCTACTTCCCCGGTTGCCCTGCTGAATTTACTCAGCTAACCTTTTACGGGTAACGACAACCGGGGGCTTTCAAATTGGACGATTGGAAAAACAATCGCAGCGTTTTCTGGACGCTGGCAACACCGGGAACCTTTTGGCTCGTGTTGTTTTTTGTCATTCCCCTGGGCTTCCTGCTCATTCTGTCGTTTTCCGACAAGGCCATCATTGATGGCCAAGTGTCGATCAATGAGTACAGCTACTTCACTGGCATCAGCAATTATCTGCGCGCCTTCAACGCCGACATCATTTCGATTTTCCTGCGCACCCTGTGGTGGAGCGGTTTGGCAACACTGGCTTGCCTGCTTGTTGGCTACCCCATCGCTTTTGGCATCTGCTTTGCTCCAGAAAAATGGCGTCCCCTGCTTTTGCTGGCCATCATCCTGCCATTCTGGATTAACCTGTTGATCCGCACTTATGCCTTGAAAACCACGCTGGGAGCCAAGGGGGTGATCAACTCAGCACTGGGTATGGTGGGGCTTGGTCCCTTTGAACTTCTGAGTAATACAGGAGCCGTCATCTTCGGCCTGTTCTACGTTTTTCTGCCCTTCATGGTTTTGCCGCTCTATTCGACCATCGAGCGACTTGATCGCAGTTTTCTGGAAGCCAGCCTCGATCTTGGCGCAACCCAAGCGCAAACATTCTGGAAGATCACATTTCCGCTGACCATGCCGGGCGTCGTGACAGGCATTATATTGGTGTTTATCCCATGCCTCGGCATGTTCCTGATTTCCGACGAATTGGGAGGTACCCGTTCATGGATGATCGGCAACGTCATTCAAACCCAGTTTGGTTCATCGAACGACTGGCCATTTGGCGCAGCACTTTCCTTCATTCTGATGTTCCTCACCTTTATCGTGTTGTTCGCGCAATGGGGTTACCAAAGACGCGGCAAAGGAGGTGGAGCCTGATGCCATTATTATTAAAGACAGGGCAACTGAAACCGGGGCAGGGCCCGCTTGAATTTTCACGGCGTATCTGGATGCGCACGCTGTTCATCGTAACACTGCTGGTGCTTTACCTGCCGATTTTTGTTCTCATTGCTTTTTCCTTCAACATGCAGAACCGCAGCGGGGTTTGGAAGGAATTCACTTTCGAGAATTACCCAAAGGCCTGGAACAACGACGCCATTTTTGACGCGATGATGAACTCGCTCACGATTGCATTTATCACCACTATATTTGCGACGGTCATTGGCACCATGGTCGCTGTGATGCTGTGGCGTTTCAAATTTCCTTTCAAGCCGGGCTATGAAGCGGTGATGGGGCTTCCCATTGTCATTCCTGAAATTTGCATGGGCGTGGCCTTGTTGATGTTTTTCAACTACACCGGAATGACCGAAGCCTTGGCCAAGGCCATTTGGCCATTTAACCTGACGACAATCATTATCGCTCACATCGCATTCTGTTTTCCTTTCGTCGCCGTGGTCGTGCGCTCGCGACTGGTCGGCTTCAACCGGCAACTTGAAGAGGCCTCCAAGGATTTGGGCGCAAGTGAAATGCAAACCTTCTGGAAAATCCTTGTGCCGTTCATGAAGCCGGGCCTGATTTCCGGTGCATTATTGGCCTTCACTCTGTCACTCGACGACTTCGTCATCACCTTTTTCACGGCTGGGCCAGAGACCGTTACCTTCCCGGTGAAAATCTATTCCATGGTCAAAACCGGCGTGAAATATGAAGTCAATGCCGCGTCGACCTTGCTTATCATCATCACCATCGCGGCCACCGTTCTGGCCATGAAACTGCAATCAACAGACAAGGCTGGTCACTGATCATGACAGAACCCATCGTATCCGTTCGCAATGTGTCACGCCGCTATCCGGGTGGTGTCACAGCCGTGGATGATGTCTCGGTTGATATTTTGCAGAACGAATTTTTTGCGCTGCTGGGGCCATCAGGCTGCGGCAAGACCACACTGCTGCGCATGATTTCCGGCCTCGACACGCCATCAGAGGGTGCCATCCTCATCGGCGGCGAAGACATGGCTTATACGCCGCCCAACAAGCGCCCCACCAACATGGTGTTCCAATCCTATGCGGTGTTCCCCCACATGACCGTGGCCGATAACGTGGCCTATGGTCTGCGCGTCACGGGTGTTCCGGAAGCAGAAGTGAAGACCCGTGTGAGTGAAGGCCTGGAGATGGTCAAGCTCGCGCATCTGGCTGATCGCAAACCTGATCAGATGTCAGGTGGCCAGCGCCAGCGCGTTGCCTTGGCCCGCGCTTTGGTGAAGCGGCCAAAAGTGTTGTTGCTGGACGAACCCTTGTCAGCACTCGATGCGAAATTGCGCGATGACATGCGGCTTGAACTCACCCACCTGCAAAAGACAGTCGGCATCACGTTCATCATCGTCACACACGATCAGGATGAAGCGCTCTCCATGGCGTCGCGCATCGCCGTGATGAACAAAGGTGCCATTCAACAAATCGCCACTCCGGCAGAACTCTACGAACAACCGACCAATCGTTTTGTGGCGGATTTCATCGGCAAGGTGAATATGTTTGACGCCAAGCTGATTGGCCAAAAGGGCAAAACCGTGCTTTGTGAGGCCAAGGGCATTGGCAAGATGGAAGTCGTAACCGACAAATCCTGCCCGCAAAATCTGACCATCGCCGTGCGACCTGAAAAACTCAAATTGGCGAAGTCTGAACCCAAAGGGGCAGGCTTGATCAAGGCATCAGCCAAAGTCCGCGACGTGGCTTATTTTGGCGATTGGAGCGAAGTGGTGGCGGAACTAGGCAATGGCGACCACATCTCGGTCAACGTGCAAAACGACAGCCGCGAAGGCGGAGCAGGGGTCAGCCATGGCGAGAAAATCTGGGTAAGCTGGCAGCCCGCAGACAGTCTTGTGCTGACGGAGTAAACTAAAATGGCTCTCGAAATGGATAAACTCGGTCGCAAGCCGGGGGATGACGCGTTTTTGCGCGACAATATAAAAGGCACCAATTGGGAGGCCACATATGGTGGTGCGCTTTCCTTCATGCGCCGCAAATATACCCGTGATCTTACGGGCGTCGATATTGCCATCACAGGTGTTCCTTTTGATCAAGCTGTCTCGCACCGTTCCGGCACACGCATGGGCCCGGAAGGTATTCGACGGGCTTCAGCTGAAAATGCTTGGGGTCCGTTCTGGCCGTGGAATTTTGATCCCTTCGACACTTTGGGTGTGATTGATTACGGCGATTGTTTTTTTGATTGGGGCAAGAAGGAAAACTTTCCTGAAACTCTCGAGCGCCACGCCACGGAAATCATTTCATCCGGTGCAGAGTTGATTACCTTGGGCGGCGATCACTATATCTCCTATCCGCTGCTAAAAGCCCATTTTAAAAAGCATGGGCCTCTCGCGCTGGTGCATTTCGATGCCCACCGCGATGTTGAAATCGATTCCGGTGGCCGCATCGATCATGGCACGATGTTTGGTTATGCGGTGCGCGAAGGCTTGATTGATCCCCTCAAGTCCGTGCAAATTGGCATCCGCACCACATTCACAGGCGAAACCACCATGGGTTTCCGCATCATCTATGCCGACGAAGTGCATGAAAGCAGCGCTGCTGACATTGCAGCAATCATTGCGAAAAAGGTCGGCACGTCAAAAGCCTACCTCACCTTCGACATCGACTGCCTTGATCCATCTGCTGCCCCCGGAACAGGCACCCCCATTCCCGGCGGACTGACTTATCACCAGACCGCATCAATCATCCGTAAACTGACGAATATCAATTTTGTTGGCATGGACATGGTGGAAGTGTCACCACCCTACGACCATGCCGAAATCACGTCGGGTGCGGCGGCGGCGCTTATCATGGAATATCTCTGCCTCAAGGCGTGGCAAAAAGGTGCTCGGGGCCAAGTGATGCAAGAATAGAACATCTGACTGCCCCACTTCTTAACCCAGCGCATCCTTCATCCGATAATACAGCATGGCCGCCACCAGCAATGGCATGCGCAATGCAGCGCCGCCAGGGAAGGGCAGGTGCTTCACACGGGACAGCATATCGAATTTTTCCGCCGTGCCGCGAATGGCTTCGGCCATCAGCTTGCCATACATCTGCGCCAGTGCCACGCCTTGGCCGGAATAACCGTGGGCATAATAGGTGGTTGGCGAAAGTCTGCCGCAATCGGGAATGCGGTTTGAGGTGATGGCGATATAGCCGCCCCATGCAAAATCAACGCGTGCACTTTTCAATTGGGGAAACACCCGGTCCATGCGCGGACGCATGTAAGCGCCGAGATCAGAGGGTTCCATGGTGGAATAATTGGCGCGCCCCCCAAACAACAAGCGATGGTCCGAAGTGCGGCGGAAATAATCGAGGATGAAATTGGTGTCTGCCACGGCTTCATTGTCACGCACAAGACTTGCTGCCACTTCTTCGCCGAGAGGTTCAGTGGCAATGATGAAACTCGTCACCGGCATGATACGGCCATGGAGGGCTGGCACGGTTTTGCCCAAATAGGCATTGCCAGCGATGACCATGAACTTGGCACTCACCTTGCCAACTGTTGTTCTTGCCCACGGCATTGTTCCTGTGCTGACTTCAAGCACGGGTGTATTTTCATATATTACAGCTCCGGCCTGCTTTGCGGCTTTTGCCAAACCCAAACAATAGTTCAGGGGATGAAAATGACCTGCCCGTGCTTCGCGCAACGCACCATGATAAAGTTTGCTTCCCAGCCTTTCTTCGAGTGCTGATTTGGAGAGCAACGTGCAACCTTCATAGCCAAGTTCGTTCCACTCATCGCGCCATGTCTTCAAAGCATCGGCTTGTCCGGGCTTTGTTGCACAATGCAGATATCCCCATGTGAGATCGCAATTGATTTGGTGTTTCGCAATCCGTTGTTCGATCAACAGTTTGGCGTCCTCGGCAATGGCAAAGCATTTCCGGGCATCACTGTTGCCAAGTTGGGCAATCAGTTTGGCTTGCCCGGAAGAAAATCCGGTACAGATTTGCCCGCCATTACGGCCCGACGCCCCTGAGGCGATGCACCCGGCCTCTAGCACAATGACCTTGTATCCGGCTTCCGCCAATTCCAGGGCGGCAGAAAGCCCGGTGAATCCGGCGCCAATTACAACAACATCAGCGGTCATGTTTCCCGTCAGCGTTTCAGCCGGAAGTTCGAGGTTGGTCGAGGCCTGATAGTAGGAGAGTGCAGTATGAGAAGCGCGCATGGCCATTGAAACCTAGCTGCCCCCTTCCGAAACTGCAACAAATCAGGCTAAGCTCTGGCCAGTCAATCTTGCAGGGTGCCATGAGCAATCAGAAATTCGAAGAATACATAACCCAAGGCCGCATCAGCGAAGTTGAATGTCTGGTGGCAGACATGTCGGGAACGGCACGCGGTAAAATTCTGCCGCCCAAAAAATTCTTGAAAGGCCAACGTTCACGCGGCTTGCGCATTCCCGAGGAAGTTTTTACCCTCACCATCAATGGCCGCTATGTTGCAGACACCAATGCGGTGAGCGACAGCGCCATCGACATTTACATGGAGCCTGATGTTGACACCATCCGCATTGTGCCGTGGTACAAGGATCCAACGGCGCAAGTCATCTGCGATGCATACCATCTGAATGATGATCCCGTTGAGATCTCGCCGCGCCATGTGCTTCGTCGCGTGTTGGCGCTCTACAAGGAAAAAGGCTGGCGGCCAGTGGTGGCACCTGAACTCGAATTCTATCTGGTGAAGCGCAATCCTGACAGCGATTATCCCTTGGAAGCAGCTGTTGGTAGATCAGGACGCAAGGAACCCGGCGGCCAGGCCTTTGGCATTGAAGCTGCCAATGACTTTGATCCCGTAGTGGATGATATTTATGATTACTGCGAAGCCATGGAGCTGGACGTTGACACGCTGTCCCATGAAAGCGGACCAGCCCAGCTCGAAATCAACTTCAACCACGGCGATCCGCTGGAGCTGGCTGATCAGGTTTTTCTGTTCAAGCGCACGGTGCGCGAGGCTGCTTTGAAGCACGACATGTTTGCAACCTTCATGGCCAAGCCCCATGCCAATGAGCCGGGGTCTGCCATGCACCTGCATCAATCCGTTTTGGACAATCGCACGGGCAAAAACATCTTTGCCGGCAAGGACGGTAAATATTCAAAGCTGTTCCTCAGTCACATCGCCGGCTTGCAACGTTATCTCGCAGCCGCCTTACCGCTATGTGCACCCAACGTAAATTCCTACCGCCGCTTGGTGCCCGACTCCGATGCGCCAACCAATGTGCACTGGGGCGTTGACAACCGCACGGTTCCCTTGCGTGTACCATCGTCCGATGCCTCCAACACCCGCATTGAAAACCGCGTGACCGGCGCCGATGCCAATCCCTATCTGGCCTTTGCGGCCTCCCTGGCTTGCGGATATCTTGGCATGGTGGAGCGGCTAAAGCCCACGGATCCTGTAACAGGCTCGGCTTATCGCTTTGCCCATACGCTGCCGATCAGCCTTGATGAAGCCCTCGACAAGCTGAATTACAACAAGGCCTTGAAACAAGTGCTGGGGGCCAAATTCGTTGAAGCCTATCAGGATGTGAAGTTTGAGGAGATGCAACATTACCGGCGGGTGATCAGCTCCTGGGAGCGCGAGTATCTTTTGCTCAATGTCTGATTTCGGCTATGGTGTTGATTGTCGGGGTGATTGATTCAAGTTGCGGCCAGAGGCCAGCGGAGACGTTATGCGATTCATACTGCAGATCTTGACTTGTTTGGTGCTGTTCGTTGCGGCGTTGGGCAATCTCTCAGCACAGGCGGCTTCCAGCGAAGAAATCAAATCTGCCATCTCTTCCATCCTCACAAATTCCGGAAGATTGCCGCTGCCGATTGAAAAAGTCCGCAGCAGCCTGACGGCCCATTACTTGCGCAACAACGGCAGCATTTATTGGGTCGATACGGCGCGCATGACACCGTTCCTGCAAAAAATGTATCAGGCCAATCTTGATGGCTTGGATCCTGAAGACTATCCCGCTGGTTCATTGTCCAACATCCGGGATCGCTTGGACCCCGATGATCCGCAATCGGCAGCCGAAGCCGAGTTATATTTTTCTGCTTTCTATATTGCCTATGCAGCGGACTTGAAAATCGGCCGGGTCACGCCACAGAAGGTCGATCCCAACTTGTTCCGCACCCGCAAGACCATTGATGCCCTGCGGGTGCTTACTGAAATGAACAAGCAAAAAGACCCTGTGAGATATCTTTCGGCTTTTGAACCGAAGAACAATCACTATCAGGTTCTGAAGCGCATTCTAAAAGCCTACACCATTGCTATTGCGCAAGGCGTAGATTGGCCGGAAATCAATCAAGGTGCAGCTTTGAAACCAGGTCAGAGCGATGCCCGCGTGCCGATCGTTCGCAACCTCCTGACTTTCACCGGCGACTATGGAGGACCGGAAAATGGGTCTGCAAAGTATGACGGTGCGCTGGTTGAGGCCGTCAAGAAATTTCAAACCCGCCACGGTCTTGAAGCCAAGGGCTTGTTTGGCAAGCAAACCATCATCGCCATGAACGTGTCGCCGGAAGAACGGCGCAAACAAATTATCCTCAACATGGAACGCTGGCGCTGGATGCCGGACAATTTGGGTGAGGAACATTTTCTGGTGAATATCGCTGCCTTCGAATTGCAGTGGGTGAAGGCAGGCAAGACTTTCCAGCGCATGAATGTTGTGACAGGCGCAGTCGCAACCCAAACACCAGAATTTTCCGATGAATTGGAATATGTTGAACTCAATCCAACATGGACAGTGCCCTACAGCATCGCGACGAAAGAAATGTTGCCGAAGTTGAAAGCCAACGCGCTTCACTATGCCGACGAGTTTGATCTGTTGGCCGGTGGAAAACTGGCGAATTGGGCAAGTGTGAACTGGAGCGCATATGGTTCAGGTAAATTTCCCTTCACGTTCAGGCAAAGGCCGGGACCGAAAAATGCACTGGGCAAAGTGAAATTCATGCTGCCCAATCCGCATAATATTTACCTGCATGACACACCCGCCAAGGACAAATTCGCCAATACCTCTCGGGCTTTCAGCCATGGCTGCATTCGACTGTCCAAACCAATCGATTTTGCCTATGATCTGTTGGGTGAAAAAACCGGCATGTCGCAAACGGAAATTGATGCCATTTGGGATGACGGCAAAACCACTAAAGTGTCCTTGCCGCGCAAAATTCCCATTCACATCGTTTATGCCACAGCCTTTGCCACCAACAACGGCATCGAGTTCCGGACCGATGTATATGGTCGCGACAAGAAACTTTATGCCGCGCTGTTTGGGCGAGGGTCCAGTTGAACGGATAGGGTTGCCAAACCGCGTTATTGCATGATTGCCTGATGGGCCCAATACAGGAGAAAACCATGTTGAAACTTTCTGATGCAGAACTGGGCATGTGTGCATCAATCACCCGCAGGGATTTCTTGAATGGAACAGCCTTCGCCGTTGGTGGATTGTTGGCTGCAGGCGGAGCATCACCTGCCATCGCTGCAGAAAACTACCCTCCCGCATTGACCGGCCTGCGCGGTCATCATGCCGGTTCATTCGAAGGCATGCACAAACTGATGCGGGCCTCGCGCGATGGTGAAATATTTGAGGCTGGGCAAGTAACGCAGACGGGCGAAACCTATGACCTGGTGGTTATCGGTGCCGGAATCAGCGGACTTGCAGCGGCTTATCTCTACCGCCAGCAAAATGGGCCAGCGAGCAAAATTCTGTTGCTCGACAACCACGATGATTTTGGCGGCCATGCCAAACGCAATGAATTTACCTCAAGCAGCGGCAAAAAATTGATAGGCTATGGTGGCTCACAGTCCTTGCAAACACCCAGCTATTTTTCGCCTGCCGTAAACACATTGCTGGCATCACTCGGCGTCGATGTTGCCAAATTCAACGGTTACTATGATGCCAAGTGGTATGAGAACCGTGGACTGGGCGACGGTTTCTTTTTTGCCAAGGAAGTTTTTGGCGAAGACAAAATGGTTGTGAAAACCGAAAAAGCTTCGGAATGGGTGCCGAACACACCGCTTAATGAAAAGGCAAAAGCCGACCTGATCAAGTTGCTTGATGACGAAACGGATTTTTTTGTCGGACTCAGCCGCGACGACAAGGTGGCAATGATGGCCAAGCTGACCTACCGTGAATTCCTCAAAGACCATGTGAAGGCTGATCAACAGGTTATCGACTACTTTGCCTTCACCACCACCGAATATTTTGGCGTTGGCATAGATGCCGTGAGTTGCGCCGACGCTTGGGCGATTGGCAACCCCGGTTTTGGGGCCATGGATTTGGGCGAGAAGGCCTTGAAATCCATGAGTCCCTCTGGTCGCCTGGTGCAGACCGACCCCGACGAATATATTTTCCATTTCCCTGATGGCAATGCCAGCATTGCCCGTCTGTTGGTGCGGAGCCTTGTTCCGGGCTCCATGCCGGGAACTACAATGGAAGACATTGTGACGGCGGTTTGTGACTACAGCAAACTGGATCGGACCGATGCGGCAGTGCGCCTGCGCCTGAATGCTACAGCATTGCAAGTGAAACACCAGGGACCAATTGCAGATGCCAAGGCAGTGGATGTGATATACTCCGTAGGCGGACAAAATTTCCAAGTGACGGCCAACCACGCCATCTTCGCCTGTTTCCATCAGGTCATACCTTACATTGCGCCTGAGCTTGATCTAGCCCAACGCACAGCACTGGTAGACCAACAGAAAATCCCGTTGGTTTATACCAACGTTCTCATTCGCAATTGGCAAGCTTTTGCAAAGCTCGGCATCAATGGTTTTGAATCACCGGGCCATTATTGGGACAAGGCCGTGATGGATTTTCCAGTGAGCATGGGGGAGTATAAATTCGCCGACAAACCAGATGAACCCATGATTTTGCATCTCGGCAAAGTCCCGGCCAATCCCGCCAGCGGCTCCTTGCGGGAGCAGGCCATCGCCGGGCGGAAATGGTTGTTGAAAGAAAAATTCGAAGACATGGAACGAGAGGTGCGTTCTCTGCTGACCCGTGCATTGGGACCCGCCGGTTTTGACGCAGCCCGCGACATTGAAGCGATCACCATCAACCGCTGGTCTCACGGCTATTCCTATGAGTACATGCGGCCTTGGGATGCCTATTGGCCCGATGGTCCATTGCCGATTGAAACCGCGCGCAAAGGCTGGGGCCGCATCGCCATCGCCAATGCTGACGCCGGTGCCTATGCCTATGCCCATTCTTCCATTGATCAGGCTACAAGGGCTGTGCGCGAATTGTTGGGAACCCCAGCCGACGCGCCAGAATTCGGGAAATTCCCGGGTCCGCCGCTTGATCTGCTGGAGCTTTGAAGCCAGCAAAGGGACCTCATCCGCCCCGTTGGGGCACCTTCTCCAACTTCGTTGGAGAAGGGACAATATTTGGTACCTGTCCCTTCTCCAACGAAGTTGGAGAAGGTGGATCGCGCCACTTGGCGCGAGACGGATGAGGTCCCTTTGTGCCCCACCGTCGATATTTCAAAGTTACCAGATCACCCTCAAACCAAAACACCAAATGCAGAGAGTGATTGCACACTTGATTTGACATGCAGCACGGCGGCTGGCGGTTGCGACAGGAATTCTTTCACCATTGCTTCCACATCGTCACCCAACTGCAGCGTAAATGTTGCCACGCCGAATGACCGTGCCCATGCGCTGAAATCCGGATTGACCAGATTTGTGCCGGAGACACGGCCCGGAAATTCCCGCTCTTGGTGGGTGCGGATTGTGCCGTAAATGCGATTGTCCGAAATCACGATTTTGGGTGTTGCTCCATGGGCAACAGCAGTCGCCAGTTCCTGGCCCGTCATCAACACGCCGCCATCGCCCACCACGCAAATCACTTGCCGACCCGGTTCGTGCAGGGAAGCTGCCACAGCCGCCGGAACGCCAAGCCCCATGGCACCGGCAATGCCGCCGATCAACACGTTCTTTGGCGTCATCACCCAATGGCGATGCACCCATGTCGACATGTTGCCAGCATCTGTTGTTACCACACAATTAGGATCTGCCAGTTTGGCAAGTGCCATCACCACTTCACCAAAATCAACGCCATCGCCAGGATTGCGCGTTACAAATTTTTGTTGCTGACGAATGTAACCGTTGATCTTGCTGACCCAGGCTTCGCGTGCCGAGGATACAACTTTGGCACTGCCTGCGAGATCAGCCAGCACTGCGGCAGGATTTGCGATCAACGGAAAGTCTGTGCGGCAGAGCCGCCCCAACGGCCCGCCATCGGGATAGACATGCACCAAGGGCTGCTTGGGATCGGGCAGTTGGGGCAGCGTAAAGTGCAGTGTTCCCACATCGCCGAGCCTTGTGCCAAAGGCCAGAATGAGATCGGCTTCGGCGACTATTTCCTTGTAAGTTGCTGGACTGCCAAATCCCAAATGACCAGCATAAAGCGGCGAACCATTGTCGAAAACATCCTGGTTCTTCCAGGTTAGCGCAACTGGAATGCGTTGTGCCTCGGCAAACCGGCGCAAGGCTTCCTTGCCTTGCGGCGAGCGCAGTACAGCACCTGCAATGACCAGCGGTTTTTCAGCTTGGTCAATGTATTGCTGGATGGCAGAAACCGCATCGGACCCATGGCCAATGTGCGGAAGTGGAAATGTGATGACATCGGCGACGACGTCGTCATCCAGCATGTCTTCGGGAAACGAATAAACCACAGGACCCGGCACACCTGATTGCGCAAGACGCAAACCTCGCGGTAAAAGCTCAGGCAGTTTTGAACCTTCTACAACTTCAAAAACGCCCTTGGCCATGCTGCCGAAGAACGCATTGTAATCCATTTCCTGAAATACATGGCGCAAACGCTCTTTGCGGCTGACCTGACCCAGCATGAGGATCACAGGTAGAGCATCTTGCTCAGCGGTATGAATGGCAATCGAGGCATTGGTGGCACCCGGCCCCCGGCTCGCCAGAAACACAGCAGGTTTGCCGGTGAGCTTGGCTTCGGCAACCGCCATGAAACCCGCTCCACCCTCGTGCCGACAGACAATCACCTCTATGCTGCTGTCATGCAATGCATCAAGCAGCGAGAGATAGCTCTCTCCCGGCACACAGTAGACCCGCTTTATCCCGTGAGCTTCCAGTGACCGGACAATGAAATCAGCGGCGCGCATGACAATCCCCAAACATCAATCAGGTTTTCTATGCCTGATCGGTGCGGGGCTTGTCGAGCGTTGTCGTGCCTCAGGGCGCTACAATTGTGCCAAGGCGTTCCAGGGCGGCAACCGATTCCGTGTGCCCTGAAACAGCGGACTTGCCATACCATTCAGCGGCCTTCGCAGAATCCGGTGAAAGACCGCGTACCTTGTGTTCGGCAAAAATCGCCGGATCAAAAGTGCGGCCAACGCCATAGGCTGCTTCCGTTACTTTCAACTCATAGGCCCGGAGGAAAAATTGACGTGCAGCAATGATATCACCAGCTTTCAGCAACGCCTCACCCTTGTTCATCAAGCCGACTGCCTCTGGATTGAGGCTTTGCAAAGGTGTTGGCACGTCCACGGCTTTGGTGAAGCCGGTGTCCGGCAAGGCCGCAACGGGCACGATGCGAACATCAGATTTGTCGGCAAGCGGCGGCGGAACCACGCCCGGCGTTGGCACAGCGTTGAGGTCCAATGCCACGCGCATCTCTTGGCTTGGTGCTGCCAATTCGCCTGTGACCGAATCCAGCGCCGTGACCTCAAGTCCCAATTCAGCCGCTTTCGAGCGAGGCACCACCAATTCCGCCTTGGCCACATCTTCGGCTTTCAGCAGCCACTCACCGGGCGTAACTTCCGTACCTTTGGTCAAATAGGCTTCAGGTGGCAACCCTGAGATCTTCAATGCCAAAGGACCACTGTCATCAGGAGGCAAAGCTGTAATATCAAGGGGAATGGCAGAATTGATGGAGCCCGCAACGTCATTCACGTTGACCTTGGCACTATAAAATATCTTTTTGGGAATGTCGGTTGAAGCCGTTTTGGTTTCAATAGGAGCAGTCGGGAGTAACGCCAACAACTTGTTTTTCGACCAGGCGGCGTAGTCTTTGACGCCGGCTGGGTTGGCCACAACAAATCCGCCGCCGCCGCCAACGGCACAAGCCAAGAGCGTCAGGAATGCGATTTGTGGCCAGTGCAGCCGATGCTGCGTGCTGACAACGAGGGGTTTTTCCATTGCCGTACGTCGCCGTTGCCGTGAGGGGAAAGCCGAATCCGGTTCTGCTGCATAGCGTTCAGGCAGGGGCGGCAAAGCCGCATAGGCCGGATCGGCAACTTTTTGCGCCAACTTGAAACGCTCCTCCAGTCGCCGCCGATAGGCTTCATAAGCCTCTGGTCCGGGAGATGCAGCTGGCGGCATGAGTGGGGCAGGGCGTTCCGATTGGTACCGGCGCGCCAAGTCTTCTTGATCCTGGTCAGGATAGGTTTTTGAAAACCAGCTTGGTGTAACTTGTTCTTGGTCCTCGATCATGTCTGAGTCCTGCGCGTCTGCCGGCACATTTGCTGCTTCGGCATTTTCCCCTTCCAACCAATCTTCGTCTGAGGATATGTAATCAATTTTGGGTTGGGCAGCCATTTTGTTCATGGACCTTCTCCTTGGGTTGAGGTTGGATTGTTTTTGATTGCGGCAAGTGCTTGCAGCGCCGATTCATGCCTGCGCCAGCCAGGGACGTCGGCTGTCAGATTGGCACCGATTGTCAGGTCATCCACCGACCATAAAACATCGGCAAAGTGCTTCAGACGCAGGCTGTTGACGTGACCGCTTGGCCAATTCTGAACCGCAAGGGTCAAGGTGACTGAAAAGCTTTCAACAGCGCCTTGTCCTTGGTTCAAGTCGCCGAGATCATCTCGTGAAAGCAGGACAGGACTGTAGTGTGATTGCAAGTCCTTCGGCACGGGAAGCGTCAAGACATGAAATTTTCTGGCGTCCAAAGATTTTAGTCCAATTGTGCCAAGCACCAAAGCTGCATCTGCGCGTCCCTCCTCAAGGCTGTTGAGAGCGGCGACGCCCGATTCGGCAACCCGTGCAAACGGTATTCCTAGATTGCCCAAAACCAGTTCGCCGGTTGCAAAACTGCCGCTTTGTGCAGGTCCCGTGGCAATTTTCCGGCCAGCAAGGCCTGTCAAATTGGTGATTTGTTTGCGCGCAACAAGTACGATTGGCAACTTCTGCAATGCGGCGACATAGGCGTAGGGTTTGAACTGGTCAGCAAGCAAGCCCTGCATTTGTGCGTAGATCATCACATCAGAATTGACGAGTGCCATATCGACGGCACGCAATTGGGTGAGATCATTCAAGGCTTGCACGCTGCCGCGGCCCAACATTGGCAACAGGCGCAATTCCTGCTGGTGGTCCAGTCGTCCGGCCAAGCCTTGCACCAGATTCAACCACTCAGCTTCACCCACCATGATGCTGATACTGTTGAAATTTTGGTCACCAGCCGCAGCAACAGCCTGCAGGGGCACAGTTGCGGTTAACGCCAATAGGCCAAGACCTTTCAGAACAGAACGGCGTATCTCCATGCAGACTTTCCCACGTAGGTGCCGCCCCGTGTTTTTGTGGCCGTGTCGAAATTAGCGCGACTTGTTAACCATGTTCGTTTTCTCACCTCTCAATGTGACTGTGCAGGGGCCAAAATGAGAAGTTTTTGTGGCTCCGCCATCGTCTTTCCCGCCGATCGCTGTCAAGCCATTGGAAATGGACGGAAAACCCGCCAACGTGTATTTGATTGCAGGGCCAGAGATTATTCTGAAAGCCTGTGGAGCGTTTCATGTCGGTTATCTCCGAAGCCAAAGCCAAGATAAAGGGTCTGCGACTTAAGCTCGTGATGCCGGAGGGTGACGATCCGCGCATTGTCGAGGCTGCTGCTGTGTTACGAGCGCAGGATTTGGCGGTGCCGCTGGTTTTTGGCGAAGACGTTCCAGCATCATCGGCAGAAGATGTGGCATTGATCCAGAGTCGTCGCGAAAAAATGAGTGTAGCCATGGCTACACGGCTTTTGCAAAAACCTCTTTATCGGGCAGGGGCCATGGTGGCCGCAGGAGAGGCCAATGCGATGCTGGCAGGTGCAGCAAATCCCACGTCTCGCGTCATCGAAGCTGCACTGATGACAATCGGCCTCGCTGAAAATATCACAGTGCCCTCTAGTTTCTTCCTGATGCAATGGCCCGACAGGCGATTGTTGTTTGCTGACTGTGCCGTGAACATTCAACCGACCGCCGAACATTTGGCCGATATTGCCATCGCCTCTGCGCAAAGTGCCGCAACTGTTTTGCACGCAGAACCTCGCGTGGCACTTTTGTCGTTCTCCACCAAGGGAAGTGGCGATCATGCCGATGCAAGCAAAGTGATTGAAGCACTCGCGATTGCCCGCAGGAAAGCACCGCTGTTGAAAATTGACGGTGAATTGCAAGGTGACGCTGCCCTTTCAGCGTCGGTCGCAGCGCGCAAGGTCAAAGTGGCAAGTGATGTGGCAGGGCAGGCCAATGTTCTGATTTTCCCAGATCTGGATGCAGGAAACATTGCCTACAAGCTGGTGCAGTATCTCGGCGGTGCCAAGGCCATTGGGCCCATACTGCAAGGCTTTGCCAGGCCCGTGTCCGATCTTTCGCGCGGTGCTACCACAGAAGATATTGTTGATACGGCAGCACTTCTGCTGGCCATGACCGTGAAATGATTTAACGCTGCAAAGTTGATTTCACATGGCGTGCCATGGCCAGCTCTTCATTCGCCGCGATGACATGAATGTTGTCGCCGGGAACTTTCAACCAGCTCAAATGGCCAAGGATTTTGTCACGCACTTGCGAGGCGTTTTCACCAACGCCACCTGTGAAGACAATGGCATCAAGGCCACCCAGTGTTGGCACCAATGAGGCCGCATGTCGGGCCGCAGAATAACAATAATATTCGACGGCCTCTCGCGCTTCGGGTTGATTGCTTTCAAGCAGAATCCGCATATCCGGACTGATGCCTGAAAGGCCAAGCAATCCACTGCGCCGATAAAGCAAGTCTTCCAATTGCTCGAGGGTTAGATTGTCATCGCGCATCAGGGCCACCAACACACCGGGATCAATGGAGCCTGTGCGCGTGCCCATCACCAAACCATCAGCCGTGGAAAAGCCCATGGTGGTGCCAACACTCTTGCCATCCAGTATCGCGCACATTGATGCACCAGAGCCCAAATGGGCGGCCAACAATCGACGCGGCAGTTTGCCCTGTGTTTGTTTGCGCAAGGACTCCACGACGTGCTCATAGTTCAAGCCATGAAAGCCATAGCGCCGATAGCCCCGCTCAAAATAGCTGCGGGGGATTGGCAAACGCGTCATCAATTCTGGTTGGGTGGCATGGAAGGCTGTGTCAAAACAAGCGACATGAGGGACTTCAGGGCGCAATCGTCGCATGTCGCGCAAGGCACCCAGACCAAACGGCAAATGCAGGGGAGCAAGTGAACGCAACTTTTCCAGCTCCGCCAATTCTCGGTCTTCAATAACAAGCGGGTGTATATTTTTGGTTCCCCCATGCACGATGCGATGACCAATGCCTGCCAACGCACGAGGGGCAAGGCCTTCTTGTTCCAACCGGGCCAAGGTCAATGCCAAGCTCTCACCAAATCCGGTATTCGATGGTAAAGTTTGACGATCTAGGCCCACAACCAATTCTGGCTTGGAACCAATGCCACTGACTTGACCTCTCAGTGTTTCGTCCAAGTCATCAATTGCAAAAGCCGCAAACTTGAGTGACGACGATCCGGCATTGAGAACCAGAATTTGTTGTTTCATGAAGCAAGAATATCAGGCTTATTCAAAAACCGAAACGCCACTGCGCGACAGACGGAAACCCTTGTTGTCCTTCCAACAGGCAATGCCATTGCGGTTGGACGAGCAGGTCATGTCATCGTATTCCTTGATGGCGTCATACTCGAACACAGGCGGATTATCCATGAAGGGTTGATCACCTTCGGCTTCTTGCCAATCGACATCTCCATCCACAAAACGCAGGGAAAGCACTGAAGGTTTGTCCCGCAAACAGTAAATGCCTTTAGATTCATCGGTGATGCCGTGTATGCATTTGATGTTGCCTGATGGCATGGCGAATTCTTCCGAGCCGGCAGCAGCTGGAGCTATGACGGCCAGGCCAAAAAACAGCAGTGCTGTAGCGCGAAAAACAATCATGATTTGGACTCCTGCTGAAAAAATGAAGATTGATGGCGAGTCGGTGTTTGAGAAATTTTGGTCTACCCTGAAGTTCAACTTTTTTAAAGACCATGAAACTTCCAATATGAATGGAAGTTGAACGGAGTTTTGATGGGCTTCAGGCAATTGAAAGCATGGTTTTTTCAGCCAAAAGTCTTTCGTTTACTTTTCAATCGGCGAGACTTTGAATGTTTTGCTGGTCAATTCAATTGAAATCAACTCGCCCTCGCACTCCAGCCCGGTTTCTTTCGACGTGCAAACCATATCGGCATATTTCTTGATTTTGCCAACCGGAAACAGCTTGGCATCACGAAATGTTTCGCGCGGAATTAGTTTAGTTTCAACATTCACAATTTCATACTGAAAAACAACAACGAGAGGCTGCTCGTTGTAACGGACGCAGCCCAAACTAAGTCCCGAATCGAGACCATGGCTGCAGACGATGTCGCCTGAAGGCATCAGAAAAGTCTCATATTCTGTTATGATAGGCTGTGCCTCTTGTGCGAAAGCTACGCTGTTAAACAAGGCGACTGAAGCCAAAAGATACTTGATCATAAGTAATTTTTCGCGACTAAACTGGATGGGTTTTTTTGAACAGGTCGACTCACTTTAGTTCAATCTCAATGAAAGCATACTCGCCATCCGTGGCATTGATAACGTCATGCTCCACCCCTTCATTGCGGAAATACGGAACACCCTTTTTCATCTCGGCAAAACTTGAGCCTTCCCGGGTTTCCAGTTTCACTTTGCCATCCATGAGGGGTACCACGACATAATCGTGGCCATGGCGGTGCCAGCCCGTATTTTCACCCGGCGCAAAACGGTATTCCCAAACGGTGACGCGGTCGTTGTCGACGTGTTTGATGGATTTTGCACTTCCGGTCATTGGAGTCTCCTGCTTGACGTGTGGCTTTCAAATGCGCATCTAGGGGGCATGTATAGGAGCACAGTATGACATTTTCTGCCATCGCCACCAGACGCCAATCGATTGGTGTGCATGTGGCCAATGTTTGCGTAGGCGGTGGCGCGCCAGTTGCCGTTCAATCGATGACCAACACCGATACGGCAGATATTGAAGGAACAGTGAAACAAGTTGCGGAACTGGCAAATGCTGGTTCTGAATTGGTGCGCGTGACAGTGGACAAAGAAGCGGCCGCTGCCGCGATTCCTGCCATCAAGGAAAAGCTGCTCGCCATGAATGTGACAGCACCCCTGGTGGGAGACTTTCACTACAATGGCCATATGCTGCTGGAGCAATATCCGGACTGCGCCAAGTCCCTGGACAAGTATCGCATTAACCCCGGCAATGTGGGTTTCGGCGAAAAGCAGGATCGCAATTTTTCTCAAATGATTGAAATTGCCAATACCCACGACAAGCCCGTGCGCATTGGGGTGAATTGGGGATCATTGGATCAGGCTTTGTTGACACAGCTGATGGACGAAAATTCCAAGTCGACTCATCCATGGCCGTCCCGTGCCATCATGCACGAAACCATTGTGCAATCTGCCTTGCAGTCCGCAGCCCGTGCCGAAGCCTTGGGCATGGGCCGCAACAAGATTATTCTCTCGGCCAAATGTTCTGAAGTGCAAGACCTGATTGCCGTTTACCGCATGCTCGGTGCCCGGAGTGACTACGCTCTGCATTTGGGCTTGACCGAGGCAGGCATGGGTTCAAAGGGCATCGTGGCCTCCACCGCCGCCTTGGCCGTGTTGTTGCAGGAAGGCATTGGCGATACAATCAGGATTTCACTGACACCAGAACCCGGTGGCGACCGCACCCGTGAGGTGATTGTGGCACAAGAAATATTGCAAACCATGGGGCTTCGTGCCTTCGCACCCATGGTTATCGCGTGCCCCGGCTGTGGCCGCACCACGTCAACAGTGTTTCAGGAGCTGGCACAAGACATCCAAACCTACGTGCGGGTGCGCTTGCCAGAATGGAAAGTGCAATATCCCGGATTTGAAAATCTGACACTCGCCGTCATGGGGTGTATCGTCAACGGCCCTGGAGAATCCAAACAAGCGGATATCGGCATTTCGCTTCCCGGCACCGGCGAACTGCCAACAGCTCCGGTGTACATCGACGGTAAAAAGGTGAAAACCTTGCGCGGCGAAAACCTTTCTGGCCAGTTCAAAGACATCGTCGAAAACTACGTCAGCAATCGGTGGGGGCAGGGTGCCTGAGCCAACAGAATTTCCGCTGACGGCAAAAGAGTTTTTGTCGCAAGCCGACAAGTTTTTGCAGCGTGGCGATATTGTTCTGTCGCGCAGCCCTACATTTACAAGTTGGTTGATCCGCCGCACCACAGGCTCCAGTTTCAGCCATGCTGCATTGGTGTTTTTTGTCGCTCAACCCGAAGAAGGATACAACAGTACATTTTTGCTCGAAAGTGTGCACAGCGGCGTCGGATTGGCAAATCTGCGTGATTACATTTCAGGGCGCAATCCGAAGGCCGAGATTGCAGTCTTGCGTCTGGCCGATGATACCTATGGTCAAATGTTTCTTAAAGACGTCCGCGGCCTCATGCTCGATCATGTGAAGTCAGGCTATGATTTCAACACGGTCTGGCGGTTGGGACTATCTGCTGTTTTCGGCATGCGGTTGAGTTGGGCCCGTTTGCGCCTGGGCAAAAAAACCGCCATGCAGGATGCCATGACGCGCACCAAGGCGCGGGTCAACAAATGGATTCCCCCGCAATTTATCTGCTCAGGATTCATTCAGTATGGATTTCTGAAAGCTGCGGTACGGGCAGGATTGCCCATCACACCGGTGGTTTTCCGCGAAGGATTGGACGAGCGCAGCGGCAATGCCCTGCTGGCGGTGACACCTGATGACCTTGCAACAACCCAGAAATTGCAATGGCTTTTTGTGGCACGGCGTGGCTGGGTTTATCGCGCGGAAAATCGCGTGGATGGCGAGTTGATTATTTCCGGCGGGAGATGATGAACGAAGCTGTCGCCGCGAGCATCCGGGATTTCTCACCATAGGGTTGAAGGGCGTCAACAGCTTTTTCAACAAGTATGGCCGCTTCTGATCTAGCACCTTCCAGTCCCAACAAGTCCACAAACGTCGCCTTGCCTTTGCCGTTGTCTTTTTGTGTCGCCTTGCCCAAGGCAGCGCTGGAAGATTCAACGTCCAGAATGTCATCGGCAATCTGGAAAGCCAGGCCGATATGATCCGCATACTGACGAATCGGTGTTGCGTCAGTTTGGGCAAGTATTGCACCAGCTTCACAGGCAAAGCGGAACAACGCGCCGGTCTTCTTGTCCTGCATGGCGGCGATATGCTGGTAGTCACGAAAGCCAGAAGTCTCCGCTTCAATATCCAGCATTTGCCCGCCCACCATGCCGGCTGGTCCCGCTGCCATTGACAATGCTGCGATCAAATTAACCCGAACCTCGGGCAAAGGATGTGTTGCATCGTTTGCCAAAATCTCAAACGCCCATGTCAACAAGCCATCACCGGCAAGAATGGCTGTTGCCTCATCAAACTTGCAATGCGTAGTGGGTTGGCCCCGGCGCAGGTCATCATTGTCCATGGCAGGCAAATCGTCGTGAACAAGGGAATAGCAATGCAAGGCTTCAAGTGCAGCACCCACCCGCAGCGCCTGCACTTCAGGCACGCCAAACAGTCGTGCCGATTCCACAACCAGAAACGGTCGCAAGCGCTTGCCCTGACCCAGCACCGCATAGCGCATGGCGTCGCGCAGTCGGTTGCCCGGCGCACTTGGCAAGAGTTCCCCCAGCAAGCTGTCAACTTGCTTGGCAACAGTTGCCAGCGCGGTTTGAAATTCTTCGGTTGTTGCTGGTGTCAAAGCCCGAGGCCTCGTGTTAAAGGCGGTGAATTGCCCCCTCTCTAACGACGAAACAACAGAATCTCAACCCAATGGCGTTTTTAAGCAAACTTTGGCCCGGACGGGTATTGAGCCGCTTTGGCCCCTGGCCTGGCCGCATGATCAAAGGTCTGGTGGTTTTGCTGCTTTTGCCATTCCTGCTGACATTTATATATGGCTTTCTGCCGCCGCCAGTTTCAAACCTGATGTTGCTGCGCGCCGTTCAAGGCAATGGCATAAAAAAAGACTGGGTGAGCTTGAATGATATCTCGCCGCATTTGGCGGCTGCGGTCATCACATCGGAAGACGCACGGTTCTGCACGCATCACGGCGTAGACTGGGTGGAAGTGCAAGGTGTGGTCGAAGATGTTTTCGATGATGATGAAGGCCCGGTTCGCGGTGCCAGCACAATTTCAATGCAAGCCGCCAAGAACTTGTTTCTATGGGACGGCCGCAGCATGATCCGCAAAGGCCTGGAATTGCCAGTCGCCCTGTGGATGGATTTGCTGTGGACCAAGCGGCGCATGATCGAGATTTATCTGAACATCGTCGAGTGGGCTCCGGGTGTATATGGCGCTGAAGCAGCAGCCCGCCATCACTTTGGAAAATCTGCAAAGGAATTGACCCGCCGGGAAGCTGCCCTTTTGGCGGCTGTTTTACCCAATCCCATCAAGCGTAGAGCAGGCAAACCCTCGCGCCGGGTGCGCAGCATTGCTGATCGCATTCAAATCAGAATGCGCGCCATCGGCCCTTATCTTGCTTGTCTCCAGTGAAAGGCTTCGCTATAAGCCCGGTAATTCTAGCCGTCGGATTCTGTCGGCTTTCAATAAATCAAACGATTTCAGAGGTTTAAAATGGCTGTTCCACGCAAAAAAATGACCAAGAGCCGCATCGGCATGCGCCGCTCCGGTCAAAAAATGCAAACCGTGACATGGATAGAAGACAAGTCTTCAGGCGAATTGCGCCGTCCACACCACGTTGACCTGAAGACCGGCATGTACAAGGGCCGCCAGGTTTTGAACGTTAAAGCCGACGCCTAACTCAAATTTCAGCTTCAAAAGGGCCGGCTCATTGATCCGGCCCTTTTGCTTGGGCAGTTGGTGTTTGTTAAGGGCTTTCAGGCCTAGTGGCGGCGATTTTGCAAGTGCACCCTGATGACCTTTGAAGCCCCCACAACATTTTCGCATCCCGATTGGTTGCGTGCCATTATGGCACAGGTGCCCGGTGCCGCTGCCGTGCGGGAACCCGAAACTGGTTTTGCCAAATTATCTTTGGCCCTGCAAAAGCACAGTCTGCCACTTACCTATTTTGAATCGTGGATAACGCCGCTGTGTCCCACTGGCCTGCCAGCTGTTGCCACGTTACCTGCTGAAAGCCATTTCGCAGCTGTTCTGGAAAGATTGTCGGCCCCCGTGCTGTTGAGAAATTTGCCGGTCAATCATCCAGTGACCGGAGCCATCCTCGCCGCTTCGGCCCACCAGCATATCCTCACTCAATGGCAGCGGGCGGGGTTGAAACTCGACGGCAGTTTTGAAGACTGGCTTGCCCAAAACTTTGACCAGAAGCGCCGCAAGGAGTTGAAGCGCTTGCGGTCAAGATTGGCCGAAACAGGCGAATTGATCGTCGAATCGCTTGGTCCATCAGGCGATATCAACACCTTCAGTGAAAACTTTCTGGCACTCGAATCATCGGGTTGGAAGGGTAATCGTGGCACCGCCATCAATAAAAACCCGGCGATGGCTGCGGCATTACGCAACGGACTTGCCGTCATGCACCGGAATGGTGCGCTGCGGTTCTGGCAGTTCTTGCTGGATGGCAAACCTGTTGCTTCCCTCTTCGCGTTGATCGACGGAAATGAAGCGGCTCTCGGCAAAATTGCCCACGACGAAGCCTTTGCCAAGTATTCTCCCGGTGTTCTGATCATCATGGAAGCGACCCGACATTTGCTGGAGGAAGAGGGGCTGGAAATCGCCGACAGCAACGCCATTCCCGACCATCCGATGATCGACCGCATTTGGCGCGACCGCATTCACTGCATGGATATTTTGGTGGCAAGCCAAAATACGCCCGCCGTGTTGTTCTCAACCCTCGTCTTTTTCCTTGGCACAAAAAATGCATTGCGAAGCTTTGCAAAGCAGTTTTTTTTGCGTGTCACAGGAAGGAAGAGGTCATGAGCATCGTCAACATTGACAAGGCAGTTGCCAAGGAAAAGTTCCTGAAACAGGCTTTCACGCTTAAACACGAACTTGCCGACCATCCTTTGTTCACCCTGCCACAACTAATTGAACTGGCAAAGTCACTGCCAAGGGATATGATTGAATACAATTCCGGCAAGCTTGCCATTGGCGTCAAACCCGAAGACGTGCCAAAAATCGACATGGCACCCGAAGATGTTATTAAATCCATCGAAACCGCCAATGCCTGGATGGTGATCAAGCGGGCCGAGCACGACCCGGAGTACAAAGCCATCTTGGAACAGTTTGTACAGGAAGCAAACATCGCAGCGGGTCGATCTGCCAACGACTACAGCGATGTCGAAGGCTTTATATTTGTATCGTCTGCAGGGACAACAACCCCCTTTCATCGCGATGCCGAAGAAAACATCCTGATACAGATCAAGGGTAATAAATTTGTACGCACCTTCGACAATTCCGATTGTGCATTGGTCAGCGAAGAAGGCATGGAACTGTCGCCCAACCAACACCGCAACCAAAACTACGAAGAATGGTTTGAAACCCGCGCCACACTTCACACGCTGAAACCCGGCGACGCTGTTCACATGCCCTACATGGTGCCCCACTGGGTGAGCACTGGTAAATCCTATTCGATTTCCATGGCCATGACATGGAAAACGCCCGAAGTGAAACGCCTGAACAAGATCAGACTGATGAACGGCACCTTGCGCCGCTTCGGCATGCCACAAAAGCCGCCGGGCGCATCACCCATCCGCGATGCAGCCAAGGTTATCGCCCATGACGCAATGCGCTTGGCAATCGAACCAATCCGCAAATCAGAACGCCTGCGCAAAATGCTCCGTGGACTGATCTACGGCAAAAAGTCCAATTACTTTCTGGACACAAAGCCGAAACAGGCCGGGCTGTAGGTCCCGGCCTCAAGCAAGCAACTTGGCCGCATCCACAAAGTCATAGCCCAACACATCTGCCACGGCCTTGTAAGTCACTTTGCCGCCTGCAACATTCAAACCATTGCGCAGGTGGATGTCATCCGCCAAAGCCTTTTTCCAACCCTTGTTGGCAATGGCCAGTCCAAACGGTAGCGTGGCATTGTTGAGGGCGTAGGTTGAGGTGCGGGCCACACCACCCGGCATGTTGGCCACACAATAATGAATCACACCGTCCACAACATATGTGGGTTCGGCATGGGTTGTAGCTTTGGACGTTTCAGCACAACCCCCTTGATCAATGGCAACGTCTACCAGCACTGAACCTGTTTTCCAGTCTTTCAGCATTTTCCGGGTAACCAGTTTGGGTGCAGCAGCACCTGGAATCAAGACCCCACCAATCACCAGATCAGCACTCGCACATTCTTCTTCTACAACGGCTTGCGTTGAATAAAGGGTTTTCAATTGCGTGCCAAAGCGCGCCACCAATTCTTCCATCCGGTCTGTGGATTTTTCGATGATGGTAACATCCGCACCGAGACCAAGCGCCATGGCCGCAGCATTGGTGCCTACCACACCACCGCCCAAAATAACCACCTTGGCAGGCGATACACCCGGCACACCGCCCAGCAAAACGCCACGCCCGCCTTGCGCCTTCTCAAGACAATGGGCCCCCGATTGCACCGACATGCGGCCCGCCACCTGGCTCATTGGTGCCAGCAAGGGAAGCCCGCCGCGGGCATTGGTAACAGTTTCATAGGCGATACAGATGGCACCCGATGCAATCAGGTCTTTGGTTTGTTCGGGGTCTGGGGCGAGATGCAAATAGGTGTAAAGAATTTGGCCTTCACGCAACATTTTGCGCTCCTTGGCCTGGGGCTCCTTCACCTTGACGATCATATCGGCTTTGGCAAATATTTCTGCTGCCGAGCCAATGATGTCAGCGCCAGCTTTTTGGTAATCGGCATCGCTTGAGCCGATGCCTGCACCGGCATTGCTTTCAACCCAAACCTTGTGGCCATGGCGCACTGCTTCGTTCACAGAATTGGGCGTGAGACCCACCCGGTACTCGTGGTTCTTGATTTCCTTGGGAACACCGATGTGCATGTTGCTTCCTCGCCGGGATGTTGTGGTGAAAGCATAGAAGAAAAACAGTGAAATGAAATTTCAGAAAACACGTCACAATGCTTTCGAATTGAATATTATTCGCTGAAATGATAAAATAGCAGAATGAAACCACATGAATATGACAGAACAGACAAAATCCTGCTAAGTGCTTTGCAGAAGAACAGCAACCTGTCGGTTAATGATCTGGCTGATCTTGCTGGGCTTTCGGCCTCATCGTGCCATCGCCGCGTCAAGCTGTTGGAACAAAGCGGTTTGATCATCGGCTATGCCGCCACATTGGACCGCAAGGCCCTGGGCCTGGCCAACGAATTTTTTGTTGAAGTCTCATTGCAAGCCCAGACCGAACAGGCCTTCGAGAAATTTGAAACCGCCGTGCAGCGCGTGCCGGAAATCCTGGAGTGCCACTTGATGAGTGGCCAGTTTGACTATCTCCTGCGCGTGGTCGCCAAGGACGCAGAGGATTATGAGCGGGTGCACCGCACCAAGCTTGCGCGGCTTCCGGGTTTGCAGCGCCTGCAATCCTCTTTGGCCTTGCGCACCGTCAAGGATTGGGGCGGTTATCCCGTGCCGTAAGCGGGCTTTTGCAAATCGCGCCAAGTCATCAATAATCCGGCAGCAATGACAATGGCCATTCCGGCCCATGTCATCACCGAAGGAAAGTCGCCAAAAAGAAAAATACCGAAAGCGACCGCCCAAAACATCGAAGTATATTCAAAGGGTGCCACAAAACTTGCTTGAGCATATTTGTAGGCATAGGTAAAAACCACTGATCCCACCGCGGCAAAACTTCCCATGACGGCCAGCAACACGAGCCCATGGGCCGTGGGCCAAACGACAGGCTGGAACAAAAATTCCAGGCTCTTGTGGCCATGCCATTCAAACCCAAACAGATTGATCAGCACCAGCAGCATTGAACTAACCGCCAAGTATACGGCATTCTGCACATTGGCGATTGCAACCGGCGCCACCCGTTGCGAATAATGGCGTCCCATCATCTGGCCCCCGGCATAGCCCAAGGCCGAGAGCAGGGCAAAACCGCTGGCAGGTTCAAAGCCGCTTTTCCCCGGCTGCACCATGATCAACACTCCGATGAAAGCAGCAAGCATCGCTAACCAGCGATAAACTGGAACCTGCTCGCCCAGGAACGGGCCCGCCAACATGGCCACAAAAAATGGCATGGTGAAATAAATCGCCACGGCATCGGCAATCGGCATGGCCGCAATCGCGAGGATAAAGCAAAAATAAGCCGCAGTTAAGACCAGACCGCGCCCCAGCAGGGGCCACAGCAAGGGTGTGAACAAGGTTCTAAATCCATCCGTCAACGCCAGCCACAAGGCCAGGATAGGCAGACCGACCAGCCCACGGATCAAGACAACCTCATAGGCAGGCAAGCTGGCGGCAAGACCTTTGATGACGGCATCCTGCGTCGATGTTATGCTAACCGCAAACACCGCAAGGCAAGCCGCCTTGAAGCGCTGCTCAGGTGCCAGGCTCATCGCATCTCACGAATTGTTTCAGACAGCAGCTTTATGCCCGCTTCGATTTTGCTTTCTTCTATAGACGAAAAACCCAGGCGGAAAAAATGTCGCGGCTGATTTTTCCCGGCGAAGGTGATGCGCATGGGTTCAATAAAAATGCCTTTTTCCAAGGCTTGCTTTGCCAGCAACTCACCGTCCAGTGTTTCGGGCCCCTTCACCCAATATGCCGTGCCACCGAAAGAAGGGCTGCGCGCCGTCAGGTGCATATGGTCGTGCAGAGCCTTGCCCATGACTTCCCAGCGCGTGCGATAGGCCTTGTGCAACCGCCGGATCAGCGTGTCGTGATGACCAAGCGACAGGAACAAGGCTGCGGCCCGCTGATTGTTGTTGGGCGCATGGCGCACCATCAAGCGGCGAAGCGCCCGGGCTTCAGTGATAAGCGCTTTTGGCCCCACCATGAAACCAAGACGCAATCCCGGAAACATCGTCTTTGACAGGGATCCCACATAAATCACCCGGCCATCATCATCGAGAGATTTAAGGGCAGGGCAGGGTTCGTTTACGTAATTGGTCTCAAACTCGTAATCATCTTCGATGATCAGGAAATCCTTTTCCCGCGCCTTTTTCAAAAGCGCCATGCGCCGTTCAAGTGGCATCGTAACCGTCGTCGGAAACTGATGACTCGGCGTGGTAAAAACAATATCTGAAGTATCCAATTCAGGTGACAACACAAGGCCGCCATCATCAACTTTCACCGGAACAACTTGCGATGAATGCAGCTCAAAAATGTTGCGGATATCAGGATAGCCGGGCTCTTCCATGGCGACTTTGGTGTTCTTGTCCACCAGCAAGGCGGCCAGCAAATACAGCGCGTGCTGTGCACCCAGCGTCACCAAAATCTCATCGTCGCTTGCCATGATGCCACGACGCGGCAAAATCCGCCGCCGGATTTGTTCCACCAGCAGCGGATCATCCATGCTCCAGGCATCATTGGTCCATGACCCCAGCCACTTCTTGCCCAAGGCCTGCCGCGTGCATTCGCGCCATTCGGCGAGCGGAAAAAGATTGTGGTCAACTTGGCCATAGATAAATGGGTAAGGAAAACTCTGCCAGTCCTGCGGCTTGACAAAATTCTCCTGGGCAGCGGCGTGGATTTTGACCCGCTTCCCCCAGTCCGTCGCCGGACCAACTGGCGCACGCGCAACGGGCTTGCGGATTGTCGGGCTGTTTTCGCTGATCGCCTTGTCTGCAACATAATAGCCCGAGCGCTCTCGGGCGACCAGATAGCCATCATCGAGCAGTCCTTGATAGGCCAACACCACAGTATTGCGCGACACCCCGATGGATTTCGCCATTTTCCGCGTGGATGGGATGGGTTCCGACTGATCCAGATTACGGTCAAGAATCGCCGAGACCAGGGCTTCCCTGATCTGAGCTTGCAACGAGGAATATTCGCCTCGCCTGAGATGAATGAGCCAATCACGCATGTTTAGGGTTTCCGGCCTTGGTTTTGCCCAAAGAAAAATCTGGTCCTATCATAGGGCCAACAGGCTGGCTAGTATCTTCCCGTGATTCAGCCATCAGTCGATACCCAGATCAAGACCTGGGACGAAATCAAGACCACCACATGCTACATGTGCGCCTGCCGTTGTGGCATCAAAGTCTACCTCAAGGATGGCACTGTCAAATACATCGAAGGCAATCGCGATCATCCCGTCAACAAGGGTGTGATTTGCGGCAAGGGTGCGGCAGGCATCATGCAGCACACTTCCCCTGCGAGGTTGTCAAAGCCATTGCTGCGCGTGGGCGAGCGGGGAGCAGGCGAGTTCAAGGAAATTGAATGGGATGAAGCCCTGACGATTGCCACATCATGGCTCAAGGACGTGCGTGGCAGTGATCCACGCAAATTGGCATTTTTCACCGGGCGCGACCAGTCCCAAGGATTGACAGGTTGGTGGGCTTCGCAATTCGGCACCCCCAATTATGCAGCCCACGGCGGGTTTTGCTCCGTCAACATGGCCGCTGCCGGACTTTACACCTATGGCGGTTCGTTCTGGGAATTTGGCGAGCCTGACTGGAAACACGCCAAATATTTTCTGCTCTTCGGTGTCGCCGAAGACCATGCCTCCAATCCCCTCAAGATGGGGCTGGGAAAACTCAAGCAACGCGGCGCAAAAATTGTTTCCGTAAACCCAGTGCGCACGGGTTATTCGGCCATTGCCGATGAATGGATCGGTATTCGTCCGGGTACGGATGGATTGTTTGTCGGCGCACTTATTCATGTATTGCTCGAACACCAAAAAATCGATACGGAATATTTGACCCGCTACACCAACTCAGCCTGGCTGATTATCGAGAATGCTGGCGGTGCCGATGACGGCCTTGTGTTGCGCAATAGTGCTGGAACGCCGCTGGTTTGGGACCCCACCACATCCGCCACCAAAGTGGCGATGACCTATGGTGCCGACCCTGCCTTGATGGGGCGATTTACATTGCCCGATGGGCGCAAGGTGGTGACGTCTTTCACGTTGATTGCGGAACGTTTTCTCAATCAAGACTATGCGCCTGAAGCTGTGGCCAAGCGTTGTGGCGTTGAAGCAGAAACCATCAGACGCATAGCAGGCGAACTGGCTCACACCGCTTTCGAAGACACCATTGAACTGGATATTCCGTGGACGGATTATCTAGGACGTCGCCACGAAAAAACTCTCGGTCGACCTGTCGCCATGCATGCCATGCGTGGCATTTCCGCCCATTCCAATGGTTTCCACACCTGCCGCACCATCCATATCCTGCAAATCATGCTGGGCACCATCGATGTGCCGGGTGGATCACGCTACAAGCCGCCGTTTCCCAAAGCCATTCCGCCCCATGTCAAACCGGCGGGAAAGCCGGGGCAGGTTCAACCCAACAAGCCATTGCCAGGGCCGCCCCTCGGCTTCATAACATCGCCCGAAGATTTGCTGGTGGATGCCGAAGGCACGCCGCAACGTATCGACAAGGCCTATTCCTGGGATGCCCCATTGGCAGCCCACGGCATGATGCATATGGTCATCAACAACGCCGCCAAGGGTGATCCCTACAGCATCGATGTATTGTTCATGTATATGGCCAACATGGGCTGGAACTCGGCCATGAATGTGCCTGATACTATCAAGGCGCTGACAGCAAAAAAACCAGACGGTACCTATGTCATTCCCAAAATCATCTACTCAGATGCCTATGCTTCCGAGACGGTACAATATGCCGATTTGATTTTGCCCGACACTACATACCTTGAGCGGTGGGACTGCATCTCGATGTTGGACCGTCCGATTTCAGAAGCTGATGGACCCGCCGATTCAATCCGCCAGCCCGTGGTGGAACTTGATCGCGATGTCAGGCCCTTTCAGTCGGTGCTGATTGATCTCGGCCATCGCATCGGCTTGCCAGGCCTTACCAACGCCGATGGCTCTGCCCGCTATCCCGGTGGATACCCGGATTACATCGTGAATCACGAACGCGCACCGGGTTTGGGCCCACTTGCCGGGTTTCGTGGAATTGACGGAAAGTCTTCGGGTCGGGGTGCTGTCAATCCCAATCAGCTGCAAGCCTACATCGACAATGGTTGCCACTGGTACCATGAGTTGCCAGAACACATGCGATACTACCGTCACGTCAACTGGGACTATCTGGATTGGGCAACGTTCTTCGGCTTCATGGGAAAACCTGAGCCCATCATCCACCAAGTTTATTCTGAGACGCTGCAAAAATTCCGGCTGGCCGCAAAAGGGCATGGCAAGGTCTTGCCGCCCGAACAACATCGCAAGCGCATCGAAACCTATTTTGATCCCATACCCTTCTGGTACGAACCTTTCGAAGAAGCCATGGTGAGCAATAACGAGTTTCCCATGCACGCCATCACCCAGCGCCCTATGGCCATGTATCATTCGTGGGGATCACAGAACACCTGGCTTAGACAAATCCTCGGCCGCAACTGGCTTTATGTGCATAAGCAACGTGCCGCTGACTTAGGCATTGCCGATGGTGACTGGGTGAATGTGACAAGCCATCATGGAACTATCAAATGCCAAACCAAACTGATGGAGGGGCAGAACGAAGACACCGTGTGGACATGGAACGCCATCGGAAAAAGGTCCGGCACCTGGGGTTTGGACAAGGATGCACCAGAAGCCAAGAAAGGTTTTCTGCTCAATCACTTGATCTCCGATCTTCTACCGGAACGTGAAGGCGGCTACCGCTATTCAAATTCCGATCCAGTAACCGGCCAGGCGGCGTGGTATGACTTGCGGGTGAGGGTGGAGAAAGCATTGGATCAGAGCGATGAGAGTGCACCGCAGTTTGCCGGGTTGAAGGATTTGGGGAGAACAACATGAAATCAGACACCCCCTCCCGGCTGCGCCGTACTCCCCCATCCGCCTTCGCAAGAGCTACGGCAGACGAGGGAGAAAGAATTTTTCTCTCCCTCGGCCTCTTGGCCGGGGCAGTACCCCGAAGGGGGGAGGGGGTGTTTGCGCCATGACCACTCTCCCAACCCACACAACAAAAAAGCTCGGCCTCGTCATCGACCTTGACACGTGCGTCGGCTGTCAAGCCTGCGCCACGTCCTGCAAGGAATGGAATTCCCAAGGCATCTCGGCACCATTGACCGATGCAAAGCCGCGCTCTGCCGAACCCATGGGCACATGGCTCAATCGCATTCATGGCTATGAAGTGAAGGAAGAGGGCAGTGCCCACTCGCGCATTGTTCACATGCCGCGTTCTTGTCTGCATTGCGAAGACGCCGCTTGCGTCACCGTCTGCCCAACTGGTGCCAGCTACAAGCGCCAGGAAGATGGCATTGTGCTGGTCAATCCCGAAACCTGCATCGGTTGCAAACTCTGTTCATGGGCTTGCCCCTATGGCGCACGGGAATACGATTACACCGAGGGCGTCATGAAAAAATGTACGCTTTGTGTCGATCGGATTTACAACCAAAATCTCGATGAAGCTGATCGTGTTCCGGCTTGCGTCAAGGCCTGCCCCACGGGGGCCAGACATTTCGGCGATTTGGGCGACAGCAATTCGGCTGTTTCCCAATTGGTGAAAGAGCGCGGCGGTTATGATCTGTTCTCGGAAATGGGCTACAAACCCACCAACAAGTATCTACCCCCCCGCAAGCGCCGCGACACAGTGATAACAGCCGAAGCCATGCCGAAGAGCACAGGTTCCGCCATGGACAAGCTGTTTGCCTGGGCGGATAAATTGTTGACGGTTTCCGCAGGTCCAAGCACGATGTCACAACCCGATAATTCTGCGAAACTGGAAGGGTAGACATGACCCGCTCTACCACCCCCTCCCGGCTTCGCCGTACTCCCCCGGCCAAGAGGCCGAGGAAGAAGTTACTTTTCTCCCTTGGCCCCTCGGTCGGGGGAGTACCCCGAAGGGGGGAGGGGGTGTTCGACCTTGTTTCAGCCATGAGCCAACAATGAACCCCGCCTATTCCGTCATCCTCTTCACCACCGCCTCCGGCGCAGGCTACGGACTTTTGGCCCTGCTCGGTCTCGTCGGGTTCAATCATGGCATTGCGTCTTCGCCAGCCTTCGCCCTCACCACAGGCTTCATCGCATTGGCCCTGATCACCACGGGTCTTCTTTCTTCAACCCTGCATCTCGGCCATCCTGAACGGGCTTGGCGGGCCCTTTCCCAATGGCGCTCTTCATGGCTCAGTCGCGAGGGTGTTGCGGCTGTTGCGACTTACCCTGTTGCGCTGTTTTTCATCGCAACTTGGTCAGGGCTTGTGAGCGCTCCAGCACTCATCGCGCCAGTCGGCATCCTCACATTGACGATGTGCATTTTCACCGTCGTATGTACGGCCATGATATACCGGTCTTTGCGCACCATCAGGCAATGGAACCACAAACTGGTTGTTCCGGTCTATCTCACTTTTGCCTTGGCGACCGGCGCAACGCTACTTCCCGCCATCGCCATCTGGTTTGATCGCTGGCAGATATTCCAAGCCATACTTGCTGCAGTAGCAATTGTCTTGGTCGCCGTCATCAAGCTCGTTTATTGGCATTCAATCGACAACATCCCCCGCACCCACACCACCGGCGAAGCAACCGGGCTGGGCAAAGATGTGCGCATGTGGGAGTTGCCCCACACCAACACCAATTTCATCCAGAAGGAAATGGGCTTCGTGGTGGCGCGAAAGCACGCGTTGCAATTGCGCAAGCTGGTTTTTCTGTTGTTGGCAATTGCTTTGCTGGCAACAGTTGGCTCAATGTTAGCATCGCCATTCCTCGCCATTGCGGCCACACTATTTGCGATTTTGGCGGCAGTTTTCGAGCGCTGGCTGTTTTTTGCCGAGGCCGAACATGTCGTGACCCTGTTTTATGGCCGTGATGCCGTCTAAGCCGCTTGCTCCAACGCAGAAAACCATATAAAGACATCTTTATATTGTTTTTTTAAGGACACTTTATGCTGCGCATTTCCTTTACCAAAGCCCTGTCATCCCGCCCCTGGCTGCTTGCAGACGGGGCAACGGGCACCAATTATTTCCAGATGGGTCTGATGTCGGGCGATGCACCTGAAATGTGGAATTTTGAATATCCTGATCGCGTCCGCTCCCTGCACAAAGAGTTTATCGAGGCAGGTGCCGATATTATCCTCACCAACACATTTGGTGGCAACCGCCATCGTTTGAAATTGCATGATGGCCAGGACAAGGTCCACGCCGTCAACGTAACCGCAGCCAAACTCGCCCGCACCGAAGCCGATGCTTTTGCAGCCCGCCAGATTTTTGTAGCAGGTGCCATTGGCCCCACAGGCGAAATATTCATGCCGATTGGCGCATTCCCTTATGAAGAGGGCGTGTCAACCTTTGCTGAACAAGCCATGGCCCTGAAGGATGGCGGCGTTGATGTGTTGTGGATCGAGACTATGTCATCGGAAGATGAGTTGCGCGCCGCCGTCGAAGGCGCCGCAGAAGCCGGATTGCCCATCGTCACCACCATGAGCTTCGACACCAATGGCCGCACCATGATGGGGATTACGCCGACTGCGTTCGGAGCACTGGCAGCTTCCCTGTCAACCCTGCCTGTTGCCATCGGCGCAAACTGCGGTGTCGGCGCTTCTGAACTCATCGCCACCGTCATGGGCATCACGGCGGCGCGACCAGACATTGCTGTGGTGGCAAAGGGCAATTGCGGCGTTCCCAAATATCACGACGGCCACATCCACTACACCGGCACCCCCGAACTGATGGCCGACTACGCCCGCATCGCCTTGGACTCAGGTGCCAAAATCATCGGCGGCTGTTGCGGCACATCACCCGAACATTTGGCATCAATGCGAAAAGCCCTCGAAGGCCATACCAAAGGCGAGCGTCCGTCAATAGCGCTGGTTGAAGAAAAGCTCGGCCCCGTATCAGAACTGGCCAAAGGTATCGATACAGCAGCTGCAGGTGCCGCACGGCGGGAGCGGAGGAGGGGCTGAACAGCTAGGCCGTTCAGCAGCCATTATACCAACGGCCTTTTGAAACAACTCTCTGCTTTCGGGTGAGCAGTTTTCACAAATCCCGCATGTTTCCCCCACCTCCGTCGCTTCGCGCCACCTCCTCCCCGATGAAGAATCGGGTTGGAGGGCAAAGTTGGAGTCCGGTATTCATCAATTGCCCTCCAACCCGCCACTTCGGCGGGGAGGAGGTGCCCGAAGGGCGGAGGTGGGGGACCACATGCTACAAACGCCAACTGCTTTTGATTCAATCAATTCATGGGGTTGTTGGTATTAGCATCAAATTTGTTCTGGCTTCTTTTGGAATTGTTAGAAAACCGGAATGGCATCCAATTCGCAAAGCCATAAGGCTTTTGATTTCGTCATGACTTGGGCAGTGGGATGATAGTCTTCTGGATTTCGCAATGTGTGTGCGTAAACATGAATTTCATCTGGCCATTTCTCGGAGCGAAAATATAGCCGGGTTCCACACCTTGCGCAAAACCCCCGGAATGTTTCAGCGCTGCTTTCGTAGTGCGTGACCGGCCCCGCCAATTCAAATTTGTCATGCATCATTCCGATGAAGGCGGCGAAAGGCGCTGAAGTGGCCTTTTGGCAATCAGTGCAATGGCAGACGAGATTGCGGGTGGTCTCACCAAAGTAGGACCAAGTGACGGCCCGGCACATGCAGGTTCCAGATAGTCTCGCCATATTTTCAATTCCTTGATCAGAATTTGATTTCGCGCAAATGTTCAAAGCCGAGTGTATTGTCAACTGACAACTGCACATCTCAACCGTCCCCTTCAGATGTTGAAGCGGCGGTTGCGCCCTGCTCAATCCCACTCAAACGCCTTCACCACCACAGGCTTGGCCAGCATGAACGCGTCACATTCCAGTTGCAGCGGTGAATAATCCGCTTCGGATTTCTTCGCCTTTAACAGCCGGGCAAACTTGGCGTAGATCATTTCATATTCTTCGAGTTTGGCTTCCATGATCAGCTTGCCATTGACGTGCAGCACACTGCCGCCCTTGGAAAGTTTCATCACCATGCCATCGCTTGTTTCAATATCTATGTCCCAAATCTGTTCGCCGCGTTGACGCCAATCGAACACGGCTGACATATCCGCCGCAACACCATCGCCGCGCTTGAATGTGATGTCCACCCCAATCGGCGTTGACCAGTTTTCCGGCACTTCAATCCGGGCGGCCTCGACATAGAGTGGGTCCGGCATGATCTTGGTCACAACCGAAAGCGCATTGATGCCGGGATCAAACACCCCAAAGCCGCCGGGTTCAGCAATCCACTGTTGGCCGGGATGCCATTTGTTCACATCCTCTTTCCAGGTCACGCGCAATTTCGAAACCTGCTGGCCTTTCAGACGTTTCTTCGCCTCATCAACCGCCTTGTTGTAGCGCGAATGCCAAGTCGCATAGAGCACGCGCTTTTTCTTTTTGGCATAGGCAATCATGTCAACCATTTCGCCGATTGTCGGTGTCGGCGGTTTTTCGATCAACACGTTCCAGCCTGCATCCAGGGCTTCTTTTGCCATGGCGAGGCGTCCGGCAGGGGGTGTGCAAAGTGCCACCGCATCAACTGAGATTTTGCTTAACCGAAGCTTGGTAAGTGATTCAAAACACGGAAGATTTTCAATTGTGGCGTTGCGACTGACGCCCGCCACCAATTTGAAATTCCGGTTCTTGGCAATGCACGGCAAGTGCTGATCCCGGGCGATTTTACCAATGCCGACAACGGCAATTTTATAGACCATGATAAACCTCAGTTCAAAGCGCGTTTGAGAGATGCGACGAATGTCTGAACTTCGGCTTCCGTGTTGTAATGGGCAAGGCCCACCCGCAACACACCACCCTTGTCCATCAGGCCCATGGCATGAATGGGCTCCAGAGCATAGTTGTGGCCCGACCAGACAAAGATGTTGTCGCGGGAAAAATCTTGCGCCAACTTGGCAGGGTCAACACCATCAACTGTAAATGAAACTGTCGGCACGCGCCGATGCATGGCATTGTCCGACGTGATGCCGCGGATGGTCAACCCTTTGATGGGGCGCAATTTAGAGATCAGGTTTTGGCACAAGGCGCGCTCATAGTCCGCAATCGCCGACCACGCCGAACGCAACCGGGCCACCCGCGTGTCGCCACTGCCCAGACTTTCCAGATATTCAATCGCACCCAAACATCCCGCCATGCCCTCATGGGAAAGCGTACCGGTTTCGAATTTATGAGGCAGGTCATCTCCTACCGGTCTCAACTTGTAAGCAAAAGTTTCCTGCAAAATGTCCTTGCGGCCCCAGAGCGCAGCCATGTGGGGGCCAAACCATTTGTAGGCAGACGAGACGACAAAATCAGCCCCCAAGGCCTGCACATCAATCGATTCATGGGGCGCATATTGCACGGCATCGAGATAGACCAGCGCACCCGCCGATTTGGCCTGTCGCGCAAAATCCGCCACGTCGTTGATCGTGCCTGTGCAATTGGAGGCCATGCCCATGGCCAGCAGTTTCGTCCTGCTGGTCAAGACTTTTGACAAAGCGTCTGCCGGGAACTCGTAAGTATCCGTGTCAAATTCCATCCAACGCACAACCAATCCCAAATCCTCAGCCAACAGCAACCACGGTGCCACATTGGCGTCATGATCCATCCGTGACAAAACGATCTCATCTCCTCGCTTGAACTGCCGCGCCAGGCAACGCGACATATGCAGAGTCAGAGTTGTCATGTTCTGACCGAATATGATTTCTTCCGGCGTGGCGGCATTGTAAAAATCCGCGACAGCCTGATGGGCTTGATCGACCAATGCGCCAGCATCGCGCGTTGTTTTGAAATAGCCACCCAAATTGGCGTTGATTCTTGTGAGGGTGTCCACTGTGCGTTCGATGACTTGCTGTGGCACTTGAGTTCCCGCTGGATTGTCAAGGTAAAGTCGTGGCATTGCATTGTCGTGCAGGGCCAAGGCAGGGAACTGCTGTCGCACCGCGGCAACATCTAAACGGGTTTGCATGATGGGAAGTCCTTTCAGGCATTGCTCTTAACCTCCTTCGGGACTTGTCTCAACCGTCGCTTTCCGGCATGGGGTTGTCGTGGCTTGACGGAGGTATTGCAGCCTCTCAGTTACAATTGACCCCTAACTTGGAGTGCCCCATGAGCGACGCTGGCGATCTTGACCTGAATTCACTCAATGACGAGGAACTGGTCCAACAAGTCCATGACGACCTCTATGATGGCCTCAAGGAAGAAGTCGTCACGGCGGTCAACATTTTGTTGGGCCGTAATTGGACGCCCTACAAGGTTTTGACCGAAGCGCTGGTTGAAGGCATGCGCATTGTTGGAATCGATTTCCGCGATGGCATCCTGTTTGTGCCGGAAGTTTTGCTGGCCGCCAATTCCATGAAGGCCGGCATGTCCATACTGCGGCCTTTGCTGATTGCGACTGGTGCACCACGTCTGGGCAAGATGGTCATCGGCACTGTCAAGGGCGATATTCACGACATCGGCAAAAATCTGGTGGGCATGATGATGGAAGGGGCGGGCTTTGAAGTCATCGACCTTGGCATCAACAATTCGGTCGAAAAGTACCTGGCCGCAATTGAAGAGCATGGGCCGGACATTCTTGGCATGTCGGCCTTGCTCACCACCACCATGCCTTATATGAAAGTCGTCATCGACACGATGAAGGAAAAAGGCATCCGTGATGACTATGTGGTTCTGGTTGGCGGTGCGCCATTGAACGAAGAATTCGCCAAGGCCGTGGGTGCCGATGCTTATTGCCGCGATGCCGCAGTTGCCGTTGAAACCGCCAAGGATTTTATGGCGCGCCGCCATAATAGGTTGACCTGATCCCAAAGCAAAAAGCGCTCCGGTGAGGGAGCGCTTGATGTAGTCCTGAACAGCGGGTCGCCTTCGCGACTTTGCTGCAGCAGCTATTACGTACCAGACGTAATGTGGCCGCCGAGTGACGAGAACTGTGTCTTGATCGCCGAGGTGATCGAAGGCATGGCAGCAACCAGGGCAAGGCCCATGGCAGCAGCGATCAGGCCGTATTCGATGGCGGTTGCACCAGATTCGTCTTTGAGAAATTTCTTCATTGTAAAACTCCAGAGTTTACTAACAGCACCTGCTCACATCCAGTCTTGGGCATCGTGCCTTTCGCTGCGTGAACTTGAATTGAAACTAGCAGCGGCAGATTAAGGTCTTCCCAAGTTGACTGTTCAAATTTTAGCGTTTGCCGACTTGGGCGGTTGCTTTGCGGAGGAGGGTTAACAAATGCCTTCATATACGGACCATTTCCAAAAGCAAAAAGCGCTCCAGTGAGGGAGCGCTTGATGTAGTCCTGAACGGCGGGTCGCCTTCGCGACTTTGCTGCAGCAGTTATTACGTACCAGACGTAATGTGGCCGCCGAGTGACGAGAACTGTGTCTTGATCGCCGAAGTGATCGAAGGCATGGCAGCAACCAGGGCAAGGCCCATGGCAGCAGCGATCAGGCCGTATTCGATGGCGGTTGCGCCAGATTCGTCCTTGAGAAATTTCTTCATTGTAAAACTCCAGAGTTTACTAACAGCACCAGTTCACATCCAGTCTTGGGCGTTATACCTTTCGCTGCGTGAACATTTATCGAAATTAGCAGTGGCAAATTAAATTCGCCTCAAGTTGACCGCTAAATTTTTAGTGTTTGCCTGTCTGGGTGCTGGCATTGATGGCGAGGGTTAACAAATGCCTTCATATACGGGCCATTTTCAAAAGCAAAAAGCGCTCCGGTGAGGGAGCGCTTGATGTAGTCTTGAACAGCGGGTCGCCTTCGCGACTTTGCTGCAGCAGCTATTACGTACCAGACGTAATATGGCCGCCGAGTGACGAGAACTTGGTCTTCACAGCCGAGGTGATCGAAGGCATGGCAGCAACCAGGGCAAGGCCCATGGCAGCAGCGATCAGGCCGTATTCGATGGCGGTTGCACCAGATTCGTCCTTGAGAAATTTCTTCATTGTAAAACTCCAGAGTTTACTAACAGCACCTGCTCACATCCAGTCTTGGGCATCGTGCCGGCTGCTGCGTGAACATCAGAACAATCTATGGTTCAAAAATTAATGCGGGCTGAAATTGGAACACTGCATTTTAGGCTTCGACTTGAAAGCTCATCGGTATGGATTCTATGGTTCATGAATAGCAAAGAAAACTCTTGCTTGAGGCACTGCAACTTCGACCCCAATAGCAAAAAGCGCTCCGGTGAGGGAGCGCTTTTCGTAGTCCGAAACAACCGGCCACCATGGTGGCCAGGTTGCAGCAGCCATTACGTACCAGACGTAATGTGGCCGCCAAGTGACGAGAACTGTGTCTTGATCGCCGAGGTGATCGAAGGCATGGCAGCAACCAGGGCAAGGCCCATGGCAGCAGCGATCAGGCCGTATTCGATTGCAGTTGCGCCAGATTCGTCCTTGAGAAATTTCTTCATTGTAAAACTCCAGAGTTTACTTACAGCACCCATTCACGTCCGGCCGCAAGCTTTATGCCGTTTGCCTCGTGAACATGAGTTGAGACTACGGGTGACAGATTAATGACAACTGAAAACAATCAGTCAGAATTGTGTGGTGTCGGGCCATTTTGAACTCTAGTTAAAACTGTGGTTAATATCGCCCTAACAGGAGTAACCGGCATTGCACGATTCACCCGATACCAATTTTGAGTTGGTCCCATCTGCCGATTTTGAACGAAAAACCCCTGGCGCGCGGGTACTGCTATTGGCGTGTGGCGCACTGGCGCGCGAAATTGTTGAATTGATTGAGCGCAACAATTGGCGGGCATTTGATATCCAGTGCCTTCCCGCCAAATGGCACAACACGCCACAGTTTATCGTTCCGGCACTTCGCAGCAAAATTCAGGCGGCAAGGGGACGCTACACCAAAATCTATGTGCTTTATGGCGATTGCGGCACGGGTGGCTTGCTCGACGCCATGCTGGAGGAAGAACAGATTGAACGCATCGAGGGCCCGCACTGTTATGCTTTTTTCACAGGCAATCCGCAGTTTGCCAGGCAGGCTGAAGATGACATGACGGTTTTTTATCTGACCGATTATATCGCGCGGCAATTTGACAAACTGATTTGGCAAGGCCTTGGGCTCGACCGCCATCCGGAACTGCTGCCGGATTATTTCCAGCATTACACCAAGGTGGTTTATCTGGCACAAACCAAAGACCCGGAATTGCAAGCGAAAGCTGAAGCCGCCGCACTGAAACTCGGACTTGGATATGAGTATCGCTTTACAGGTTATGGCGAGTTGGAAGACGAATTGGCCAAACGCGCTTAGGTCCATTGCGGGTGTTGATATTCGCCGTCGAGTATTTCGTAATAATCTCCCTTGTCTGCGCAGAAGATATGTCCTTCCAACTTCAACCCGGTTGCGCCATCGATGCAGCCTGCGGCAATCTCCGTGTAGCTATTGCCATCGCCTTTCCAGAACAACAGGGAACCGCAGGTTTTACAAAAGCCGCGGCCCGCAGTTTCTGTTGCCCGATACCAGGCCAGTGTCGCATCGGCGGTGAATTTCAGGTATTGATCATCGGATGCCGTAAAGGCACCAAAATGCCCAGACTGTTTGCGGCACTGGCTACAATGGCAACCCACAACCGGTCGCAATGGCTCTGAGATTTCAAAGGCAACGCCACCACAAAGGCACGAGCCAGACGTCATGGCGCAAACTCCTGTTTGAGGGCTTGGATATGGTCAGGCCCAATGCCGCAACAACCACCAAAAATTGAAACGCCATGTTTCTGCCATTCAGTTGCTGACGTCACCAGGTCATTGGGTGAAATGTCTGTAAACACCCAATCAGGCGATTTGAAATAGCCGCACTCAGGATAGGCACCAAGCGGGCCGTTCCAACTTTGGTGCAGAACATCGATTGCATCAGTCGTGTCTTCCGGCGAAGAATGCATGATGCACATCACCTCGGGTTTGAAAGTTGCCAATACAGGAGCAAAGTCCTTCAACAATTGATCAGACCTGCCAAAACCAGATAACGCGCGATCGGAACGCCTTTCGACAGATATGCCAATCCAAACGGGCAAACCAGCTGTCATGGCCACTTCGCAGGCCCAGGCCGAATAATCAGCGTCTCGCATCATTTCCATGATGATAAAATCAACGCCGCATGCTTTCAGATTATCAATCTTGCGAACAAATAGTGCCTGTGCCTCAGCCTTCGTCCAATTCACACTGAGGTCTGTGCGATCTGTCCCAGCTATTACCGGACGCATCGTCGACACCGAGCCCGCCACTGAAATATCATGGCCCTTCGCAGCAGCTCTCGCTGCCGAAACCGCAAGCCGATCAAGTTCAAGCAAATCTGCGTCACGGCCATAGCAGTTGAACGACAAGGCACTGCTGGCAAATGTATTCGCAGTAACAACATCGGCTCCAGCCCTGATGTAGTCTTCATGGGCAGCCTGTACGATATCAAGATGAGTGGCATTCGCATCAGCACACCATGTAACCCCACTCATCGGTGCACCCCGGCGCTGAATGTCAGTGCCTGTGCCACCGTCAAGAATGATGGTTTCGCCAACCGCGAGTTTGCGGCGGATCAAATCGTAATTCATGTCAAATCTTTCGCCCGGGCTTTTTGAAAAGCTCTCATATGAAATTGCATTTGCCGGGGATGATATTGATATTCCCGTCCCACGGGGCAAGCAATTCGCGCCTTGCACCCGCCTTTCGCACAATCTTCGCCTGCGGCCGACAAGACTTGATGCCCACAAGCGGCAACATCATAGGCAGAACCGTCAAAAGCATTCACCGGGCAGGCGCTCAGACAAGGCTTGTCTTCACAACTTTCACACGGATGGGCACCCACCGAACTGGGCGGCAAATCAAATTCGACGGGAAACAACAATGCCGCCCGATAAGCATGCCAAAGACCATAGCTGCGATGAATGTTCAATCCCAATGGCGACACATGCCCGGCACCCGCTAGCCTTGCCCAAGTCAAAAATGGCTGATGCGGCACATCAGATGGATATACTGCACGCGCACCCAGATTGAACGCCAGCGGATCAACCACCGCCTTGGTCCATTCATCCAGGGAATCTGTTCGTTCGTTTCGCTGCGTGGCAAACCGCCTGAACATCGCAAGCCCCACATTGCCAATCAAAATCACAAACTTTGTTTCGCCCATATCCTCCGGCGCAAACCATCCCAAAGGCATGAAGGCCTCGGCACGAATGGCATTCAATATGGGATGATCCAAAACCTATCTCCAGCGCGGGTCGCCAATTTCCATCACAGTTCGCGACAAACGAATATCATGCTTGGCGCGAATGCGGTCATCAATGTCGCGTGGAATGTATTCCGGATAATAAGTCGAGAGAATTTCGCGTTTGCGGGCTGCCGCTTTTTCCACAATGTCGGGCTTGCCAGCTTCCACCCATTCCTTGGGGCTCATGCGATTGCCAAGGGCAGGGTAGACATAGTCTTTCTGCATCAGTGTCAGCGTCTGGTCACTGCCGAGATAATGTCCAGGGCCATTCAGACAGACATCGCGGATCACATCCAACGACAATGAATCTTCTGTCACCTCAATGCCGCGCACATTGCGATTGATGGAGCCCAGCATGTCATTGTCGATCAGCAGGCTTTCCAGACAAAACCCGAGCAGCGATGCATGCATGCCAGCCGATTCATAAAGCAGATTGATTCCCGTCATGGCCGATATGCCAGCCGTCACTCCCTTTTCGTAACCCGCCTGCATATCCGGCAATTTTGAATCGCACATGCCAGCCGCCGAGCCAACGGTGAGATCATAATAATGTCCCATCTGCGCACAGCCCGATGTGATCAGCGCCTGCTCGCCCGATCCGCCTGACATGGCACCGGTACGCAAATCCGAAACAAACGGCCAAGGCCCCCAAATCGCCACGGCACCAGGCACAATGCAGTTGATGTATACCAATCCAGCCAGACATTCGGCTACGGCTTGCACCACAGTCCCTGCCAAGGCAGCGGGAGAAGTAGCGCCGGCTTGTGCCGCCGACAACAGCAGCACTGGCATTCCCCCACGCGCAGCAGTTTCAAGGCAGCGGCACGCATCTTCGGCAAACTTCAAAGGTGGCACCACAAAGCAATTGGACTGCGACACAAAGGGCCGTTCGCGCCATTTTTCTTCACTGCCTGCCACGGCGTGCAAAATCTGCAAGCATTCCTCCACATGGGAAGGCTCCACCATACTTGTGCCTACATGCTTGTTCGTGGCCGCAAGGCAGGCATACATCGTGTTGATATCGAGATCATGCCCGGTGATCATGTCGCGGGCCGTCAGGGGGCGTTGGAAAAAATGGATGTGCTCACACAGATCAACAATTCGGCCCGCATCATAAAGATCGACCAGAAGTGACTCGCGATATTCCCGTGTGGCAGGCTCAACGATATGCACCGCGGCACCTGCCGTACCGAAATACACCCGCTTGCCCGACGGCTCCATGTCATGCTTGGTATCACGCGCGTACAAGGTAAAATTTCGCCGCGCTTTGGCAATGGTATCTTCAACCAGAGCAGGCGGAATGCACAAGCGGCCCCTGCCATCGACCCAGCAACCCTTGGCGGTCATGGCTTCAATGCAAGAAGGAATGGCACTTCCAAGGCCCACTGTTTCCAGCAAATTGAGGGCCGCCGAATGAATCCGCGGCATGTCGGAATCCTTCAGCGGACGATATTGCCCACCCGTCATGCCTGGCCGCACCGCCGCTTCATCCATCGGAATGGCCCGCGACCGCAAAGCCCGTCTGGCATCGCGCCCACCGCGCCGTTTTGAAAGGTCTTCAACTGCACTCATAGGCGGCTCCAAAACGATTTCTCTTTGTCGCAATCTGCCTGTTTGGCGTCGGGCAGGGAAGCGCGATAATCGACTGCTCATGGTGAGATAAATTCACCAATTTTTTGGATTTGTAGTGTGTTTAGCCATTAACACAATGATATTTATGCTGTTATTCTCAACAACTCAATTGATAAGGTGAGCCAGCTTGGCCAAACGTGATCTCCCTCCACTTCGTGCCCTCACAGCTTTTGAAGCTGCAGCTCGCTTGGGCAGCTTCCGCGCGGCAGCCGGAGAATTAGGCATAACCCGTTCCGCCATCAGCCATCAGGTAAAACTGCTGGAAGACCGCATGGGCCTCACACTTTTTCGCCGCGATGCCCGTCATGCTGAACTTACAACCTCAGGACAAACTTACTATCCAGTTATTCGTGACGCCTTTGACCAGATCGATGCCCACACCAGAGCCGTGCGCCCTGCCGCCGTGGACAATGAACTGACAATCCAGGTCTATGTCACCGTCGCACTCAAATGGTTGATCCCGCGACTGCATGATTTCGAGCGCCGCTTTCCCGACATGAAAGTCAGATTGTCCACGTCATATTTCGACTGGGACTTTGATGATCGCAATGTCGATGTTGGCGTGGTATTGGCCCGCAACAAGTCGCCGTCGCATTACTATGCGCCATTGTTTCGTTCCATGCTGGTGCCGGTGTGCGCCCCCCAAATGCTGCGCGGCGAACATCCCTTGCGAACCCCGGAAGACCTGCACAAGCACAAGCTGATCGATGTCTATACCGCCGAGGAAGATTGGCAGTTGTGGCTCGAAGGGGCGGGCGTCAGCAACGTCAAGCAATCCAATCGCCTGGCAGTGGACAGTTACATCCTCGCCCAGGAGGCGGCCATTGAGGGCAGGGGCATTGCCATGACAATCGGTCCTTTCGCTTCAGAAGAAATCAAACTGGGGCGGCTTGTCCAACCTTTTCCATTGCGGGTGCCCCATCGCCACCAATGGTATTTCGCCTGTGCCATGGAAAACCGCAAAAAGCCAAAAGTGCGCCGCTTTGAAGAGTGGCTGCTGAAGCAGGTGGCAGTTGATCCCGCCTTGAGTGCCTATCGCAACACTGGAAAATCCTGATGACTGAAACACCACTTGACCCCATTCGCCGGAACCGCCGCGACACCCAACGCCGTCAAGCGGGAACCAACATTCAGCAGCAGCGCCCCATCAAATCTGCCAGACCATTTCCGCCGACGAAACTCATCAGTGATGACCAACTCGAATCCATTCACTTGGCCTCACTCAAGGTATTGGCTGAAATCGGCATGGATTTCATGATGCCGGAAGCCCGCGACATCTTGCGAAAAGCCGGAGCCCGGATTGACGGCGAACGGGTGCGCTTTGATCCCGCCATGATTGAAGAGGCCATGGCCCATGCGCCTTCCAGTTTTACCATTCATTCGAGAAATCCCGATCGTCAAATGCTGATGAATGGTCCGAACATCTCTTTTGGCACAGTGGGCAGCCCACCAAACTGCCATGACATGGAAGGCGGCCGCCGCACCGGCACACGGGCGGATTTTCAAAAATTCATCAAGCTCGGCCAGCATTTCAACGCCATTGATTTCATCGCTGGCTATCCCGTGGAACCCATCGACATACATCCGGGCATTCGTCATCTCGAAGCCTTGCGCGATATTGCAACACTTACAGACAAACCTTTCGTCGGCTATTCATTGGGCATTGAACGCATCCGTGATGCCATCGAAATTGCCAGACTGGCGCGAGGGATTTCCCACGACCAATTTGAATCCGAACCCAGCCTCACCACCATCGTCAACACCAATTCGCCCCTGAAACTTGACAGCAACATGTTGACAGGCATGATGGAAATGTCGTCGCGCAACCAGGTTGTTTGTGTCACACCATTTACACTGGCGGGTGCCATGGCCCCCGTCACCGTTGCTGGCGCATTGGTCGAACAGAATGCCGAAGCCTTGGCAGGCCTCACATTCTGCCAACTCGTCAGGAAAGGCGCTCCGGTTATTTACGGGGGCTTTACCTCCAACGTTGACATGAAATCCGGCGCACCGGCTTTCGGCACTCCGGAATACATGAAGGCCACCATCATTGGCGGACAATTGGCAAGGCGCTATCACCTTCCCTATCGCACCTCCAACACCAATGCTGCCAACATTTTGGATGCCCAGGCGGCTTACGAAAGCGTTTTTTCGCTTTGGGCGCTGACCATGGGTGGCGGCAACTACATCATGCACGGTGCGGGCTGGCTGGAAGGCGGACTGGTCGCCAGCTTCGAAAAATTCGTCCTCGATTGCGACCTCATTCAAATGGTCAAGGAGTTCATGGTACCTGTTGAAATAACAGAGGATTCCCTTGGCGTCGAAGCCATCCGTGAAGTTGGCCCCGGCGGGCATTTCTTTGGCGCGGCCCATACTCTTTCCAGATACGCCGATGCATTCTACGCCCCCATGGTATCAGACTGGCGCAACTACCAACAATGGGCAGCGGCTGGCAGCCCCGACGCCTACAAACGCGCCAACACGCTTTACAAACAGGCCCTGACTGAATACCAAATGCCTGTTATGGATGGCGCCATCAAGGACGGGCTTGATGATTTTGTTGATCGTCGGTTGCGCGAGGGCGGCGTGCCAACAGATTTTTAGGACGACGGATTTTCACATGGCGGATGTGGTGGTGATTGGCGGCGCCAATATTGATATCAAGGCCAAGTCGAACAGCCGAAATATTTCCGGCACGTCGAACCCCGGCGAGGTGACACTTTCGCCCGGCGGCGTCGGGCGCAACATCGCCCATAACCTGGCGCGGCTTGGTGCTGATGTGGCGTTCATTTCTGTTGTCGGAACCGACTCCCATGGCGATCTGCTGATCGATCAAACAAGCTTGGCGGGCGTTGATGTTTCGACAATCGTCCGCCAGTCCGGTGCAAGCGGAACCTATGTTGCAATGTTGGACAGCAATGGAGAGTTGCTGACCGCATTGAGTGACATGCGAGCAGCCGAAGCAATAACTCCTGAGCTGGTTGCAGGTTATCGCGACTTGTTCCAAGCCGCTCGAATTGTAGTGGCTGATTGCAATCTTCCCCTCGCAACGTTGCAGGCAGTAGCAACTTTATCGGCCCACAAGCTTGTGGTCGAAACCGTTTCCGTCCCCAAATGTGAAAAACTCCTGCAAGTGGCAGCGAAAAATCCCATTTATCTCACCATGCCGAATTTCGACCAGGTGAAACAACTCACGGGCACCAGCGACATACAAACAGCCGTTGATAAGCTGCATCAAAGCGGTATCCAAAATATTGTCATTCATGCTGGCGCAGAAGGTGCATTTGCTTCGGACGGCAAAATCATCTCTCACATTCCAACGCATGCAACCAGCAAGATCGTCGATGTGACAGGTGCAGGCGATGCTGCCGTTGCGGGCTTGCTTTTCGGCTTGCTGCAGGGTGAAGGCCTTGCAGTGGCGGCGGCTCGCGGACAACAGCAGGCCGCCCGTGTCATTGCCAGTTCCCGTTCCACATTGGATTGAAAATGAAAGTCAGATTTTCGAGCGAAGTACAAAACGCCGTCGCGCAAGGCAAGGCCATCGTTGCACTTGAATCAACCATCATCGCCCATGGCATGCCATACCCGGATAACCTACATATGGCCGGGCAGGTCGAAGACATCATCCGCCAGCGCGGTGCCACACCCGCCACCATCGCCGTGATTGATGGTGAGTTACGGGCAGGGCTTGAAGCCAGCGAGCTGGAACATTTTTCCCGCACAGGCCCCGAAATCATGAAAGTTTCAACCCGCGATTTGCCTTATGTTGTGGCGCGAAAGATGACTGGGGCAACAACCGTGGCCTCCACCATGCGGATTGCCGCACTGGCGGGCATCAGTGTGTTCGCCACAGGCGGCATGGGCGGCGCGCATCGGGGCGCGGAAAAACATTTTGATATCTCGGCCGACCTGATGGAATTTGCCACCAGCAATGTGGCGGTGGTGACGGCAGGTGCCAAAGCCATTCTGGATCTCGCGCTGACGCTGGAAATCCTCGAAACCCAAGGCGTGCCAGTCGTCGGTTTTGGCACTGTTGAATTTCCCGCTTTCTATTCACGAAATAGTGGTCATCAACTGACCCAACGTTGCGACACGGCGGCTGAAGTTGCAGCCATGATGCGCGCCAAATGGCACATGGGATTGCAAGGCGGCATCGTCGTCGCCAATTCCATTCCAGCAGCGGCAGAAATTCCGGCAAGCGAAATTGCACCTTGTATCGAGCAGGCTTTGGCCGACGCCAAACGTGTTGGCATAGCAGGCAAAAATGTAACACCCTATCTTCTGAAGCGCATCGCTGAAATCACGCAAGGCCGGTCGCTTGCCGCCAACATCGCCCTCGTCTACAACAATGCAGAAGTTGCCGCCGACATTGCCAAGGCCTATGCGGACCAAAACAAAATGCGCTGATGCCGATCAGATCGCACCCATTATCAGCACCTTCGAAGCCATTGCGTCATGCAACATTGCAAAACCCTCTGCCGCATTCACCAATGGCAGTTGATGACTGACGGTTTTCTCCAGTTCGAATCCGGGTTTTGACAGAAGCGCAAAGGCGCGACCCAGCCCATCAGGCGTTGCCGAATAACTGGTGACCAAACTCACCTCGCGGCGATACATTTGCCAAAGATCAACGGCGGGAACCATCCCCGGCTTCACACCGAAGGGAATGATCCAGCCGCCATCCCGCACACTTTGGAGGGCGATTTCCAGGGTTGCCTGGTTGACTACTGTCAGGATAACGACATCGGCACCGCGCCCTTGGCTTTGGGCTTTGCAAGAAACTGCTACATCATCCCGGCCAACCAAACCAGTTGCAACAGCACCCCAGTCACGTGCCACTTGCAGCCGATCCTCTCGAACATCCGCCACCACAACCCGTCCGCCGACATGCTGCACCAGCGGCACGAACAACAAGCCAATGGCACCTGCACCCACAACCAGAACCGTATCATCGGCCTGCACCGGAACCCGGTCCAGGGCCCGCAAGCAACAGGCCAGCGGCTCCATGAATGCCGCCCGCGCCGTCGGCATGTCTTCCGGCAGGATAAACACCGTATGCTGTGCCAAATCCATCGGTACACGGATGAATTCCGCAAAACCGCCGGGAAACACATTGCTGGATTTGAATGCCGGATCCTGCGTGGCGCTGCCACGCTTGCTGTAGTGCGAAGATAAATCCGGCGCATGATGCGCCACGGCAACGCGCTGGCCTTTTGTGAAGTGCGGGTTGCCCATCACAACCTGCCCGACAATCTCATGCCCCAATTGCACCGGCTTTGCGACTGACGGATCGTAGACCTTCATCACATCAGTTCCACATATGCCACAGGCCAGCATTTCGATGAGAAGGTCACCATTGCCGAGCGTCGGCACCGACACGTCAGCAAGTGTCAGTTCCGTGTTGGCCAAGCAGTCAAGCTGTTTCATGATCCGTTTCTATCCCCGCCGACGCGCCCGCCTTGCCCCACCATCATCACCCAATGTTTCCACCACCTTGAACGCTGGCAAGGTCACCACCTTTTTCAATTCCGCAAATTCTGCCGTCTTGTGCGGCAGTGCCATGGCTTCGACGAAGTGTTGCTGGAATTTTGGCTCCACAGCGGTTTCAATTTTTTCGATGCGCCTGACAACAGCTTCAATTTCGTCGCGGGCCGACTTGTTCAACAGGGCAATCCGCGCTCCCGTGCCTGCGGCATTTCCGGCGCTTTGAACCTTTGAAAGATTGCAATCCGGAATAAGCCCCAGCACCATGGCGTATTTCATGTCGATATGGGAACCAAATGCCCCGGCCAATCGAATTTTGTCAACATGGGTGATGTCGAGTTTGTCCATCAGCAATTGCACGCCCGCATAAAGTGCAGCCTTTGCCATCTGGATTGCGCGAACATCATTTTGCGTCACCCGGATCAGGGGTTCATTGGACTGATCCGCAAGCTGGCGAATGACGTAATTATAAGTGCGCTTGTAGGGTTCAATCCGGGGGCTAAGCCTTGCAAGCGCGCCGTCCACCAAACCATCTTGGCTGACGATACCAGCCAAATACATTTCGGCAATGGCTTCAATGATGCCGGAGCCGCAGATGCCAGTCACGCCTGTTTGTGCGATGGCCTCTTCAAAACCCGGTTCATCCGACCACAAATCACAACCGATCACTTTGTAACGCGGCTCCAAGTTTGCTGGATTGATGCGCAGGCGCTCGATGGCACCAGGGGCGGCCCGTTGTCCACATGAAATCTGTGCGCCTTCAAAAGCAGGACCCGTAGGCGAGGAACAGGCAAGCAGTCGGTCTTTCGTGCCGAGCACGATTTCCGCGTTTGTGCCGACGTCAACACACAACATGAATTCATCGGATTCATGGGGCGCTTCTGAAAGCACCATGCCCGCTGCATCGGCCCCCACATGACCGGCGATACAGGGCAGGACGTAGACATAAGCGCCTGCATTGAGCCTGAAGTCCATTTCCTTCGCCAGGAATGTCAGGGGCAGGCCGGTGGTCAGGGCAAACGGCGCACCGCCCAGTTCCGTGGGGTCCACACCGAGGAACAGGTGATGCATGACGGGATTGCCCACCAGCACCACTTCCAGAATATCCGTACACGGAACATTGGCCTGTCCTGCCACGTCTTCTGCCAGTTTTTGCAAGGCAGCCCGGATGGCCGTGGTCATTTCAACATCGCCACCGGGATTCATCATCACGTAGGAAACCCGGCTCATCAGGTCTTCACCAAAGCGGATTTGCGGATTCATCAAACCTGCTGATGCGGCGACTTCACCCGTCGAGAGATTGGTGAGATGCGCCGCAATGGTGGTTGAACCCACATCGATGGCAAGACCGAAAACCGAATCATGAAAGGCCGGCCAGATCGCCACAAGCCGATTGCCACCGCCTGGTGCGCGCGAATACACCGCACAGGTGATTTTCCATTCTCCCTTGCGAAGGGCTCTCTGCAAACCAGCGAGAATGTGGAATTCGCAAGTCAAATCCTCCACGCCCCATTGATTTTTCAGCGCCGTGTAAACCCGCTCCAAATCGGAAGAGGGCTTGTGCATGTCGGGCTCTTCAACCTCAATGTAAAAAAGCTTGGTGGCAGGATCAAGTTCAATGGCGCGGGTGTCTGCTTCCTTCCGCACCACCTGCTTGTGCACCTGTGATTCTGGCGGCACATCAATGACAAGATCGCCCAGGATTTTGGTCTGGCAAGACAGGCGACGATCAGCAGCCAAACCGCGAACCTTGTCGTAACGCACTTCAACTTGCGAAAATTCTGAGACATGGTCAGCAGCCGACGTGATGCCATGCTTGGCAAATTCACCAATCCCCACGTTGATCTGACAGCGGCCACAAATCGCACGTCCCCCGCAAACTGAATCGATATCCACACCGAGTTGACGCGCCGCCGTGAGCACCGGCGTGCCGATGGGAAAACGTCCGCGCTTCCCGGAAGGGGTGAAGACGATGAGGGGATTTTGGTCTGACGTATCCATCAGTCAGCCAGTAATCGATCAAGCATCGGTGTCAAGATTGCAAAGCGGTCCATGATCGCGGCTGTTTCGGCGCGAAGGGTCTTTTCGTCGAGCAGGAAATGTCCTTCGAACAGCGTGATCGGTCCCTTGGGGTAAGACCAGTTGGGCCATCCTTCCAATTCATCCTTGCCTCGGGCGCGGAAGGCCCGGGCAAATTCCCGTGCCGCGAAGGCAGCACCCTTGATCATCCTGAGTTTTTTGGCGTGGAGATTGTAGCGGACGATGCCTTGCGTGGCGCAGGCGGAATCTATCCAAACACCGAAGAACAGGCCATTGGTGTTGAGAATCTCCTCATGGCCATCGGTTGTCCAAGTTGGTTTTAGTAGTTTCAAAATTGCGGCACCAAGACCTTCACCTGTTTTGACTAGCAGGCCATGCTGCGATTGGAACTCCGCCGCGCGTTCAGATTTGAGGGCTTGGAAAATGGCGAGGTGTTTTTGCATCTGGCTTTTCTGAGATTTATTTGGACATATAGCGGGCTTTAAATGCCGCGACATAATCAGGCAGGCTTGTAGCGGCCAAGGTTTTGGCAATGAGTTTTTGGTCAAGATCTTCCAGTTTCTTGAACCTGACGCAGGACTTGCCCATGTCGAGTTTCTTTGCCGACCAAGCTGATTTGAATTTTTCTTCTGCACCGTCAACGCAACTCAAGCTGCAAAGGTAAACCGACATGTAATTTTTCTGGCTGGCCAAGGCAGCATACATCAATGGTTTGCCGTTGTTCGTCTTGGGTTCAATGGCCAGCGGCACTTCATAAGCGATCATGCCCCAGTTCATCACTTCCACGTAACCCCTGGGCAGGTTATTTAGTATGATGGTGCGAACAGCCTCAATCGCCACCCGCCGATCTGCGGGCAGGGCCTCTAAATAGGCAACAATATGTCTGTCGTCACTATGCATGCCGAAACATTAGTCTACAGGTTTGGGTGCTTCAAGACTCATTACCGCCGTCTTCTCGCTTCCCGTGCCGCCCGTCTCGCCTCAATATCCTCATTCGAGGAAATCTCGCCAGCGGCTTGTGCAGCGGCAGATGGAGCCGCTGTCATTTCGCGAAACTTGTTCGTCCAGAATTTGCAATGGGCATCAGTGCCGTTCAACACATTGGCGCCGAAAATTGCGTGCATGTCTTCATCATGCAGCGGATTCATGATCGCCGATGTCATGCCGTGACTGGCCGCCATGGCGAGAAAATAACCTGTCAGGGCCCTGCGGTTCGGCATGCCGAAGGAAACATTGGAAGCACCGCAAGTGGTATTGACTTTCAACTCCTCGCGTAAACGACGGACGAGGCGGAACACTTGCTGGCCCGCTGTTCCCATGGCACCGATCGGCATGACCAGCGGATCTACCACGATGTCGTGGCTCTTGATGCCGAAATCGGCAGCCCGCTCAACAATTTTCTTGGCAACAGCAAAACGCACATCGGGGTCTTCGGAAATTCCGGTCTCGTCATTGGAAATGGCCACCACTGGCACATTGTATTTTGCCACCAGCGGTAAAATTGCCTCCAGCTTTTCCTCTTCGCCCGTTACAGAATTGACCAGCGGTCGACCTGCTGCGGTTTCAAGACCAATCTTCAATGCAGAGGTCACGGACGAGTCAATGCAAAGCGGCAAATCGCAGATCGACATGACGATTTCCAGAGTCTGCTTCATCAACGGCGGTTCGGATTCATTTGGGTTCACGGCTGTGACCCCGGCATTCACGTCCAGGATATGCGCTCCCGCTGCGATCTGCGCCAAGGCATCCCTGATCACGGTTTCAAAATTGCCAGCCTGCATTTCTGCTGCAAGTTTTTTGCGACCCGTGGGGTTGATGCGCTCACCGATCACCGTGAAAGGCTTGTCAAAACCGATGATGTGGCTGCGGGTAGCGGATTGGACGAGAGTGTAGGTCATGACGGGTTTCGGCCTCCGTTGCCGATCATCTGTTTGATGCGTTCAGGCGTAAAGAGGGCTTCGAGATCAGCCTTGGCTTTATCAACTTCAGCCACCATGTCATCGCTGACAACAACGGGTTCGGCCCGCCGCCAATCGGCCAGATAGTCATCGGTGTTGGTGGCACCACTTCGCATGGCGGCCATGTCAATGGCTTCCATGAAGCGGTTGTCAAGCATGCGCTTTTCTTCCTTGCGACCGATTCTCACAGAAACAGCCGAAGGAATGTCGCGCCAATAGGTGATGATAAGATTAGCCATGGCCGCCTTATGCCAGAGCAAGAAAACGACTGATAGTGAAAAAACGACGTGTTTGCCTGTCTGCCAGCACTGTTGCATCTGCCAAGACATGTGATATCTCATGAGGTATGTTGAAGGTGGTGCTGGACACTAGAGCGTTTTCCGAACTGTCTGAATCGAGAGGGATTCCCAAATCAGTTTTAAAGTGATTCAAGCTGTCTGCCGGGCTTGGAGGCGGCAGTTATGGCTAGAGCTTACTCAATTGATCTTCGGACACGTGTTGTTGGGGT
>JANOVS010000002.1:0-24370 GCA_031417515.1 Hyphomicrobiales bacterium
TCATGCACCGCAATGTCACCCACAACACCTGCTATGACAGCTTCCGCAAGTTCAAGCGCAAGACAATGTCCTTCCTCACCAGGGACGTTCCCCAAAACTGGCACAGCTTCCGCGATTCAGTCACCGACAATTTCCGCGTCATCAAACCCGTGGATTTTCGGGTTGTGAAGTAGGCGGAGTATACATGGAAAAACGCTCAGGGTGGGGAACGCTCACAGGCGCAGCACTTCCTCAATGATTTTTGCGATCTTATCGGCGTCACCCGCCCGATGGATGGCGATTATAAATATGAATACCCGGTGCGCACCAACACCGGCACGGATTTCATGGACCTCTACAAGCGCGGTGCCTTCATCATCGAAGCCAAGCAAACCCGCTTCAAAACCAATAAAAAACATGAGGGCCAAACTGATCTTCTTGGCGTCACGGCGGAACAAGACTCGCCGTCACGCACAGGCCGCGCATGGGATGTACACATGCTCAATGCGCGCCAACAGGCCGAAGGGTATGCCCGCATTCTGCCGTCGCAGCATGACTGGCCGCCCTTCATCATCGTCTGCGATGTGGGCCACTGTTTTGAGGTCTATGCCGATTTCACGGGCAAGGGCCGCCACTATGAACAATTTCCGGACCGTCAGGGTTTCCGTGTGTTCATGGACGATCTGGCGGACGAGAAAGTGCGAGACCGCTTCAAGCGCATCTGGGAAAACCCGCATGAGCTGAACCCCGCACGCGCCTCAGCCAAGGCCACGCGGGAAATCGCCAAGGCATTGGCCGAAGTATCAAAGCGGCTGGAAGCCAAGAAACACCCACCGGAAGAAGTGGCGCTGTTCCTCATGCGCTGCCTGTTCACCATGTTTGCCGAGGATACCAAGCTCATTCCCGAAAACAGCTTCACTGATTTGCTGGAGGACTGCACCCATCACCCCGACAGTTTCATGCCGCTGCTGAACGAGTTGTGGGGCAAGATGAATGAGGGTGGCTTTTCCACCGCTATTCGCAAAACGCTGCCGAAGTTCAACGGCAAACTGTTTTTCGATGCCCGCGTGTTCCCCATGGGGCAGGAAGACATTGGCGTATTGAAAGTGGCGGCGGAAAAAGACTGGACAGAGGTTGACCCGTCGATTTTCGGAACCCTGCTGGAACAAGCCCTGAGCACCAGCGACCGCGCTTCACTGGGAGCCCACTACACGCCCCGCGCCTATGTGGAACGGCTGGTCCATGCCACCGTCATGGAGCCATTGCGGGCGGAGTGGGAGCATGTGCAGGGCTCGCTGGACCTTGACCCCAAAGACGCCATTGCACGGGTGCGGACCTTCCACCAGAAACTCTGCGCCACCCGCGTGCTGGACCCCGCCTGTGGCACCGGCAATTTTCTCTATGTCACGCTGGAATTGATGAAGCGCCTCGAAGGCGACGTACTGGATGTGCTGGAGCAATTGGGCGGGCAGGAGGCGTTGCGGCTTGAAAAATTCACCGTGGACCCGCATCAGTTCTTAGGGATCGAAAAGAACCCCCGCGCCGCCGCCATCGCCGAGTTGGTATTGTGGATCGGCTATCTGCGCTGGCACCTGAAAACCAAGGGCGAGCAACCGCCGGAACCGATTTTGCGCGAGTTCAAGAACATCGAACGGCGCGACGCGGTGCTGGACCATGATGGCTTCGACGTACAAGGCAAATACATCCGCCCCCGCCGCCCCGCATGGCCCGAGGCGGAATTCATCGTCGGCAATCCACCGTTTATTGGCGGCAAGGATGTGCGGGCGCAATTGGGTGATGATTATGTGGAGGCCCTGTGGAAGGCCCACCCGCAAATGAATGATAGCGCCGATTTCGTCATGTATTGGTGGGACCATGCAGCGGAGTTTTTAACGCGCAAGGGTACCAAGCTTCAGCGCTTTTGCTTGGTCACGACCAACTCCATCACACAAGTATTTCAGCGCCGCACCTTGGAGCGCCACCTTACCGCCAAACAACCCGTATCCATTATCATGGCGATTAGCGACCACCCTTGGACAAAAGTCACCAGCGACTCCGCCGCCGTGCGCATTGCCATGTCGGTGGTAGAAGCGGGCAAACGCGAGGGAAAATTGTTGGAAGTCAGTTCGGAAACTGGTCTGGATACGGACGATCCGAAAATCACATTCAGTGAAACATTGGGTGCTATCAATTCTGATCTCACCGTAGGCGTGGACCTAACTTTTAACGTTGACCTAAAAGCAAATCAGGGGCTTTGCTCTCGTGGGATGGCACTTCACGGTGCAGGTTTCATAGTTTCGAAATCTGAAGCCGAACATCTCGGTTTGGGCATCCGCAAGAACGTAGCATCGGTGATTAAACCCTATCGGAATGGACGAGACTTAACAAACAACAGTCGCGGTCTAATGGTGATCGACTTGGATGGCTATGGACAGGCTGAAGTAAGAGAACAATTTCCTGAAATTTATCAACATTTAATGCAGACTGTTAAGCCTGAGCGCGATAAAAATCGTGAGGAATCCAGACGTCTGAATTGGTGGCTATTTGGCAGAAAAAATGCGATTTTACGCCCCGCTCTCAACGGCCTGTCCCGCTACATCGCCACAGTGGAAACCGCCAAGCACCGCATTTTCCAGTTTCTTGATGCCGAGATTTTGCCGGATAACAAAGTCGTGGTCGTGGCGTCAGACGACTCGTATGTTCTCGGATTGCTGATGTGCGATACGCACGTCAATTGGTCGCTCAAAACTGGTGGCTGGATTGGGTTTGGTAATGATCCGGTATATGTGAAATCCCGCTGCTTCGACCCATTCCCCTTCCCCGCCGCAACCGACGCACAACGTGCCGACATCGCCCGCATTGCGGAACGTCTCGACAGGCACCGCAAGGACGCCCAACTGCGCCACCCGGAAATCACGCTGACGCAGATGTATAACGTGCTGGAAAAACTGCGGGCCGCATCACTTCCCCTTCCCTCTCCCCTCGCGGGAGAGGGTGATTTGCAAAGCAAATCGGGAGAGGGACGTGTCACGGTGCCAACTTCCCTCTCCCGCGGCTTTGCCGCACCCTCTCCCGCGAGGGGAGAGGGAAGGGGGTGGAGTGAGGTCGCTTTGACACCTGATGAACGCCGCATCTTCGACCACGCCCTCATACTCATCCTGAAAGAACTCCACGACGAACTCGACGCCGCTGTTGCAGCCGCATATGGCTGGCCGGTGGATTTGCCCGAGGACGAGGTGCTGGCTCGGCTTGTGGCGCTCAACAAGGAACGCGCCGCCGAGGAGGCAAAAGGCTTCGTACGCTGGCTCAGGCCTGAATACCAGATTCCGCGCTTTGGTTCTGCCGTCGAAAAGCAGCAGCTGGAAGCCTTCGACGACGTGGACCAAAAACCCGCCGCCGCCGCCAAAACAATCAAACCCAATTTCCCCAGCAGTGCTGTAGGCCAAGTGGCCGCCGTCATGGCCGCCCTTGCCCAATACGACGACAACGTATCAGCAGCCAAACTGGCCATGGGCTTCAAACAGGGCAAAAAATGCGAGGCCCGCGTGGCCGCAACATTGGCCTCGCTCACCCGCACAGGCTTCATCGCCACCGCCAACAACGGCGCAGCCTTCGCCATCCGCCGGGCAGGGTGAAGTCGCTTTTGTCCCAACACCGCAAAATGCCTGTCTCAAAAAGACTGTTGGCATCTGCCCTCTCCTCGGCTATTCAGCGGCTTCGACCAATGGGTTTACCCGTTTCTGCGGAGAGGTGGCAGAGTGGTCGATCGCACCGCACTCGAAATGCGGCATACGTGCAAGCGTATCGGGGGTTCGAATCCCCCCCTCTCCGCCATTTATCTTTTGCAGATTTGCCTTTGCTGGATTAGCCTGATGGCTTCGGGGGCAAAAACAAAATCAAAACACCTGAGACATCTCCAGTTATTCCGCTGATCTTGAGTGGCGGCTCAGGCACCAGGCTATGGCCACTGTCGACTCCGGGGAAGCCGAAACCCTTTTTGCAGCTGGGCGACGAAAACTCCTTGATCCATCAAACCCTGTTGCGCTGCCGACATGCGGTTTTTGATCGCCAGCCCATCATCGTTACGTCAGCCGCGCACCACCAATTGCTGGAAACGGAACTGGTAAAGTGCAACACTTCGGCCCAGATCATATTGGAACCTGAGGGGCGCGACAGTTGTGCCGCTGCCGTGGCCGGTGCATTGCTGGCGTTGCAACGAAATCAGAATGCTGTGCTGCTGATGCTGGCCGCAGACCATCACATTCCCGATACGGAAGCCTTTGCCGCTGCTGTTGAGGCAGCCCTGCCGCAAGCCGAAGCCGGGCACATTGTTTCTTTCGGCATCAAGCCAAGCACACCCGCCACAGGCTATGGCTATATTTTGCCAAAGCACCCTCTAGCCATCGGCGAGATGGCCGAGGTGCAACGCTTTACCGAAAAGCCTGACGCTGATTCGGCCCGAAAATATATGGCGTCTGGCTATTTGTGGAACAGTGGAAACCTGCTGTTCAGCGCCGCAGCATTTATTGCAGAAGCCACGCGGCTTGTTCCAGAAATTGTCCGACCGATTTTTGATGCGTTGGAAAATGCCCTTCAATCCAAAAACCTCTGGCTTCTCGATCGCATGACCTATGGCAAGGTTCCAAGGATATCAGTCGACTATGCCATACTCGAAAAAACCAGCAAGGCCTGGGTCATGGCTGTTGATTATGAATGGAACGACATCGGAACCTGGGACGCCGTTGCCCAATTGCGTAAAAAGGACAGCAATGGAAACACCAGCAATGGCAAGGCCCTGATCACCGCAGGCCGCAATAACTTTGTCCATGCCAATGATCGCCTCACCGTCCTCTCCCATGTCGATGACCTTACAGTTGTCAGCACAAGAGATGCCGTGCTGATCACCCGAAAAGGCGCAAGCGAAAGTGTAAAGAATTTAATGCCGCTGCTTGCAAGCGCCATACTTGTGCCAGAAAATAATCCTGGTTGCCCGCCAGCAACATCGGGAGACGGCGACTCCCCAGTTGTCGAACGCCTGGCGCTTGGTTCGCGGCAAAGTTTGCAGCGGCTGTGTCCCTCAGGACAACGTGATCATCTCATCGTCGTAAGTGGGGCAGCAACGATAGACAAAGCCGACAATACCTCCGTTATCAAGTCAGGATTGTCCATCATGCTTGAAACAGAAGCCAACTATTGCATTCGCAATGATCTTGAAGACACCTTGTCGCTGATTGTCATCAGGACCGAAACAGCAATCAGTTGAAAATCAAACCCACTCGCCCCGCCGCATCAGGGCTTCACGGCTGCCGTCCTTGTTGATGCCAGCCACATCAAGTTCGGCGGAACCAATCATCCAGTCTACATGCACCAGCGAAGTGTTCATGCCTGCGGCAAGTTTGGCTTCTGCCGTCATCTCGGATGTCCCCGCCATGTTTTGCGAATAGGCCTGCCCGACGGCGATGTGGCTCGCAGCATTTTCATCATAAAGCGTTTCGTTGAAAATGATTCCGGATGCTGAAATCGGCGATGAATGCGGAACCAATGCCACTTCGCCAAGCCGCGCGGCACCATCATCGGTCTGGATCATCTTCTGGAAAATGCTTTCGCCCTTCGTGGCATGGCCCTCAACGATGCGACCCTTTTCAAAGCGCACGCTGATCCCGTCAATCAAGGTGCCTTGATAGGACAAGGGCTTTGTCGCCCGCACAATGCCATCAACCCGTTCCCGGTGCGGCATGGTGAAAACTTCTTCCGAAGGGATGTTGGGATTGCAGATGATGCCATTTTTGGCCATGGAAGCGCCGCCCGACCAGACGTGATTGTCGACAAGACCAAGCGTGAAGTCTGTGCCCGGACCTTTATAGGCCAAGGCGGCAAAGCGCTTCTTGTTCAACAACTCGACGCGGGCATGCAGCGCCGCATTATGAGCCGCCCATGCCGCCACGGGGTTAGGCTGGTCGGCGCGGGTGCATTTGAATATCGCGGCCCAGAGTGCCGCCATGGCATCTGCATCCGACAGTTCGGGAAACACATTGCGGGCATGGGAAGGCGTTGCCGCCGAAATGATGCACCAGTTGGTGGCAAAACTGGTGATCTGTTCGATCACCGGCTTATAGGCCTTTGACCGCGCCCGGTTGGCCCGCGAAAGCTTTTCCGGATCTTGCGCCGAAAGCAGGGCAGGGTCCTCGCCAATAATCGCAAGCCGTGCACAATTGCCGTCTTTGAAAGCCTCCGCCATGCCATTGAAAAGCCAATCAGGAGCCGCATCAAATATTGCAGCATGGCCTGCTTCAAACCGCATCAGCGCCGTTTTTTCATCGGAATACAAAGTTGTGACGAGAGATGCACCAGCCGTGTAGGCGTGGAAAGTGATCCGGCGCACCAGGTCAATCGCTTCCAATGGTGCCGTCATCAAAAGCTGCTGGCCAGCCCGCAATCCCAAACCGGATTTCACCGTCAGTTCTGCATATTTGTCGAGCAAGGTTTCGTGCGGAGTCATGATTTCACCAAATCCTCAGGCCGTGGCATTGAAATTATATTGTAGCCGGAATCCACATAATGGATTTCACCCGTCACGCCACTCGACAGCGGTGAGAGCAGATACAATCCAGCCCCCCCCACTTCTTCTGTGGTGATGGTGCGCCGCAAGGGCGCGTGGGACTGCTGGAAATTATACATGGCCCTGGCATCGCCAATGCCTGCCCCTGCAAGCGTGCGCATGGGGCCAGCCGAAATGGCATTCACGCGAATTCCCTGCGCACCAAAGTCACCAGCCAGATAACGCACCGATGATTCAAGTGCGGCCTTTGCCACACCCATCACATTGTAATTCGGCATGACTCGCGTCGAGCCACCGTAAGTAAGCGTCACCAGGGCACCACCATCAGGCATCATGGCAGCGGCCCGTTTGGTAATCTCGGTGAAGGAAAAGCATGAAATGATCATGGTACGGACGAAATTGTCCCGCGACGTGTCGGCGTATTTTCCCTTCAGTTCATTCTTGTCAGAGAAAGCAATGGCATGGACGAGGAAATCGATCTTGCCCCATTTTTCCTTCAACACCGCAAACACATTGTCGACCGTCGCAATGTCTTCCACATCGCAGGGGATCATGATGTTGGAACCAACCGATGCCGCCAAGGGTTCCAATCGCTTGCCGAAAGCTTCGCCCTGATAAGTGAAGGCCAGTTCGGCTTCCTGGGCATGCAAGGATTTGGCAATCGACCACGCGATGGAGTGATCGTTGGCCACCCCCATGACAAGCCCGCGCTTGCCCTTCATCAATCCGTCAACCATTGTACCTCTGCATGACAAGCGTGGCATTGGTGCCACCAAAACCAAATGAATTCGACATCACAGTGTCCACCTTCGCATTGTCCACCCGCTTTCGCAGAATGGGTACATCAGCAAAAGCCGGATCAATTTCCTCGATGTGGGCGCTTTCACACAGGAAATTATTTTTCATCATCAACAAGCTATAGATCACTTCCTGCACGCCCGTCGCACCCAGCGAATGCCCCGTCAACGACTTCGTGGAAGAGATGGGTGGAATTTTGGAACCAAAGACTTCGCGCACCGCTTCAATTTCCTTGGCATCGCCAACCGGCGTTGAAGTGCCGTGGGGATTGATATAGTCGATCTCGCCTTTCACCGTGGCCAATGCCTGGCGCATGCAACGCACCGCACCTTCGCCAGAAGGGGCCACCATGTCATAGCCATCCGACGTGGCACCATAGCCCACAAGCTCGGCATATATTTTTGCGCCCCTTGCCTTGGCATGTTCAAGTTCTTCCAGCACCACTGTGCCTGCACCACCCGCAATAACAAAACCATCGCGGTTCTTGTCATAGGCCCGTGAAGCCGTGGAATTGTTATACTTCGAAGACATTGCTCCCATGGCGTCGAACAACACTGAAAGCGTCCAGTCCAATTCTTCGCCGCCACCCGCAAACATCACATCCTGCTTGCCCCACTGAATGAGCTCCGCCGCATTGCCAATGCAATGGGCCGATGTGGCGCAAGCCGACGAGATGGAATAATTCACACCACGAATGCCAAACGGCGTTGCCAGCGTTGCCGAATTGGTCGAAGACATCGTCGCCGGAACTGCAAAGGGTCCAACCCGCTTGGGTCCTTTTTCACGCGTCGTATCGGCGGCTTGCACCAAGATGCGCGTCGAAGGTCCACCCGATCCCATGATGATTCCCGTGCGATCATTCTTCTGGTCTTTTTCTTCGATACCAGAATCGGCGATGGCCTGCTGCATGGCCACATAGTTCCAAGCCGCACCATCGCCCATGAAGCGGCGCACCCGGCGATCCACCGTATCTAGATCATAGTTCGGCTGACCATGCACTTGGCAGCGAAATCCCAGCTCTTTGTATTTGTCAGCAGGCACTATGCCAGACCTGGCTTCGCGCAATGAAGCGGTAACTTCCTGAACATTATTGCCAATGGACGAGACAATGCCCATCCCGGTGATCACGACACGACGCATGCTAAACTCCCTGTTGATTATGCTGTAGGTGCAAACAAGCCGACTTTCATGTCGGTTACTTGATACACCACTTCGCCATCGGCTTTCATGACGCCATTGGCCACGGCAAGTTTGAGTTTGCGCAGGATAAGGCGGGTGACTTCAACTTCGTAAGTCACTGTCTTGATTTTCGGCGTCACCATTCCGGTGAATTTAACTTCGCCAACCCCAAGGGCGCGACCCTTGCCGGGTTCGCCCAACCAGCCCAGAAAAAATCCTGTGAGTTGCCAAAGCGCATCCAACCCCAAACATCCGGGCATCACCGGATCGCCGTGGAAATGGCAGGGAAAGAACCACAAGTCCGGGTGAACATCAAGTTCAGCCACCACCGTGCCAAGCCCTGCGGCACCGCCATCTTTCTTGATTTCGGTAATCCGGTCAAACATCAGCATGGGCGGCAGCGGTAATTGCGCGTTGCCAGGGCCAAACAATTCACCGCGACCGCAGGTGATCAATTCTTCGTAAGTATAGGATGGCTTGCCGATTGTCATGTTTTAGAAACGCCTCAATTGATTGTTTTGCCAGCCTTAGCATGCCCAGACTTGGAAAGGCAAAGCAGCCTGTGGATCACCCTTGACAGCCCCCTCTGCCGCGCCGATTAACGGAGTCAGGCGGGCGTAGTTCAATGGCAGAACGGCAGCTTCCCAAGCTGCATACGAGGGTTCGATTCCCTTCGCCCGCTCCATGTTCAGCTTACCTTTTTGCAGCGCCAGAAATGGCCGACATCGTTTGCAGTTCTTCCGCCGCCAGAACATGGCCTGCAAGATACAGTGACCCGCAAATCAAGACTCGCGCTGAACCGCCAATGGCGCAGGATTTTTCCACGGCATTTTGAACGCCGGATGCCGTAGTTGCGCCAACGCCCAGGCCACGCACTGTTTCAGCCAGTGATTCAGCGGGAATGGCGTTGGCTTCACCCGGAATGTTCAATGTCACGACATGGGTGGCGAGGGCGGCCAAGGGACGGAAGAAATCCCGGGCATCTTTTGTATTCAGCATGCCCCAAATGATGATCAGCGGTCTTTTCGGCATTGCTCCCAGTGCCTTGGCCAACACAACACCAGCATCTGCATTGTGCCCGCCATCCAGCCAAAGTTCACTGCCTTCATCCAGCAAGCTGGAAAGTCCGCCATTTCGCAAACGCTGCAATCGCGCAGGCCACTGCACGGACTTGAGACCTTCAGCAATATGATCTTCACCGATGCGCTGGTCCCGCAAACAACGCAACACAGCAATGGCATTGCCGGCGTTTTGCATCTGGTGCGATCCTGCCAACGCCGGTAGCGGCAAATCGAGCAGGCCATCGCCATCCTGGAACACCATGCGGCTGTGCTGCTCAAAAACATCCCAGTCCTGTCCGGCAATATGAAGTGGCGCACGATACTTTTCAGCAACGGTCTCAATGGCTGAACGTGCGGCTTCCGGCATGAAACCTACAACGCAGGGAACAGCTTTTTTGATAATGCCGGCTTTTTCGCCCGCAATCAGTTCAAGTGTTTCACCCAGGTATTGCTGATGATCGAGGCCGATTGAAGTGATGCAGGTTGCAACGGGATTGTTGACTACATTGGTGGCATCAAGCCTGCCGCCCAAGCCCACTTCCAATAGCAGGTAATCGGCAGGTGTTCGCGAAAACGCCAAAAAAGCTGCGGCAGTTGTTATTTCAAAAAACGTTATGGCTTCACCAGCATTTGCGGCCTCACATTCCTCCAGCAAATCCGAAAGATCACTTTCAGAAATCAATGCGCCAGCGACACGAATGCGTTCGTGAAAGCGTACGAGATGCGGAGATGTATAAGCATGCACCCGCAAACCTGCCGCTTCCATCATGGCCCGCAAAAAAGCCTGTGTTGAACCTTTGCCATTGGTGCCGCCGATGTGAATGACGGGGGGACAGTTTTTCTCAGGATGGCCAAGCCGCGCCAAAATCCTGTGCATGCGATCCAGATTGAAGTCGATGATCTTGGGATGCAATCCCAGTAAACGCATCAATATGGCATCGCTGACGGCCAAAGCTTACACAGGCACCAAGGCCATGGAAACCGAAGGTAGGGAAGGAGACTTCATCAAAATCCGCGCGATGCGGCTCACGGTGGATTTCATCTCCAGCCGCGAAACCACCATGTCAACCATGCCATGGTCTTTCAGGTATTCCGAGCGTTGGAAACCCGGCGGCAGTTTTTCACGGATGGTTTGTTCAATCACCCGCTGCCCGGCAAAGCCGATCAGGGCGTTGGGTTCAGCCAGTTGAATATCGCCAAGCATGGCATAGGAAGCCGTGACACCACCCGTTGTTGGATTGGTGAGTACGACGATGTAAGGCAAGCCTGCTGCCCGCAAATCCTGCACGGCGATGGTCGTGCGCGGCATTTGCATGAGCGAGAGAATGCCTTCCTGCATGCGAGCCCCACCCGAAGCCACAAAAATCACACAAGGACATTTGGCTTGCAAGGCTTTGCGCATGGCCGTGATGATGGCTTCGCCTGCCGCCATGCCAAGTGAACCGCCGATAAATGACATGTCCTGCACCATGACAACCATGGGCATGCCCTCAACCTTGCCGTGGCCTGCATGAATGCTGTCATCAACATGGCCCCGGGCCTTGGCTTCCTTTAGTCGATCTGCATACTTGCGTTCATCGCGGAATTTCAGCGGATCAACAGCAACAGTTGGCAAGTTGATTTTTTCCCAGACGCCCTCATCAAACATCGCCTTCATCCGCGCCTCAGCGGGCATCCGGTGATGTGAGCCGGAAGTTGGAAAGACAAATTGGTTGGCTTCTAGGTCTCGGTAAAAAACCATCTCGCCGGACTCAGGATCCTTGATCCACATGTTTTCCGGCGTGTCGCGCTTTTGCCCCAGCAACGAGCGGATTTTTGGACGAACGTAATTCTTGATCCAGTTCATTTTTTAAGTCCTCACGCCTGCCGCAATTTCGGCAACCAAGGCATGAACGGCCTTGGCTGTCTTGGCCGTGGCCTTACCTTTTTTGTCCAAACTATTCGCCACTGCACTGACCAATGCTGAACCCACCACAACACCATCTGCGGTTTTCGCGATGGTGCGGGCCTGTTCAGCAGTTTTCACGCCGAAGCCGACACAGATTGGAAGCGTCGTATGTTTTTTCAAGCGTTGCACATTGGTTTTGACGCTTTTGAGGTCTGGAGCTTTGGTGCCGGTAATGCCGAGCACAGAGACATAATAGACAAAGCCCGAGGTGTTTCTAAATACAGCGGGTGCACGCTGATCATCAGTGGTTGGTGTGGTCAGGCGGATAAAGTTGACGCCAGCGGCCATGGCAGGAATGCACAGTTCGTCATCTTCTTCAGGCGGCAAATCGACAACAATTAAACCATCAACACCTGCCTTCAAAATATCAACCAGGAACTTGTCGACACCATAAACATAAATCGGATTATAATATCCCATAAGAACAATCGGTGTGGTCTGATCGCCTTTGCGGAAGTCCTTCACCAGCTTCAGGGTCTTCTTCATCGTCTGGCCGCCAGCCAGGGCACGAAGCCCACCCGCCTGAATGGCCGGACCATCGGCCATCGGATCAGTAAACGGCATACCCAGCTCAATCACGTCAGCACCAGCTTTCGGCAGGCCCTGAATGATTTTCAGCGAGGTATCATAATCAGGATCGCCCGCCGTGATAAAGGTGACGAGGGCAGCACGGCTTTGTGCTTTCAGGTCGGCGAAGCGTTGGTCAATGCGGGTGGGCAAATTAGTCTCCTGGGGCTTTGAGCCATCTGCTCGGTCGTTTTGATCTTTGGTCCCAAACCCTTAACACCTCAATCTGCCGCGAGGTGACGCGATACACAAACAAGAAAGGCGTATTGAGCACGGGAAATTCCCTTACTTCAACCTCATCGTACGATGGGTGGCCGGCATACGGGTTTTCAGCCAGCAATTTCTTGGTTCGGCGATAGCTTTCTTTGGCATTTTCCAGTCCTTGCGGGAAAGCACCGTGATAGTAGCTGAGGAACCAGTCAATATCCGGCGCTGCACTTCTTAAGAATACAAGTTTCACAATCAAGCTTTGGCCAGAAAGACATCTGGTTCTGGCATCGGCAATTCACGTTGAGTGCCCCAAGCTTCAACCCAGGCATCCATGGCTTTTTCGGAAATGAAAACGCCTTTGTCTGCTTCAAGAACAGCTTCACGAATTGCTTCGCGCTTGTATTCTTTCGCATCCAAGTACTCATCAACGGCTTTCTGAATCACAAACCCTGCGGATCGTTCAGTCCGCGCGGCTTCTGCTTCAAGTCGTGCTTTAAGTACTGGTTCGAGACGGATGGAAAAAGGATGGGTTGCCATTGCTGTATCTCCGGTAGTTACATGTAGTACAGCGCACAGCAACGCGCAATCCCCTATAGTTTGACCCCCAGAATATCCGCTACCGTGAAAATATCCTTGTCGCCGCGGCCGCACATGTTCATCACCATCAAATGATCCGCAGGTAACTTGGGCGCGATCTTGGTCACGTGGGCTAGGGCATGGGAAGGCTCCAGTGCAGGAATGATGCCTTCAAGCTTGCAGCACAGCTGGAACGCCGCAAGGGCTTCCTTGTCGGTGGCAGATACATATTCCACTCGGCCCATGTCATGCAGCCAGGCGTGTTCCGGCCCGATGCCAGGATAATCCAACCCTGCCGAAATCGAATGGCCTTCAGTAATCTGGCCATCATCATCCATCAACAGATAAGTCCGATTGCCATGCAGTATTCCAGGCTTGCCACCCGTGATCGAAGCGGCATGTTGCTTTTTCAAACCGTATCCTGCCGCCTCAACGCCAATGATCTTGACGTCCCTGTCATCGAGGAAGGGATGGAAGAGGCCCATGGCATTGGAGCCACCGCCAATTGCCGCAATCAGCGAGTCAGGCAAACGGCCTTCGCGCTTCAACATTTGCTCCCTGGTTTCGCGTCCGATCACTGATTGAAAATCCCGCACCATTTCAGGATAGGGCGCAGGGCCTGCTACTGTGCCAATGCAATAAAAGGTGTCTTCAACATTCGCCACCCAATCGCGCAAGGCTTCATTGAGAGCATCCTTCAACGTGCGCGAACCAGACTTTGCTGGAACAACCGTAGCACCCAGCAACTTCATCCGGAACACATTTGGCATCTGTCGGGCGATATCAACCTCGCCCATATAGATGATACATTCGAGGCCAAACCTTGCGCAGGCCGTGGCCGTTGCCACGCCATGTTGGCCAGCCCCAGTTTCGGCGATAATCCGCTTCTTGCCCATGCGACGGGCCAACAGGATTTGCCCCATGACATTGTTGATCTTGTGGGCACCGGTATGATTCAATTCATCGCGTTTGAAATAAATCTTGGCACCCTTCAAATGCTCCGTCAGCCGCTCGGCAAAATACAGCGGTGAAGGACGCCCCACATAATGCTCAAGGAAATCATCCAACTCTGCTTGAAATGAGGGATCGGCTTTCGCATCCTTATAGGCCTGTTCCAATTGCAGGATCAACGGCATAAGGGTTTCAGCCACGAAACGGCCACCATAAATGCCAAACAAGCCACGCTCATCGGGGCCAGAACGAAGAGAGTTGCGAAGGGAATTGGGAAGGGCTGTCATCAGGGTTCTCGCGTGAATCTTTGGGTTTAGCGGGCCGACTTTGCCGCCTCAATGAATTTCGAAATCAACGTCTTGTCTTTGACACCACGGGAAGACTCAACACCAGATGACACATCCACACAGGCGGCACCCGTGGCCTGAATGGCATTGGCAACTGTATCCGGGTTTAGCCCACCCGAAAGCATAAACCCTTTTTGTCCCGCCAACAGGTTCCAGTCAAAAGCAATGCCATTGCCACCCGGCAATGCCCCTTCCAAATTTGCTGGGGCCTTGGCTTCAAACAGGATCATTGCTGCTTGATTGTGATAGGATTGGGCAGCAGCAACGTCGGCCAATTCACTGACCAACACGGCCTTGATGACTGGAATGCCTGTAGATGATTTGATTTCAGCAACCCGTTCGGGAGTCTCCTTGCCTTGCACTTGAAAGAAGTCAGGCCGCACTCTTCTGGAAATCTCTTTGATCAGTTCATCATCCGCATCGACAACAAGCGCCACAATTTTCGTCCGTCCCCGCGCCGCATTGGCCAGCATGGCAGCTTGTGCCATCGAAACGTTGCGTGGCGACGGCGGATAGAAAACCAGTCCCACCATGTCAGCACCGCGCTTGATGGCATGTTCTAACGTGTCGAGCGTGGACAGCCCGCAAATTTTGACCTGTGTCATTGTGCCAATCCCGCCAATATGTCCGATGCCGCTTTTGCCGGATCAGCCGCCGCCGTGATGGCCCGCCCAATCACCAATATGTCTGCGCCCGCAGCAATCGCCGCCGCTGGTGTTGCAATGCGCTTTTGGTCCTGGGCACCCACGCCGTCGGGCCGGATGCCCGGAACAACCGTGAGAAAATTGCGGGGAAGAACGGCGCGAATATTTTGCAGGTCAAGCGGGCTGCAAACGATGCCATCAAGCTCTGCCGCATGGGCCAATTTCGCAAGGGTTTCGACAAGCGGCGCTGTTCCAATGTTGTGCCCTGTGGCATGACAATCACTGTCTGTGAGGCTGGTCAGAACAGTAACAGCAATCAATTTTGTCGATGCGGGAACAACTTGCCTTGCGGCCTGCATCATTTCCAAGCCACCCTGGGCATGCACATTGAGGATTGCCGGAGCAGGCGAAAGCCTAAGCAACGACGACAGGCCTTGCGCCACCGTGTTGGGAATATCATGCAGCTTCAGATCAAGAAAAATTGGCAGACCTTCGGCGGCCACGGCCTCATAGCCTGCAACACCATTGGCGTAAAAAAATTCCATGCCAATTTTCATGTAGCCGACATGGTGTCGAAGCATCCTCGCCAATTCGCGGGCGCGGCCAACATCGGGTGTATCCAAGGCAAGGCAAATTGGGTTTGTTACATTCATGGCGCGCTTGTTAGCGTGTCAGGCGCGTCGGTGCAAATACACCATCACCGCAGCAGCCAGATCTTCCAGCGCTGTTCCACAGGATTTGAACAAGGTGATCTCCCGGCCATTTTGCCGCCCCCGGATTTTTCCATGGCAAAGCGCTGCAAGGTCACCTTTTATGTGCGCAAAATCAAACTTGCCCTCATCTCGGGCCTGCAGCAGATCACCTGCTTCAGCCAATGCGCCATCGTGCGTATCAACATAGACTGATGACATTTGAACGACATCACCATCGGTTTCCCGCATGGATGGCTTGAATGCGCCTGCCAGATCCACATGGGTTCCGGGTTTCAGCCATTGGCCCAAAACCAGCGGCACCGTGGAAGATGTCACACAACTCACGATATCCGATTGTTGCACCGCCGCTTGCAAGTCCATGGCCTCGGCATTCAACCCGTCGTCACGCAAGTGACTGGCCAGTGCCATGGCTTTTTGCGGATTATGATTGCAGATCAGGGTTTTTCCAATCGGCCGTACGGCCCTCATGGCGCGGGCAAAATGTGGGGCCAATGCCCCCGCACCAACAATGCAATGTACCCCGGCATCAGGCCGCGCCAGATAATCCGCCGCCAAAGCCGAAGCAGCCGCAGTCCGCCGCCGTGTCAATTCGGTGCCATCCATCAAGGCAACGGATGCACCTGTCGTGTTGTCGAGCAGCAAATACGAACCTTGAACTGTCGGAAGATTGAGACCTGGATTGTCGGTTTTGACGGTGACGACTTTCAAGCCCGTCCAACGCGAAGTCCAGGCCGGCATCAACAACAGCGTCGTCGATGGCAGGGGTTCATGATGGTGGCGTACGGGCGTTGTGGCAGAATCACGAAATCCCATCCGTAAGGCTTCAACCAGATCCATGTAGGGCGTGGCCGCAGCTACGTCTTGTGCGGAAAATACTTTCACAAAATACCGCCATTGAACGGCACAAGGTCTTGCGCGGCTGCGACAACTTGTTGTGGTTTGCGCAAATCTGCCAGCTCGGCTTGCAGTTTCAATGCTTCGGAGCGTGCCTCACGTGCAGCTTTGCGATGCTTGCCTTGCGCCCACCACGAAACAATTCCGCCGACAATCAGTCCCACAAGGATGCCCGCAAAAAACAACAGCCACAGCGGCATGATGAGATAGAGCGATGGATTGACAGAAGTGAATGGATCAAACGACAACGTCACACTGCCGCGGTTGGCAATGGCAAAACCAATGACCAGAACGACAATTGGCAATCCGACGACCCAGCGAAGTATCCGGCGCAAGGTCAGTCTTTCTTGGCCGGGCCATTGAGACGCGCCCGCAGTTCCTTGCCGGTTTTGAAAAACGGCACGCGCTTCGGCGTCACGTCAACGCTTTCACCTGTGCGCGGATTGCGGCCCAATCGACCATCCCGCTCTTTCACGGAAAACGCCCCAAAGCCGCGTAGTTCCACCCGCGCGCCCTGGCGCATGGCGTCAACAATTTCATCCAGCACGCGATTGACAATGCGCTCCACATCCCGGTGATAGAGATGGGTATTTTTGTCGGCAATTTTTTGCACAAGTTCAGATTTTATCATGATGTTTGCCCGCTTTTCAGGAATCTTACAGTTGGGGATGCCAAAGCACAAGTAGGCCATTGAGTTGGGTCGATTGGGCTGCTGCATCAAGTTGCGACAATCCGAACAGCCGCAACAAGGTAGTCGTTGATGACAGGCCGAAAAAGGAATTAACCTCATCCCTGACTGGTTTGCGATCAAATATCGGCAAGTCCACGGCAACCTTCTTCTCAGTCTCCAGCCATTTCACCGCTTCGTCTTCCCCACCCAAGGCATCGATCAATCCTTCTTTCAAAGCTTGCCGCCCCGTATAAACCCGGCCATCAGCTAAAATGGCTGTCTTTTCAGCTGAGAGTTTACGGCGTTCCGCAACCAGTCCCTTGAACCACACGAAACCATCTTCCACCATGGCCATGGAAACTTGCTTGGCTTTTTCTGAGGCCGGACGATAGGGTGAAGGTTCAGCTTTCAATTCCCCGGATTTCAATTCTTCCATCTTTACGCCAAGCGTTCCAAGCAGGCCGGAGATTTCGGGATATGTGAAAATCACGCCAATTGAACCGGTAATGCTGTTGCCACGTGCAATAATATGGTCTGCCGCAATCGCCGTAATATATCCGCCCGATGCCGCAACCGTATCCATCACAGCCACCGTCGGCTTTTCCTTCGCAATGGCCCGCAGTTCCTCATAAAGCGCTTCTGAACCCGCAGTCGTTCCACCGGGACTGTTAATGCGAATGATCAGGCCTTTTACATTTTCATCTTTTTTGAGGGCGCGGATGAGGTCGAGCTGCTTCTGCTCACCAGTTATCAGGCCTTCCACATGCAGCCTGGCAATGTGAGCCTCCCGCGGTGTTTTGTCGAAATACACTGCGGCGACAATGGCCAATCCAAGCAGCGCAAGACAGCCAATGCCAAACAACCGCCAGCGACGGCGGCTTTTTTTCAAACTCAGATGGTTGATAACGTGGTCAATATCGGAAGCAGTCATGTTGGAAAGCCAATCTGTTGCGGCAGCAAATCATCAGTGGCGATGTTAAACTGCTTCACCCCGTTCCGCCAGTCTGGCGTTTTCCTTGATCTGCGCGGCCTTGGTTTCTTCGCGGCGTTTCAGGATTTCGTAAGTGATGGCACCCAGAAGCGAGATCGTAATGATGATCACCGCCAAAGCCGAAAGCACTGGCGTCGTACCCTGCCGCACTTCACCCGCCAACACCGTCACGAGAGTCTTGTCAGCCAAAATGGCGAAGGTTGTTGTGTTGTAATTTTCGAATGACGACAAAAATCCGATCACCGATGCCGAGAGCAGGGCAGGTTTCAAAAATGGAATCAGGATATGCCAAAACACCTGCGGATAGGATGCACCCAAATCCAGCGCTGCCTCTTCCTGGGCGCGATCAAACCGCGTTAACCGCGCCATGATAATCAACAAGCAATAGGCCGCAACAAAACTTGATTGGCCAAGGATCGACAGCACGATGCCCTTGTAGAATATGGCCTTGGTCACGTCGGTGACGCCCATCACATCTTTCCAGAATATCACCGTGGAAATACCAATGATCACACCCGGCGTCAGTAAAGGCGATACGGTGACCAGATAAAACAAGCCCCGCGCCCGGTGATAAATCTGGTTCATCATGATCGAGGCGGCAAGCCCGACTGGCACCGAAATCGCGACAACACCAATGCCGATCACGAATGAATTCTGCAATCCCTCCATCATCGCCCGGTGGTTCCACAGCTTGACGAACCAGTCGAGCGTGAAGCTTTCGAAGGGATAGGCCTGCGGATAATTAGGTGTATTGAATGCGGTGACGCCCATCACCAACAGGGGGCCAAACAGATAGAGAAAAAAGATCAGGATATAAAAGGCCAGCATGCCCTTCATGACATATCTGGAACTCATCGGATGGCCTCGCCAAGTTTCACCTTGAACAGGCGCAACATGCCCATGACAAAAATGATGCAAGCCGCCAGCAGAATAAATGCATAGGCTGATCCCCGCGGCCAGTTGAAAGCCTGGAAGAAGAAATCATAAACCACCGAAGTGAACCACAATGTGTTGGGACCGCCGAGGAATTGCGGTGCGGCCAGCGACCCCGCTGCCAGCATGAACACCATGGTGCAGCCCGAGGCAATGCCGGGCTTGGCATAGGGGATCACCACATCCCGATGGATTTTCCACCAAGGTGCGCCCAAATCCCGCGCTGCTTCGATCTGGTTTTTGTCCAGGCTTTCGATGGCATTGTAGAGCGGGAACATCATGATCAGCAGATAGCCGTAGGAGAGACCGAGATAGAGTCCGGTGTTGTTGTAAAGAAAGTCGATCGGCGCGTCCGTCAGTCCCGACCACATCAGCAGCTGGTTGATCAACCCTTTCGACGTCAGCAACAGACGCATGGAGAAAGCGCGGAGAATTTCATTGACCCAATAGGGCACAATCAGCCCCAGCATCAACAGCCGCACTTTCTGAACCGAACCCACCTGCGCCATGAAATAGGCAAGCGGATAGCAGAAGGCCAAGTTGAAAACCGTGACGGCTACTGAAGCAATGAGAGAAAATACAAACGCGCCCATGTGGTTGGTGTTCCATTGGTTGTCGGACGGCGACACAAAGAAGGATTTGTATTGGGCAAAGGTCAGATAGTCTTCGGGTCCACCGCGTTTGGGCAAAGGCAAACGCGGATGAAAACTTTCAACCACCATGTAAAGATAAGGCAACACCACGAGGAACAATGTCCACAGGGCCACAAGAAAAATAAAGATCAGGCCCAGCGTCATGCCATTGCGTTCGAAATAGCCCTTGTGGTTGGGGTCGTGGGCAAGTTTCGACTCGTAGCGCGACATCGCCCAGAACAGGCCGATAACGATAACGGGCAGCAAAAATACGAGGAGGCGGCTACTCACGGGCCAGCTTCCCTTCTGGCAAAATCAACGCCAAATCAGGATCAAACTGAACGTCGGCCATGCTGCCTTGCGCCGGAATATCCCCCCCCTGGCCTCGGCCAATGGTCACCGTGATGTTTTTCTTGTCCGCACCTTGCAGGAAAACATGCGTGGCATTGCCTTCGAACGCTACATTCTTAACCGCCGCTGAAAAACCCTCAAGCGCCTTGCCTTTGCCAATCCGCAAGGACTCTGGCCGCACAAAAACCATGGCCTTGTCACCAGTCTTCATCCCTTTGGGGTTGCGTCCGCGCAAACTGCCCATGGCCGTTTCTACCACGGCACCTGTTGCATCAGCCTTGGTCACAAGGCCTGTGAAGCCATTGTTCTCACCGACAAACGACGCGACGAAAGACGTTTCAGGTTGATCATAAACCGTCTTGCCATCGGCCACTTGCTCAATCACCCCATCGCTCATCACCGCGATGCGATCTGACATGGTAAGAGCCTCGCCTTGGTCGTGCGTAATGTAAATGAACGTAATACCCACCCGTTGTTGAATAGCCCGCAATTCATTGCGCATGTGTTGGCGGAGTTTCAAATCCAGCGCAGACAGGGGCTCGTCTAGCAACAAAACCTTTGGTTCTACCGCAAGCGCCCGGGCAATGGCCACGCGTTGCTTTTGTCCGCCGGAAAGTTCACTCACCAGTTTGTCGCCTTGTCCGGGCAATGCGATGAGGTCGAGCAGTTCACCGGCCTTTTTGCGTCGGGTTTTTTTGTCAATGCCACGCACCCGCAGGCCATAGGCAATGTTGTCGGCAACGGTCATCAATGGAAAAAGCGCGAGGTTCTGGAAGATCAATGCAGTGGGACGTTTGTTGGGACCAATGCCCACCATGTCCTGACCGCCGATTTTGACACGGCCCGCAGAAGGGTCAAGGAAGCCCGACACCGTTCGCAAAATCGTTGTCTTGCCACAGCCTGATGGCCCGAGAAACGAAAAGAACTCTCCCCCCTTGATGGCCAGATTGGCATTGTCCACGGCAGTGAAGTTGCCAAACCTTACGGTGACGCCTTCAAGGTCAACGCCTGCGCTCATGTAATTATTGCCCCGTTAATTATTTTTGTTGCCGCTAAAACTGCAATCACATGTGAACATCTACTGATTGGACGCCAAATTCAAGTGGCCATTGTCCAGTCAAAAAGAAACCAGCCCCGGCGAACCGGGGCTGGCAATAAGTTGTACGAATGACCTTTTAAGCAGCCTTCAGCTTGTCTGCATATTGCGTGCGCAATTCAGCATACCATGATGGTTCTGGAGGGCGATGCCACAGCTTGTTCAGGGCGTCTCCGGGATAGGCTTCCTGGAAGTTCTGCTTGGCCTTGGCAGAAAGCAGGGCATCAGCACCGGTCACAACCGGATTATAGCCCGAACCTTCAGCAATCGCAGCCGAGGCTGCGGGCGTTTGCAGGTATTCAAGGAATGCGTAGACCTGATCGGTGTTCTTCGAGGCCTTCATCAAAGACAGACCATCAAGCCAGGTGATCGCACCTTCCTTGGGAGCCTGATAGCTGACGGGCTTGCCTTCTTTCTTGAGCGAAAGAGCAGGTCCATCCCATGTCTGGCCAATCCATACGTCATTTTCCAGCAGGCCCGACTTGGTGTTGTCAGCCGAATCCCAGAATTGCTTGATCCACGGCTTCTTCTCAAGTGCCACGGGAAGAATCTGGTCATAGATTTTCTTCATGTCGTCTTCAGATTTGAACGCATCAAGCATGCGGTTCGATGGCAGCTTGCCGTTGCCATCCATCCACAGGCCAATGCCAAGCAGTATCGAGTGTGGACGACCCTGAACATGGCCCTTCACTTCCTCATCCCACAATGAGCCGAAAGACAATTTCGTGATATCGCCTTTGTAGAGGTCCGTGCGCCAGGAAATGGCTTCCGTGCCCCAGCAATGCGGCAAGTGATAAAGCCCGTCTTCCCATGTCCAGACCGAGCTTGAACCCTCAAGCATCGACGGAATCAGGTTGCCGGAATTCTTCACCTTGTTCATGTCGAACGGTGCCAGAACAGCGAGTTCCTTGAACTGCGGAGCCCGGTCGCGCGTCGGTTGGCAAAGATCGAAGCCTTCGCCACCTGTGGCTTGCAGCTTGTTGATCTGCTCTTCGTTCTGCGAAAACGGTGTCTGGTTTACCTTGATGCCAGAAGCTTTTTCGAAATTTGGAATCACATCGCCAGGAAATTCATCCGACCACATGAGCAAATTCAATTCACCTGACGACGACAACGCATTGCGAGTTACCAGCGGTGCAGCAACACCAACGGCACCGATGGCAACGGCCGACTTCATCAAGCTGCGACGTGTCAGAAGGGCGCGGCGCGCCGTTTCCTGAGACGACAGTTGAGATGGCGATTTCTTCATCTATGTCCTCCTTGAGGCAGACGGGATGTCTGCCGACAACAACTCCCAAAACGTCCGGTGAACCCGGTTTCTTGTTGAGTATGAGTGGAGTATGACTCCTATGTGACAGTTCGGCAATGGTTTTTTGACTGGACCCAATGGCTGCATCGAGCTGGAATCAGAACTGGGTTAACTCTTGTTTTTGTAATAGACATCCAAAAACACCGCCAGCATCAGAACGGCACCCTTGATCACCTGTTGCCAGTCAATGCCCACGCCCAAGATGCCCATGCCGTTGTTCATCACACCCATGATGAAGGCTCCGATCACCACACCAGTAATCTTGCCGACCCCGCCCGTGACAGCGGCACCGCCAATAAAACACGCGGCAATCACATCCAATTCCAATCCGGCACCAGCTTTCGGTTGGGCGGAATTCAACCGGGCCGCGTAAACCAACCCGGCAAATGCCGCCAAAGCGCCCATGATGGCGAATATGGCAATGGTGACGCGTTCCGTGTTGATGCCCGATAATTTGGCGGCCTTTTCATTGCCGCCCATGGCATAGACCCGACGGCCAAAGGTGGTGCGGGATGTGACAAACATGAACAACGCCACCAAGGCAAACATGGTGACAAGCACATTCGGCAAGCCCTTGTGGTTGGACATGATCCAGGCAAAGCCCAGAAACGCAACGGCGATCAAGGCATTGCGGCCATAGAAAAGTTCCATGGGTTCTTCGGCCATGCCATGGGCTTGTTCAAGCTGGCGCGACTTCCAGTTGGACCACAGAATCATGGCGGTGACCACAGCACCCACCGCAAGCGCAAACAGATTGATTCCCTTCGGAGCCGCAAAGGCCAGAAGATCGGGCACATAACCGTTGGAAAGTGCCTGGAAGGATTCCGGAAACGGTCCCAGATTGCGTCCGCTCAACATGGCAATCATCAGTCCACGGAAGATCAACATGCCAGCCAGCGTGACGATAAAGGCCGGGATGCGGAATTTTGCCACAAACCAGCCCTGCAACGCGCCAATGGCTGTTCCTGCCAAAAGGCAAATCACCACAGCTGGCACGGTCCCCATTTTCAGGTCAGCAGGCCAAAGCGGATTGCTCACCATCATCACGCCGGCAATCGCACCAATAAAGCCCGAGAGAAAACCCACGGACAGATCGATATGCCCTGCAACGATGATCAGCAACATGCCAAGCGCCATGATGACGATATAGCTGTTCTGCAGGATGATGTTGGTCATGTTCAGCGGCGTGAACAGAATGCCGTTGCGAAATACCTCGAGAGGACTGGTCAAGAACAAGCCAATGGCATCCAGCAGGCTCGACTGCCTGAGCACTGTTGAGGTTGCCGTCTGGAAAAACACCATGATGGCGATCAGTGAAAGCAACAGGGCATAGTCGCGGATATTGGCCTTGATGAAACCCATGATGGAAGGCAATTGGGCTTTGGCGGCAATATCGGTCATGTCAGTTTTCCCAGGATTTCATGATGGCGCGCATGATTTTTTCTTGGCTCGCCTCTTTGGCAGGCATCTCGGCCACAAACCTGCCTTCGTTCATCACATAGATGCGGTCTGAAATGCCCAGCAATTCCGGCATTTCCGACGAGATGACAATCACCGCCTTGCCCTCGTCGGCAAGCTTGTTGATGATACCATAGATTTCATATTTCGCGCCGACGTCGATGCCGCGTGTGGGTTCATCCAGAATCAGAACCTCGGGCCCCGCAAACAACCATTTCGACAGCACAACCTTTTGCTGGTTGCCGCCCGAGAGATTGACCGTGGTTTGATAAATGCCTGACGAGCGGATGCCAAGGTCTTTGCGGTATCTGGTGGCAACGCCGATTTCTGTAATGTCATCGACGACGCCACGTTTTGACACATCCGGCAGATTGGCCAACGTCACATTGTGTTTGATGTGATCAATCAAAACCAGTCCATAGGTCTTGCGATCCTCGGTGACATACGCAAGGCCAGCCTTGGTTGCCTTGGGAATCGTGGATACATCAACCGGCTTGCCATGCA
>JANOVS010000003.1:0-15316 GCA_031417515.1 Hyphomicrobiales bacterium
CCGGAGGTGGGGGAAAAGCAACGACTTTCACCCCATCTTCAAGCGCTTCATGTTGCCTTTGATCTCGGCAATTGAATCGGTCACGGCCGCCGTGTCGGCCGCCAACCGGATAAGTTGCAGCTTGACCTTAGGCAAATCCAAGTTGCGCAAGAATACAGATTCTATTTCAATGACCTCCCGATGCTCTAGTCGTAGAGAGAAAGCGGCATTTCATCGCCGTACAAGGAGTCGTGAACCACTGGCATGGGAGCCGTGTTTAAACCAATAGCGACTTCAGGATCCGCATTGACTGGCTCAATCCATCCATCTTCATTTCCAGCATCCAATTGTTTATCGGATTTTCCAGCTGGCTTGACGATCTTTTTTTTCTTCTTGGCGGCAGCTTTTTTGAGTGCAGCTTTTTTTTCTGGCGTTTCAACTTCCAGCATGTTTGGCTTTTCGGTTCGTTTGTCACCCCAGCCTTCATTGGCCCAATCTGCGTCAAGGTCTGCCTCTTGCGACGGCGCCTTGCTGCCGATGCCCATCTTGGCAGTCTGCAGCTCTATTTTCAGGCGTTCGATTTCGAGCATGTATAAAGTGGTGCAGTCGAGCCGCGCGGCCTGACGGCCGAGCGGAACGACAATACGACCATACGCAGCTGCAGTGGCATCAATCGTTTCACCCGCAGGTGTGCCGATGACACCCATGTCCAAATAGGCACCGTTGCCGCCCACGGACGAGCGGCACGACGTGCCATCAGAAGTCCGAATTTCATCCTGACCCGAAGGCAGGGATGCTTGCGGCAAGTTCATGCCGAATTGGGAACTGTTCTGGTAGTTGTTGTTAGTTGACTGTGCCATTGACGGCCCAGTTGTCCCCAAAGCGATGGCTATTGAACAAAACCCAATCGCTGCCCCAAATAACGTCCGCATACTTGCGTCCTTATTGCTGTATTGTTGTTTTGACTGAACAGACCTTCAGCGCAAACCCGCACCTTGCGCATCGGTTTGCCTTCGAACGGAAATCGTACAACGATCTGTTTGGTATCACGCGACCCAATTCTCAACTTGCTGGGAACGATGATGGCGTCAACCGGTTCATAGTTTTCATCAAAGGCCAGGACATTGAATGTCACTGCTTTGTTGTAAGGATTTCCCACTGTTAAACGAACTGCAAATTCATCTGTCATGCTTTTTGCGACGGCGCGCATAGGCGTGACGGATTGGGCAAATACCGCTTGCCCCGACAATGTCAGGGCAAGCGTTCCGGCAATAAAAATCGACTTGTTATTCACAGCGCACCGTAACTTCAGCGGCGTAGCTGCCGTTGGCGAACGCGTCCAAAGAATTGGTAGCGACCAGATCAACCGAAATGTTGTTGGTACCGCGCTTAACCTTGGTCACAGTTGCGCCTGCCACGTTGCTGGCCGTCGTCGCGCCGGAAATCGAATAGGATGCTTCGAATGTCGTATTCGTTGAGCTGCCCAACGTGAAGGCAACCGGAGCAAGCGCGCTGACCTTATAGGGGCCAGCCGTTGTTGTCGCGGTGACTGTTGCAGCAGCGCCACCGGTTAACTTCGAAGACAATACGTCGCCATCAAAGTTTGGTACCAAGGTACCGTCTGTGCCAGCGAGCAGCGTGCAGGAATGGGCAACGTTGCCATTGAACTTGGCTTTCGCGTCAACGGCATGAGCCGCGCCAACAGAGCCGATCAGGGCCGCAGCGGCCAATGCGATTGAAAACTTATTCATAAGGTAGTTCCTTTCCAGTTTGTTTGAACAACATCCTTGGTTGTTGATCGTGACTATGCTTCACGCCCGTTAAAAACTTAGGACCGCAATGCTTACAATCCGATGCAATCGCCCACCTCTTCAGGTAGAATTGCTGTGCATGGTAAATGCATGTTTAATGTTCAACGCTGACAACAGAGCCGCAAACAAAAATGAAAAATCCCGCAGTGCAGAATTAACTCAGTATACTGACGAAACCAATTGTGTAGCTATTCGCAGCCTACAATAACAACCGTCTCATGGTTCCCCTGCGGAAAAAAATCTGCGATTCTCACTGCCCGAAGATTGACAGCAATGACTATGCTGCCGAGATTGAGATTGGATAATGTTGCGCTTGGAATATTTGTCGAAGGAGTGGATTCTGAATTCAAACAGAACGAAGCAAAAGTGTATTGGTGCTATCGCCACATGCAAATACGGCTGGCACGAATATTCGAACATTGAAACTGGGCGAAGTCGTGAGTGCTCCTACCTTTGATGGACGTCCTGCGGGAACGGATGAACCCAATACGCGACGCCGGACGTTCGGAGCCCAAATGCCGTCATTCGGAATTGTCAAAGCCGAAATAATTTTCGGAACACTCCCAGTGCGACGTCAAGAACTTCGATGACCCGGCAGAAGCAGGCCCCTATGATGCCATCATCATAACCCTTGCCCACAGCGTATTCCGCTCGCAGTTCGATGCAGCATCGCTGACAGCCCTCGCCAAAAAACACGCCCCCCTCATCGACATGCGCGGCAATTTTGAATGCGACGAAACCCGGGATTGGTTTAACTACTGGCGTCCATAAAAGACGCCAAACTCCATGGATGAAAAATTATCCCGCAAAGCCTGGCTTTGCGGGATAAATCCGTTTTCAAAGTTTGCAAAGAGGTATCGGCTTTTGAGTTACTCCACCAATACAATCTGATTGGATGTTACAACACCTTCTGGCACGGGAACAGCCGTTGCTGCATAGTTTGAATTCAGCACGAGGCTCGGTCCGTTTTGCACAACGAGGTTTTTTACGATAATTGCTGTGTAGGCCGATTTGTTTGCAACTTGTGCATTTGGATCAACCAACAGCGTCCCGGATGGCAGATAAATCGTACCTGTCAAAGTATGGGCGTCGGTGGCGCTGATCGTGTGTCTTTCTTTCTGCGCAGTATTTGGGTCTTCAAAAAACAGCATGCCTGCAAGAACGCCTTTTTCCCGTCCGGAAAAATCGATCTCGGCATCACCCAAGAACGTAAGCTTTGCATGCGAACCGGAAAGAAAGAAGCCGATATCCTTGCCCCTTGCCTGGGCGGATTTTGAAATCTCGAACGGGCCATCCTTGATGACATAGTCACCCGGCTTGAAGACCACTTGGGCATCGCCGGTAATTTTGAGTCCCCCGCAATATACGCCTGGATCAAGTGTGACGGCGCCGGAGCTCACGCTAAACTTGTTGTTGTCACAACCACCAAATTTCGGCGCCGGGCGTGTCGTCAATGGATCAGGAATTGGCGGGCAATCACCGGAGAAGTTATTCGCAACACTGCCTGAATTGTTTTTCACACCACCCGCTGAACATACCAAACTTGCATCAATGTACGAACTGTCAGCGAGGGAAATACCTTTGGCGTTTGACGAGTTCGAGTAAACACTGCAGCCCTTGGCAACAATGCTTGACGAATTCGTCATTAAAATGGAGCCAGCGCCAGAACTTTCTAAAGTCAAAACACAAATCCTGGACTCTCCGCGCAATGCAGCAGTTGCAGAAACGACGACAGGCATGATTTTCGCGCCAATGAAATGGGCAAAAAATGGCGACCAAATTTCTTCAAGTTTGACTGTCACTTCAGTCTTGTTGGCAGAAACGCTTACTGTTGTCTTGACCTTCGCGCCCGCTTCTCCAAGATTTGCCAAAACATAGCTATTGGCAGTTTCCTGCATGACGCTGGTTTTTGACGTGGCCAGTGCTAATTCCCTTGCCGAAGCAATGGCAGCCTGGTCCGCAGCATTCTGCAGGCTCGTCAATTTCATGTTGAAAATGGCAAAGTCAGAGGCCACACCTACTGCTGCCATCAACGCAGGCATGGAAAGAGCGAACATCATGGCTGTTGTGCCGCTGGTTGCGCGAAAATATGAACGCGCGTCCATTCTTGATTTTTCTACAGCCGTTTTTGCTTGCCGCCCAGGCACCCGCATCTGAATCTCCAAAAATTCCAAAAAAACGTTTACATCACCAACCAGCAACACTTTATTGTTGAATCAGGTGCAATTATCCCTTTAAGATTTATTAAATATTAAGTTCAGACGGCTAGCGTTCACGGCATCAATCTGTTGGCAATCCGGGTCCTGCGGATGGGTGAGCATGAAGTACAACACAAAAACACCACCTGCAACGGTCGGCATCGGAAAACGTATCGGACGGCTGGTAGCCGCTTCTGTTTTTGGTGCGATTGTTACCGTTTCAACTTCCCTTGCCTTTTTTCAAGTCACCCGGGATATTGCCGCCCGCAAATCAAATCTTGAAACCACAGGCTTCGTTTTGGCATCCGGCGTCACGGATGCACTGTTAGCCAAAAACCGCCAAGCCGCACTGAGCACTTTCCGTGCAGCATCACGAATTCGCAATATCCGTTCCATTACCGTTTTCGATCCCGACAACCATGTCTTTGCCAGCATGGGGCAAGCCATTTACCTTGAAAGTGACCTGTTCACAGCTCGTCAAAGCAATCTGGCTCTACTCCTCAAAGGGACAATGCCCATTGCCGTCGATATCATCAAAGGCGGCGAGAAACAGGGTCGGCTTGTGATGCTGGCAGACATTTCAGATGTCCGACAAGCTTTCCTGTCAACACTTTTTACGACCTGCCTTGCCGCTGCTTTTGCAGGTTTGGTTGCCATGCTGGCTTCCATCCCCTTGCAGCGCCGCATAGTGACGCCCGTGGTCAATCTCACCGCTGCCATGTCAGCAATCCGGCATTCGCGAAATTACAACCGCGATATAGTGGAGAAGGCTGCCGAAGGTGAGGTGGCAATACTTGTCAAAAATTTCAATGGCCTGATGTCAGACATCCGCTTTCGCGATGAGAGCCTGAAACGCATTGCCTATTTCGACCACCTCACCGGCCTCGCAAGTCGTGCCAGCTTCGACATTACACTGCAAGAATTCCTTGTCAAAAATACTGTCGAACAAGTGCAAAAAGGTGCCGTTGCATCAATCATCATTCATGGATTTCGCCATTTGAATGATGCCTTCGGACAAACCATCGGCAATGCAATTTTACTGAACGTCGCAGCAGTCTTGCGAGACAAGGCCGGTCCAAACTCTATCGTCGCCCGGCGCGGTGGCAATGAATTCGCCATCCTGTTTGAAAATGTTTCCTCGATGGAAGAAGCAGAATTGGCTTTGGCAGAAGTGCAGTCAGCCTTTTATGCGCCGCTGAAAATCTTGCACCTCGAACTCAACATCACGCTGACCTGTGGCTTGCTTGTTTTGGAACAGCTCCCTGCTGCGTCTGCTGAAACTTCATTGCATGCAGCAGCTTTGGCCCTCGCCAGCGCCAAAGCCATGGGTCAAGGTCGCGCCATGATCTATCGTCCCGAAATGGCCGATGCCATGAAACGCGAAACGCAATTGGATCAGGATTTGCGCCACGCCATTGGCAATGGCGAGATGCAGCTGCACTATCAAATCCAGTATGATTTCAAGAGTGGTCGCGTTACAGGTTTTGAATCATTGGCACGCTGGAAACATCCTGAACGCGGGTTTATTTCGCCAACACTCTTCATACCGGCAGCCGAGCGCAACGGCATGATTGTAATGTTGGGTGACTGGGTTTTGCGAGATGCCTGCCGCCAGGGTCGCGTCTGGCTGGATGCCGGGCATGTTGCGCGAAAAATTTCAGTCAACGTCTCCCCTGCCCAACTGCTTGAGGCAGGCTTCACCACCAAGGTCAAAGCGGCGCTGGACGAGCATGATTTTCCTGCCGCGCAACTGTGCCTTGAAATCACCGAGAGCCTGTTTCTCGGCACCACCATGACGACCGTTCAACAAATTCTGAAGTCGCTCAGTGAACTTGGTGTGCAACTTGCCCTCGATGATTTTGGCACAGGCTACTCTTCATTGGGCTACCTCGCCAAACTGCCGTTTCATACCATCAAGATTGACCGGTCCTTCGTCACGGGAGCCGATACGGCAAGCCGCAGACGCGAAATTCTAAGTTCCATTATCGGCATGTGCCATTCCCTCGGCATGAGTGTTGTTGCAGAAGGCGCTGAAACACCGGGCGAGTTGAAAATGCTGGAAGACATGAACGCCGATCAGGTTCAAGGTTTCTGCATCGCAAAACCTGTTGCAGCATCAGACCTTTTGGCCAAAGTGGCCGAAGTCGAAGGCAAATCACACCAAGTCAAATTGATAGCTTAATCCTCGGCAATGTCTTCTGCCCAGAGTTCGGGCTTCTCACGGATGAACCGTTCCATAAGCGCAGTGCAATCCACATCGTCGGCAACGATCACTTCGACACCATTTGATCGCAGAAATTCTTCGTTGCCGCCAAACGTCTTGTTTTCACCAATCACCACGCGCGGTATGCCGAACTGGATGATTGTGCCGGTGCACATCATGCAGGGGCTGAGCGAGGTATAAAGCGTCGTATCACGGTAGGTCTTTTGCCGACCAGCCTTGCGCAACGCATCCATTTCGCCATGGGCAATCGGATCGCCACCCTGTACGCGCTGGTTGCGCCCTTGGCTCACAAGCTTGTCACCCCGCGCCAACACCGAACCAATGGGGCAACCCCCTTCGTCAAAGCCAGCCTTCGCCTCATCATAGGCAATGCGAAGGAACTTCTTGTCTGTTTCATTCATTTTCATCTCTCACCTCTGCGATAGGGAACCATCAATGCCCGAGGGTATGCCACCCGCCGCGACATGACAATAAGCGCCAGAATGGAAAGTACAAAGGGCAACATCAGAAAAACCTGGTACGGCACCACGGCCCCCGCCAATTGCTGCAAGCGCAATTGATAGGCATCAAAGAAGCCAAACAGGATTGCCCCCACCAAGGCTTTGCCCGGACGCCAGGAACCAAACACCACCAAGGCAATGCAAATCCAGCCCCGCCCATTTGTCATTTCAAAAAAGAACGAGTTGAAAGCCGACAGCGTGATGAAACTGCCACCAACCCCCATCAAAGCGCTGCCAGCCATCACCGATATGATCCGTACACGGATAACGTCGATGCCTTGTGCCTCTGCGGCAGCGGGGTTTTCTCCAACGGTTCGCAGGGCCAGTCCGGCTGGCGTGAAATAAATCAACCAAGCCACCACAACCACCATCACAAATGCAAAGTAAGTGAGCGGGGTCTGCTGAAACAGCGCAGGTCCAACCAGCGGCAATTCGGACAAACCCGGAATCGGCCACACTTGAAACGGCTCAATCTTTGGCGGTGACGTCACCTCCGGGAAAACCAGTCGATAGGCGTAATAGGACAACGAAGTCGCCAACAGTGTAATGCCGATGCCGATGACATGCTGCGACAGCCCCAACGGCACGACCAAAATGCCATGCAACAATCCCAACACAGCACCCACCAGAGCCGCCACGACTACCCCAAGCCATAGATCGCCGCCCATGAACACCGTAAGCCAACCTGAAAAGGCTCCCGCCGTCATGATGCCTTCAATGCCGAGATTCAGCACCCCTGCCCGTTCGCAAATCAGTTCACCAAGCGTGCCAAAAATCAGCGGCGAGGCGATGCGAATGGCGGCAGCCCACAAGGACGCCGTGAACAGGATTTCAACGGCTTGCATCCCTCACCTCCATCGCATGCGATAACGGGTGAACATGATGGCGGTGACCATCGAAAGCAGTGATACCGCCACCATGACCAGCGCGATGTAACTCGGAACCCCCGCCGTGCGGCTCATGGCATCGGTTCCGACAAATACGGCCGCTACAAATATGGCAGCAGCGACAACCCCGAGGGGATGCAACAAAGCCAGCATCGCCACCACAATGCCAGTGTAACCAAAACCCGGCGACAGATCGAGTGTGAGATTGCCCTTGAGGCCCGTCACCTCCGACCAACCCGCCAAACCAGCTAGTCCGCCCGACAACAGCGCGGTTTTTGCCAAGACCTTGTTCACCGGAATACCGGCAAAATGCGCCGCCTTGGCATTGTGACCGACCGCCCGCATTTCAAACCCCAGCACATGCTTGCGATCAATCATCCATATTGCCAAGGCTGCGAAAATGGCGACAACAAATCCATAATGCAACCGTTTGCCCTGCACCAGTTTCGGCAGCAATCCATCCGCTACGACTTTCCGTGATTGCGGCCATCCCAGCCCCATGGGGTCTTTCAGTACGCCCTCCAGCAACAGTGAAACGAACAGCAGGGCAATGAAATTCAGCAGCAGCGTCGTTACCACCTCATCAACCCCAAACCGGGTTTTCAAGAATGTCGGCACCGACAGCACCAGTGCACCACCGATGATCGCCGAAATCATCAGTACAGGGATTAATATTGGCGCAGGCAACGGCAAAAGCCCGGTGCCCATGACCACTGTCATCACAGCGCCCATGTAAAGCTGTGCCTCGGCCCCAATGTTCCAGAGCTTTGCCCTGAATGCCACAGCTGCAGCGAGGCCGGTAAATATCAGGGGGGTAGCTCTGGTCAGAGTCTCAAGAAACGCAAACTGCGTTCCCATCGCCCCCTTCACCATCAGGCCAAACACCTGCAAGGGCGAAGCGCCTGACAGTCTGACAAGAAAGGCGCAAACTGCAGATGCAAAACCAAGGGCCAACAGCGGAAACACCACATTCTGCCACAGCGGTCGATGCTCGCGCAACTCAAGCCGCATGATCAAGTTCCTGACCGGCCATCATCAATCCCAATTTTTGGATGGTGACTGCAGATCGCGTCATGGCCTGCGAAAGTGAACCGCGATACATCACACAAACCCGGTCAGCCAAGGCCAGCAACTCATCGAGGTCTTCTGAAATCAACAGGATGCCGGCCCCACGATTTCGTGCCGCCAGCAATTGTTCATGCACATAGGCCACGGCACCTACGTCAAGGCCCCGCGTCGGCTGGTTGGCCAACACCAGTTTCGGTTCATGGGCCATGACGCGACCCAGAATCAGCTTTTGCATGTTGCCACCAGACAGCAGACCCGCCCGTGCCGCAGGGCCGGAACATTTGACTTCGTAGTCGGCAATGATCGCCGCCGCAAAGCGCTCGGCTTTCTGCCAATCGATAAATCCATGGCGTGAAAAATCCGATGTATGCAGACGCTCGGCAATCAGATTTTCCACCACCGACATATCGCTGATCAAACCTTCAGCGTGACGGTCCTCGGGAATCCGGGCCACAGCTTTGTCGACCATGGCCCGTGGCGTTGCCGATGTGATGACATCGCCATCGATCAGAAAACTGCCGGATTTCGCTGCAAGTGTTCCTGAAACCAGATCAGCCAACAGGCTTTGGCCATTTCCCGAGACTCCGGCAATGCCAACAATTTCACCAGCATGCACCGCGAGATTGACAGCGTTCAGGACAAGTGCGCTCTTGGTCGTTGATACCTGTTTCAACTGCAAGACCATGGAACCTGGTTTGCTGGTTCCGGTTTTTGGCGGAGACAACACGCGCCCGACCATAAGCTCCGCCAGGTTTTCACGTGTCGCCCCGGCCACATCACGTTCCGCCACTTTGCGGCCACCACGCAAAACCGCGACGCGGTGACAGGCGCTGAGAATTTCATTCAACTTGTGGGAAATGAAAATAATCGAAAGCCCCTTGTCCACAAAGGCCTTCAGGGTTTGAAACAGTTCGACCGATTCTTGCGGCGTCAAAACCGCCGTTGGTTCATCAAGGATGAGAATGCGGGCATTGCGATAGAGCGCTTTGAGAATTTCAACACGCTGCCTTTCACCGACCGAAAGTTGGGCCACAACAGCATCAGGCTCGACTTTCAAGCCATAGGAACTGATCAGCGCCAAAATCCGCGACTTCGCCGCAGCCCTGTCGCTGCGCCACCGCCACAGCGACTCGGTGCCCAAAATGATATTGTCTAGCACCGTCAGGTTTTCCGCCAAGGTGAAATGCTGGTGCACCATGCCAATACCCAGTGCCAAGGCTGCCTTTGGTTGGCCGGGCGGCAGGGCAACTCCATCCACTTCAATTGAACCGCTATCAGCCACATAGTGGCCAAACAGAATGTTCATCAAGGTGGTTTTGCCAGCGCCGTTTTCCCCCAACAATCCGAGTATTTCGCCACGGTGCAACGACAACGAAATGCTGTCATTGGCAACCAGTGCTCCAAATTTCTTGCTGACATTGTTGAACCGGAGAACAGTTTCCTGTTCTCCGGTTTGACCATTGTTCATGTAGGTCAGGATGTCGACTTGGGTTCGTTGTCGTCAATCGCAACTGAGAACGAGCCATCCTTGATGGCTGCTTCCTTGGCGGTCACCATGGCTTTGACTTCGGCCGAAATCTTGCCGTCGAATGTGCCATAGGGTGCCAGCGAACAACCCCCAGCTTTCATGAAAGAATACTGACCATAATCATCAGCAGCAAACTTGCCCGTCTTCACAGCCTTGATGGCCGTATCAAGCGTCGGCTCGAAATGCCACAGCGCTGAGGCAACAACGGTTTCGGGATAATCAGCTTGCGTGTCAATGACATTGCCAACCGACAGAATGCCTTTTTCCTTGGCCGCATCGGAAACGCCAAAACGTTCCGCATACAGAAGATCGGCACCCGCATCGATTTGCGCCAATGCCGTTTCCTTGGCTTTCGGCGGATCAAACCACGAGCCGATAAACGCCACGAGGAACGTTGCATCGGGACGGGTTTCTTTGACGCCTGCCATGAAGGCATTCATCAGGCGGTTGACTTCGGGAATCGGATAGCCCCCCACCATGCCGATCTTGCCGGATTTCGTCATGGCACCAGCCACAATACCGGAGAGATAGGAAGCATCCTGGATATAATTGTCAAACACCGCGAAGTTCGGATTGGCGGTGGCATCGGGCTTGAAAGACGAACCAATCAGGAACGACGTTTTTGGATAATCCTTGGCCACGGCCCGCGCTGCATCTTCAACTGCAAAAGCTTCGCCGATGATCAGTTGTTGGCCAGCCTCGCAATATTCACGCATCACGCGCTCGTAATCGGTATTGGCAACTTTTTCGGAGAACACATAGTCAATATCGCCGCGCCCTTTGGCGGTCATGGCAGCCTTGTGAATGCGGCTCACCCATTGTTGCTCAACCGGCACTGTGTAAATTGCAGCAGCCTTGGTGGCTCCCGCCGCACGGCTGATTCCCGGCATAAACGGCAGCGCTGCTCCGGCAGCACCGAGCTTCAACAGATTGCGGCGATTGGTTTGAAAAACATTGTGAGACACGTGAATTCTCCTTGTGTGGCACCATTGAACCAAGGAGACTATGACACCGGACAATTTTCTTGTCCAACTGTCAAAATGCAGGGAAGAAAAAGAATGGTGGGCCCGGCAGGACTTGAACCCGCAACCAGACGGTTATGAGCCGTCAGCTCTAACCATTGAGCTACAGGCCCACCGATGCGCCCGTTTTTTTGGACGCGGAAGGGCAGCTACTACATTTTTAATCGCCATGCTATAGGGGCTTGATGAAAAGCAAAAACATGACCCCGGAAGAGGCTGTGGCCAGTCTCATTGAACTTCACTCCAAGGCCTGCGCCAGCCTGAAATCCAGTCTGGATACATTTCTGCAAGATCGGAAAATACCAGTCGCGTCAAAGCGTGCCCTCTGGCGCTATCCTGAATTACGCGTGACATATGAGGCCCATGGCTTGCAACCCACCATTGACCGGGCCTATGCCAAGTTCCAGGGCCCCGGCACCTATGCCACAACCATCACCCAGCCCAGCCACTTCAAGCGCTACCTGCTGGAACAGCTTACTTACCTGGTGAAAGATTATGGTGCCACGATTGAGGTTGGCCCATCGACCCAGGAAATCCCTTATCCCTATGTGGTCGACAAGGGCGATGATTTGGGTGCGGGCGGCATTTCTGCTGCAGAGCTTGCGTTGCATTTTCCGGTGCCGAAACTTTCCGAAGTCGGCGATGAAATTGCAGATGGCATCTGGGAAGCCAAGCCCGACATGCCCCTGCCCCTCGCGCTGTTTGATGCGGTGCGGGTGGATTACTCACTGAAGCGCCTGCAACATTATTCCGGCACCCATTGGTCTCTCACCCAGCCCTGGATTTTGTTCACCAACTACCATCGCTATGTCGACCAGTTTATCGGATGGGCGCGAACCAAGCTGAATGAGGATGATGCCTACGATGCCCTGCATTTGCCGGGTGGCGGAAAATTGATCCGTGGACTGAGCGATTTGGACGTTGCACAAGTCCTCGAACAATCCCATTGGCACAAATTCCAGATGCCGGCCTATCACCTCTCGCGCACCGACGGCAAAGGCGGCACCACCTTGGTCAACATCGGCGTTGGCCCTTCCAATGCCAAAACCATGACCGACCATTTGGCTGTGCTTCGCCCCCATGCCTGGTTGATGATTGGCCATTGTGGCGGTCTTCGCCAGTCTCAACGCATCGGTGATTATGTTCTGGCCCATGCCTATTTGCGCCAGGACCGGATTCTTGATAGCCTAGTGCCGCCTGAAATTCCCATCCCCGCCCTCGCCGAAATCCAGTTGGCCTTGCAAGGCGCTGCCGCCGACGTGACGGGAGAAAAGGGCGAAGCCCTGAAATCGCGGCTGCGCACCGGCACCGTGGTCACCAATGACGACCGCAACTGGGAACTGCGCTGGACCCAGGAAAGAAAGCGCATCAACCTCTCACGCGCCATCGCTGTTGACATGGAATCAGGCACCCTCGCCGCCCAAGGCTATCGCCTGCGCGTGCCCTATGGCACCCTGCTTTGCGTATCCGACAAACCCCTGCATGGCGAAATCAAATTGCCGGGCGCTGCCAATGCTTTTTACGACCGCGCCATCGGTGAACATTTGTTGATCGGCCTCGCTGCCATCGAACGCTTACGTGAAGATCGCGCTGGCCTGCACTCCCGCAAACTCCGCAGCTTCGATGAGCCGCCATTTCGGTGATGCCATAATATTGCCGAAATTTATTCCTATGTGCTGTTGCAAGGAGAATGCGATGTTGAAATTTTTTGTCACGGCCCTGTTTATCATTCTGGCCACCACCCAACCCACTTTCGCCGAGGAGGCCAAGCTGCTGCGTTCGATTACAATTTCAGGCCATGGCGAAGTGCAAGCCATTCCCGACCTCGCCCAGGTTTCCATGTGCGTTGCCAGTTTTGGCAAAACCGCCCGCGAAGCCTTGGACGCAAATACCAGGGCCATGAAAAGCTTGCTGGACAGTTTGAAAACCGCAGGCATCGAAAACAAGGATATTACGACATCGAATTTCACGGTCGGTCCACGCCTCGACTACGGCGAAAACAACGGCCAACCGCCGAAACTTGTGGGTTATGATGTGAACAACCAGGTGACAGCCATCGTGCGCCAGCCCGAGAGTTTGGGCAAAGTTCTGGATCAAGCAGTGACGGCCGGTTCAAACCAGATCAATGGCATCACCTTCACTGTATCCACGGCTGATCTGCTGCTGGATGAAGCCCGCAAAACTGCAATTGCCGATGCAAAACGCAAAGTCGAAATTTATGCCAGCGCCGGTGGATTTGCCTTGGGCAGTATTTTCTCTGTGAGTGAAGGCGGCGGCTTTCAGCCCCCGGTGGTTTACGCCACAAAAGCCCGTGCTGTTTCAGACGATGTGCCGATTGCCCAAGGTGAGCAAACACTTTCTGTCGATGTGAATGTGGTCTGGGAGATCAAGTGAGGGACCTCATCCGCCCCGTTGGGGCACCTTCTCCATCGGAGATGGAGAAAGGACGTTATTGATACCGGTTTACAACTTCAAACACTTAAGGGAAGAGACCCCCGTAGTCCCTTCTCCGCGAAGTGGAGAAGAAGGTGGCCCAACGGGCCGGATGAGGTCCCTTCGTTTCATACCCGCCGCCGCCGCAAGTTCGCCAGTTCCTCAAGGGCCTCTGCCGCATTCTGCCCCATTGGCAGATGCTTCAGTCCCTCAACATCAGCGCGCAACACGCCGATGTCGCGCAAAATATGATCATCAAGGCTGGCCAGGGTGGCAACGCCTTGGCGGGCTTGCCAATTGGCAATCAGCCGTGTGAGCAAGCCACCACCTTCAAGGTTTCCTGAAAAGCGGGCCTGATGCAATGCATAGTCTTTCATGACATAGTTCTCCTGTTCGCTGAAACGGTGAAGTTCAGCGATTAAATTGTTGAATTTGTGTAATTTATCGACTTTCGATGATGAGAATATGACACATTTACATTGATCAATCCAACGAATGTATGTTATGTAACTCATGACGAAACGTGATGAGTTAGCCGATGATCCCCAATCTCGACATTGACCAATTGAAAACCTTCCTTGCCATTGCTGACACGGGCAGCTTCACCCGCGCGGCCGAGGAAACCAACAAGACCCAATCGGCGGTTTCCATGCAGATGAAAAAACTGGAAGAGACTCTCGGGCGCAATTTGTTCCAGCGCGATGGCCGGGGCAGCCGCATGTCGTCGGATGGTGAGCGCTTCGTCGGCCATGCCCGCAATCTCGTGGCCATGAATGATGAAATCGCCCAGACTTATTTGCAGCCCTCAATTACCGGCACCGTGCGCTTTGGCACGCCCGACGACTATGCCGACTTGTTTTTGCCGGAAGTCCTCGCCAAATTTGCCCGCTCCCACCCCCTCGTCACTGTCGATGTGGAATGTGTGGGTTCAGCCCATCTCTATGAGCGCATCAAGCGCGGCGAAATGGACGTGGCACTGGTCACATTTTTTGAAAATGAAAGTGACGGCGAAGTCTTGCGCCAAGAGGAATTGCGCTGGGTCACCTCGGCCCGCCATAACACCCACACGCTTCCCAATGTGCCGCTGGCCACCGCCGACGCAGGCTGCGACTGGCGCAAGCTTGCCAGCGATAGCCTGTCTGCCCAAGGCCGCCCCTTCCGCATCGCCTACAGCAGCTCCAATCGGGCCATGCTGGATGCCACCGTGTTGCAAGGCCTCGCCATCGCGGCAACGCCTGCCATATCCGTGCGTCCGGGCATGCGCGTTCTCACGGAAGCTGAAGGCTACCCGTCGCTTGGCACCTTCAATATTGGCCTGCTGCGTAAAGCCGGCAAACCAAGCCAGGCCGCCGAAGCCCTCGCTGCCCATGTACGTGATTGCTTTGGTGCGAAAACCGCACAGAAGGAAGTGGCGGCGTGATTGGCGGATTGAAAACCAATTCCAATCTCTAGAAACTTCCTCTAACAATATCCCATGCCCATCTGCGAACGCGATCCTTGGCGATTTCAGTATTTCACCAATGTTGCTTGCCCGGATGACGTTTTCATTGCCACCGACGATGTTGACGCCTGGCCCTGGTATCCTGAATATCGGTGGGTCTATGACAAGCTGAAAATCGCTGCCTCACAGAATCTCCCGTGTGGCCCCCATGGTGTCGAACCGCCA
>JANOVS010000004.1:0-1669 GCA_031417515.1 Hyphomicrobiales bacterium
CCTGGCCGGCAAGAAGTCGATGGTGCAAAAGTTTATCCCCTCACAGTGCACGCGCCTGCTCCTTATTCTTGGTTTGTGAAATGGCAAGAACGCGCCATGGTTCGCAAAACTCGCGAGTACTATGCTTTTAAATATGAGCTCGCTCATAAGACGCTAGAGTTTCTAGAGACCGTACATCCCCGAACGCTTTCAACGATCGATCGGTTTGATGTCTCGACGCCGCTTTCTAATATAAGGTTTAATGGATCAGAAGAAGGTTCAGCATACGGCGTTTATCATTCGATTAAGAATACGGGAGTGCGAGCTCTTGGGCCGACGACGCACATAAAAAATCTCATGATAACCGGGCAAAGCTGCCTGTTTCCTGGTCTGATGGGAGCTTCTATATCAGGTTTGAGAACTGCAGGAAATGTGATAGGGATAAAGCATATTCTTAAAGATTTACAGCAGATGGGTAACGCGTGAAGAAAGTTTATATCACGGGTACGGGGCTAGTTAGTTCCCTAGGAAACAGCGTTTCGGAAGCGTTTTCGGCTTTGTTGGCAAACAAATCCGGTGTTCGTCGGATGGAAGGCTGGGAGAATTACGTTGGTCTTAAATCTTGGGTTGGAGCTCCGGCTGCGCCATTTGAGAGTGCAAAGATCGATAGGACTGCACGTCGGACCATGTCTCCAATGAGTGAGATGGCGTACCTTGCGACCCAGCAAGCGCTCGGTCAAGCCGACTTTCACGACCCATCAAGCATACGTTCCGCTCTTATTATGGGCTCTACCTCAGGCAGTCCTAAATCATTTCAATCTTTTTATAAGAAATACTTCGAAGTCGGCGGCCCAAAGGGTCAGCTTGGGACCTCTTTTTTTAAAGTAATGAATCATTCGGTAGCCTCAAACGTGGCTGTTGCTATTGGCTTTAAAGGTCCAGTCCTTTCGCCAGGTTCCGCTTGTGCGACGTCAACTCAGGCGATCGCCTTGGGCTGGGAGCTGCTGCAAACTGGCTTATATGACTACATTATTGCTGGTGGTGCGGACGAACTCGATGTCACAAGCACCGCCATTTTCGACATTGTGGGTGCGGCCTCTGCAGGCTATAACGATTCACCAGAAAAAACTGCAAGACCATTTGACCGTGACAGAGACGGCCTTGTCGTTTCTGAAGGTGCTGGAGTTGTGGTCCTCGAAACCGAGGAACATATGAAGCGCAGAGGGGTTAAACCTCTAGTAGAATTGATCTCTGGCAATTATTTCTGCGACGGTAAACACATGGCCCATCCTGATGATGAGGCGATGGGTATTTTAATGCGTAACTGTTTGGAACGCGGTAGTGTTTCCGCATCACAAATTGATTACGTCAATGCACATGCTACAGCTACAACTGTTGGTGACGTGCAGGAAATGAAAGCGACTTTTGAAGATTCTTCTGCTGGTCGCATGTGGGCAGACCCCGCTTTAGAAGAATTCAAAGCGGAGCTGAACAACGCACTTTCCGGCGAAGTTTCCGACGCCTTCTCGAAAATCCACGATGCTATCGGCTTGACGGTTGAAGAGTTGATGGCAATCCCGACCGGTGAAGCAACGGTCGCGGTTTCTAAGGCCTCAAACAAGCTGGGGCTGATCATGTTCCTCGACTACGGATCACATGAATCCGAAGTTCGCGGCTTGCTTGAAAAAGC
>JANOVS010000005.1:0-28882 GCA_031417515.1 Hyphomicrobiales bacterium
GGCCTCAAATTCCGTCATTCCCGCGAAAGCGGGAAACCAGACTTTCCGACAGCGAGACGGTTGAAAGTCTGGTTCCCCGCTTTCGCGGGGATGACGCGGTGTGGGTGTGAATGCGATTCCAAGAAAACTGGAACCGCTCTAATTACCGGAGCCGCCTTCGGATGGTTGCAGGGATGGTTTGTCGCTTTCGAAACGATCCCCGCCTTCATTGTCACGCTGGCTGGTCTGTCGGTGTTGCGGGGCGTTGCACTTTTGATGACGCAGGGTTTTTCCATTCCCATTTCATCCGATAGCTTCTTTGTCCAACTCGGACGTGGCTGGTTGCTAGGCGTTCCGTTTCCGGCAGTGATTGCAATACTTGCAGTGATCGCGGGCTATGCGGCGCTTAATCTCATGCAGTTCGGCAGGCATGTTGTTGCGATTGGCGCCAACATGGAAGCCGCACGGCGTGCAGGCGTTCCGGTCCGGCAGCGTCTCACACTGGTCTATGTCATCAGTGGCACAGCCGCGGCTCTTGCAGGAATCATCATTGCTGCCCGTCTGGGATCAGGCTCATCCAATGCAGCAGTCGGATTTGAACTTGATGTCATCGCTGCCGTGGTGCTGGGCGGAACTTCACTCATGGGCGGCAAGGGCACAATTGTCGGCACGGTTCTTGGTGCCCTGACAATTGCCGTGATCGGCAACGGACTCATCTTGTCTCATGTGTCGCCCTTCTTCACCCAGATCGTGACAGGGCTTATCATTCTTGTGGCCATCTGGCTGAATACCCGGGTGTTCAACCGGCTGGCGACTGCGGTCAGAAAAACTTAGGGAGAGTTACGGATGTCAGAGCTTTCATCTGCCCATGTCGGTTCAGGCCAGGTCATGACGGTCAAGGGCTTGCGGCCAGCGTCCGACCTGGGCGTGACATTGCCGCACGAACATATCCTTAATGATTGCCGGTGTTGGTGGAACCGTCCGTTGGAGCCAGAACGGCAATATCTTGCCAACGGCAGAGTCGAAATGGGCATCATTGGCGAATTGCGCATGGACCCTTTTGTCAACCTCCACAACTGTGCCCTCGATGAAGAAGATCTTGCGATCAGGGAACTTATGCAATTTGCAAATGCAGGCGGCCAAACCGTTGTTGACCCCACATGCCGCGGCATTGGACGTAATCCCGATGCACTGCTGCGCATTTCGGATGCGACTGGCCTCAACATCATCATGGGTGCCGGATACTATCTCCAGAGTTCCCATCCGCCTGATGTGAAGGACATGAGCATCAACGCAATCGCAGACCAGATTGTCGGGGAAGCACTGGTGGGTGTGGGCGGCTCCGATGTGAAAATCGGCCTGATTGGCGAAATCGGTGTCTCGGGTGACTTCACTCCCAATGAGGAAAAATCGCTGCGCGGAGCGGCAAGGGCCCAGTTGCGCACGCAGCTTCCGTTGATGGTTCATCTTCCGGCCTGGTACAGGCACGCCCATCGCGTTCTCGATATGGTCGAAGAGGAGGGCGGTAATTTAAGACATACGATTCTGTGCCACATGAACCCATCGGGCAAAGACATTGACTATTAGACGTCCTTGGCAAGGCGTGGCGCATTCATCGAATACGACATGCTGGGCATGGACTACTGGTATGCCGACCAGCAGGTGCAATGCCCGAGCGAGCAAGAAAACGCTGAAGCCATCGCCAGCCTTGTCGCGGCAGGTTTCGGGGATCGCCTGCTGCTTTCCCAGGATGTGTTCCTGAAAATGATGCTCTCGCACTATGGTGGATTTGGTTATGCCTATGTGCTCAAGCACTTCATTCCAAGATTGCGTCGGCATGGCGTGCCAGAGAACAATATCCAAGCGATGCTGGTCGGAAATCCGCGCAGCATTTTCAGCTCCTGATGAAAGGTAAAGTTCATGCCGAAGAAAAAATTGCTGCTGGTTGGCGAAAGTTGGGTGAGCACGGCCAACCACGTCAAGGGTTGGGATACGTTTTCCAGTGTAACCTTCCACCTTGGTGCAGAGCCATTGGTAAAGGCGCTTGAAGACAGTCCTTTTGAGTTGACCTACATGAAGGCACATGACGCGGCGAAGGATTTTCCGCTCAGCCTGAAGGACTTGCAGAATTACGACGCCATTCTCCTGTCTGACATCGGTTCGAACACGCTGCTTTTGCATCCTGAAGTCTGGTTGCATGGAAACACGGTTCCCAACCGCTTGAAACTCATGCGCGAATACACTGAAGCCGGTGGTGGTCTGATGATGATCGGCGGTTATTTTTCGTTTCAGGGAATTGATGGCAAGGCCCGATGGCACAAGACCGCAGTAGAGGCGGTCCTTCCCGTGACGTGTCTTGCCTATGATGACCGCTATGAAGCACCAGAAGGCATTGATGCGGAAATTGTATTGCCCTTGCATCCGATCGTCAGGGGGTTGAACGAAAAATGGCCGGCACTCCTCGGCATGAATGAAGTTGTTGCCAAGACATCAAAGGACGTTGAAGTCATTGCTGAAGTGCAGACCGACAACGGCAAGCTGCCATTGCTCGTGGCCGGAAGTTACGGCAAGGGCCGCACACTGGCCTGGACTTCGGACATTGGACCGCACTGGCTGCCTGGCAAGTTTGTGGCTTGGCACGGTTATCGCAAGCTGTGGATACAGGCCTTCTCGTGGCTGACGCGCAGCGGCGAATGATTTTCGTGCTAGGCAATATCTGCCGTGACACGACGTTCTATGTGGACCGCATGCCTGTCGCTGGCGAAACAATCAATGCCCACCGGACCCTGTCGGGCCTTGGTGGCAAGGGGTTGAATCAGGCAGTCGCGGCGCACAGATGTGGCTCCAAAGTGAAATTGATTGCGGCGGTTGGCGATGACTGGTCTGATGTTGATGAGGAATTTGCAACGGGCAGCGGAGCCGCGGATTTCGAGTTTGCTGTCGTACACAAATCTGGCCCCTCGGATTGCTCTTCCATTCTTGTTGCGGATTCCGGCGAGAACCTGATCGTGACCAATGCCTCACAGGCGGAGGTCCTTTCGATAGAAGATGTGAATGACGAACTCAATCTTCGTCAAGATGACCTGCTTCCTTTGCAATGCAATCTTACACTGGAAATCACGCGCCGCGCAATTGATCAGGCAAGAGGCGCTGGTGCATGCATTATCCTGAATCCCGCACCTTACAAATCCTGGGCACGATCACTTGAAAGCCTCGTCGATGTCATCGTCTTGAATGCACAGGAGGCAACGTCGTGGACCGGGGAAGCAGAGCCGTTGCAGGCGATTGGAAAAATCGACACGCCACTTGTCATTGTGACACTTGGCGGCGCGGGATGTATGGTCAAGCGCGCCGGCGAATCTCCGCAACATTTCAAAGTTCCTGAAGCAAATGCAATTGATACCACCGGAGCTGGAGATACATTTATGGGCGTATTTGCATCTGAATGGCTGGAAACGCACAATCAAATTCAAGCGGTTCAATTGGCCCTCGCGACAGCCAGCGCATCGGTCGAAAGACAGGGGGCTGTTGCGTCGATTCCGGCACGGCACGAGATGGATCAAATCAGGATGTCAATCCGATGACGGCCAGCCATTTACTCACAGCAAACGCGGTCCGCCTCGCGGCCTCGCGCATGTTCGAGGATGCTGCTGCAAACGCACTGCAATGCTGGACCATTGACATTGACGCCTTGCCTGCAGTCGCTGACCTCGTGGCTGCAATCACGCGGCAAAACTATCCCGACCTCGTTATTCCGTTCCACTCGCGCTGGCGTCATTTCGATGTCGGTGGCCTTGACAGATGGGCTCGATTGCAATCCAATTGGCACGGCATTTCGACACGCGAGATGGCGCGCCGCGCCTTTGATCTCGTCATTCCATCGGTACTCTGTGATGCTGGATCTGGTGGCCAGTGGTCATATTTCGATGCAGCGACGGGCAAGAGTTTTAACTCGTCGGAGGGCCTGGCGCTTGCCTCTTTCGAATTGTACCGGAATGCCGCCGCGATGAACCCGGCAAATGCATGGGAAGCGGACTGGCTTGAGAATCTTTCTGATTTTACATTCACACAGGTTTTTCAAGTGAGTGACTCCAATCCGCTGGTGGGCGTTGCTGGCCGGGTGCAGCTGTTGCAGTCACTGGGACAAGCCTGTCATGCAAGGCCTGACATGTTCGCGGCCAATGGCAAGGCCAGGCCTGGCGGACTTGGTGTTCCGGAGGACCAGTTTCCGCTGCCATGTCTTCTTGAGGGTGGCACCTGGGCTGCCGGCCGGCATCTGGCCCAATCGGCCCGGACAGATCGTTCGTCGTCCATCAAAATCATGACTGATGGTACGGTATTCTGATCGCTGCATTGTGCGCCCTCACGCTCTCTTGCCTATGTTGCATTGCTCACCGGACTGCCTCGATTGTCGTGGTGCTTACGTGAAGAACCTGGCCCATGGTGCCTCCTTCCATTCGATGGTCAAGGTCGGACCAACAAATGCCGGGACTGAACAACTGGGCATGGCAAATAGCACTTGCCGATCCCGGAGACAGGCACGTGGTTCGGTTGCCCAACACCGCATTTGACCGTTTCAAGACACTGATTTCCGGGAAGCAGCGTTGATCGTGTCTGCGCCCTTTTCACCGATCATGATTGTGGGCGCGTTGGTGTTGGCACCCACCAACCTTGGCATGATTGATGCGTCGATGACTCTCAGGTTTCGCAGTCCGTGGACGCGCAATTGTGGATCAACAACGGCCATGGAGTCCGTACCCATCTTGCAGGTGCCGACAGGGTGATAGTGTGATGAGATGAAACGGCTCGCATTGGCATCAATTTCGTCATCTGTTTGACAGGTAGGCCCTGGGTCTAGCTCTTCGCCACGGAACGGGTCGAAGGCGCTTTGTGCGTGAATCTCTCTCGCAAGTCGAAGTGCATGGCGATTCAAGGCCTGGTCGGCAGATGCCGCCAGATAGTTATGCACGATCATCGGCGCGTCACTTGGATCAGGTGAACGCAGTGTGACGTGGCCACTACTTTGCGGGCGCAAGCTGCACCAGTGTATATTGTAACCGTGGAATTTTGGCAGGTGATCGGATGATCCGTCGGGGTTCATCGCGGCGGGCAACAAGTAATATTGAATGTCAGGACGTTGCAGCGCCGGATCGCTTTTCAGAAAGGCCAAGGTGATCATTGGAAAAATCGCGAGGGGACCGCTGCGGGTGAAGGCGTATTGCAGTGCAGCCAACGCCAGGGGCAATGGTTTCGTCATGTTGAAGTAGGTGATGGGTTGGGTGCAGCGGTGCTGGACGAAAGAACCGATGTGGTCTTGCAGGTTTTTGCCAACGCCGGGCAGTGCGTGCTGGCAGGCAATGCCGTGTTCCGACAATAATCCAGGCTCACCAATGCCCGATAACATCAACAGTTGTGGGGAATGATAGGCACCTGCCGAAAGGATCACCTCACGATTGGCAGTGATGTTGAGCCTCTTGCCCTTGTAATCAACGTCTACACCCGTGACGCGCTTTCCGTCCAAGATCAGTTTGCGCACCCGTGCACCTGTCCACACGGCGAGGTTTTTGCGTTTGCATGCCGGCCAGATGTAAGCGCGTGCCGCTGAACAGCGCATCGGGAAGGCGTGCGTATGCGTGTACTGGGTCCAGGCAAATCCTTCTTGCTCAGCACCATTTTAATCAGGATTAGAACTATGTCCCGCTTGCTGACCTGCCTTTATGAAAGCATCGACAAGTGGCATCTTGTAGCGACCGAAAGCCGTGCGCAGGGGACCGTTGGTTCCGCGCATTGGTTTGCTCGAAAAACGGTGGAGTTACGCATGTTACTCCGGAGATTCAGATGCAAGTTCATGGGCGTGGTCAACGGATGATTCTGGATGCAGGCGTGCGTGAATGCGGCCTTTGAGTTGGAGAAATTCCGGTGTGGAAAACACCTCATAGCGTCGTGGGTGTGGAAGCGGCACGGTAATCTTGTCAACAAATCGTCCGGGCCGCGCCGACATGACATAGATGATGTCACCCAAAAATAGTGCTTCCTCAATATCGTGAGTGACAAACAGAACCGTCTTGCTGTCTTTCTCCCAGACTTTTGGCCGATAGTTCTTTCAAGATTTTCCGGTCAATCTGATAAGAATGTTGCACTTCAATCTTGAGACCACTGACCTGTTTTGTGTCATCGCGCGGCTTTTGGAAATTGTGGCTCATGGGTGATGAGTGGCGGGTCGAGACAGAAGTCGTCACGCCCGGCAAGGCTTGACAGTTGGATTTCGCACTGAACTTTAAACAAGAGGCGATCCTTGAATCGGCCTTGGCTTTTGGGCGGTCAGATCTTTGGTCTATCTCAAGAATGATGCGGTTGACATGGAAGTCGGGCCCACTATCAATCATGGGCGGAACGAACCCTATACCCACGGCACGGACTATGGCCAATGGGCGCCGACGGTATTCTGGTCATTCCTGCCTGAAAGACTTTTCAACAATAGGCAAGTTTGGACTTGCCCTCAGAATTCCTGCGGCTTGTAGTCACTGGTTTCCGTCGGAGCCACGGCTTGCAGGAGTTCAACTGATTTCCTGACCCCCTCTTCGCGCGATAACATGACGTCTTCATGTTCAATGGAGAGCCAGCCGTCATAACCCACCATGCGCAGGCGGTAGCAGAAGTCTTTCCAGAATTGCTGGCCGTTGCCATAGCCCAAGGTGATGTAGCTCCAGGCCCGGCCCGGAATGTCCATGAGGGAACCATTCTCAAGTCGACTGGTCAGCGCTGCAACAGGCTTGTTGATGAAGGTGTCTTTGGCGTGAGCGTGCAGAATGGCCGAACCCAGTGCATCAATCGCTGCAAGGGGATCAGCGCCCATCCACATTAAATGCGAGGGATCAAGATTTGCACCCACGATGGGGCCGATCTGCTGGCGCAGGCGCAACAGGGTTGGCACGTTGTAGACCAATTGATTGCCGTGCATTTCCACGGCCAATTTTTTCACGCCGTGTTGTTTGGCGAATGTTGCGAGCTTGGCCCAATAGGGCAATGCGCGCTCTTCCCACTGATACTTCAACATGGTTTGGGTTTCAGGCGGCCATGACGAGACGACCCAGTTTGGCATCCTGTCGCCAGCGGCACCTTCCGGCAGGCCTGACATGAGAACCACAGTTTCAATGCCCATTGTGCCTGCAAGCCGAATGGTATCATGCAAAGCCTTGGATTGGGCCTCGCCTTCTGTGGGGTGGAGCTGATTGCCGTTGGCATTCAACGCAATGATTTCGAGTCCACGTGACGTGACCGACTGCAAAAGGTTTTTTTGCTGTGCCGGATTATCGAGCAACGCCTGCAAATTCATGTGCGGTGCTGACGTCCAATTGGCGGCGTTGAATTCGACGCCTTTGATGCCGAGACGCGAGGCCGTGTTGAGCATATCGTCTAATGACAAATGCCCCAAGGAGTCCGTCACCATGCCTATTTTCATTGTCGCCTCACATGTAGAATTCTGGTTTGGCAATTTGCTTCACGGCAACAGTTTTGCCGGTGTGCAGCGCTTCAACACCTGCTTCAGCAACAGCGGTGGAGCAATAGCCATCCCAAGCTGAAGCACCGAGATTGGGTTTGCCTGTGTTGATGGACTTCACCCACGCGCGGTTTTGCTGGCGATAGGCATCAACAAAACGCGGACGCCAATCGGCGGGATAGGTGTTGATTTGCTTGAGGTCCAGATTGACATCCGTATGAACAGGTGCGCGCAAGAAGGCCGTACCTTTTTCGCCCACCAATTCGCCGCGCACGTCATAGCCATAGGTGGCGCTGATGTTGACTTCGATATTCACCAGTTGTCCCGCAACGGTTTCCAGCACCATGAACACGGGTGCAGTCTTCCCCCCTGATGGCGGACGGAAAACACTGATTGTCTTGGCGTCCGAATCCAGCATCCAGCGCGCCACATCAAACTCATGCGGTGCTGAATTGCAAATCGCCATTTCCGGGCGAAAATCATAGGCCGGGGCGACGTTGCGGTGGAAGCAGTGGAAGATCAGTGCCTTGCCAAGATCGCCACGGGTGAGCATGGCTTTGATTTCGGCATAGGACGGATCGAAGCGACGCATGAAACCGATTTGCACAAGGCGCTTGCCGCATTTTTCTTCGGCAGCCAGAACAGCGAGGCACTCTTTGGTATTTTGTGACAATGGCTTCTCACACAACACAGGTTTTCCTGCTGCAATGCAGGCCAGCGTCAACGGCGCATGGAATTGGTCCGGTGCGGCAATCACCACGGCATCAACAGAGGAATCGTTGATGACGGAGAGTGGATCATGGGTGACTGATTTTGCCCCATTTGCATCTGCTGTGGCTTTTGCCCGTGTGTGATCCGCATCGCAGATCACTTGCAAAAATGTGCCGGGCACTTCTTCAGCAAATATACGGGCATGGTCCGCACCCATGATACCTGCACCAATAATTCCAATCCGGAGCGTCATGATTTTTCATTCATCCTTGTAACTTTTTTGGCATAACGCTCATCCATTTGAGCTTGGGCTTCCCTGCTGCCGTCGTGCCAGGTGCCGAACAATTTGTCGATGCCGGTCGCACCGTCGGCATAGTTCACTTCAAAGTGCTTGTGGTGAAGGTAGTGAGCATAGGCGTGGGTGTCGACGCCGCCCTGACTTCCGAATTCCAATTTGTCAAAACCGACATGGCCGACGACGGCACCCGTGCCGGTGATTTGCAAGTTGTATAAAAAAATCAGGGGGTGCGATGGCAACAGCAGATGAATAAGGCTGTCTGACCAATAGAGCAGATGCTCGACGGGGTGCATGGACAGGCTAGACCAGGGACTGGGATTGACCGAATTATGATGTACCGAATGAATGTATTTGTAGAGGATCGGCACGTGGATCAGCCGGTGGATGCAATAAAAGTGCAGCTCATGATAAATCGGTAACAGGAATGCGAAAATCACGAACCAGATTGGATAATCGGCAAAGGTGCCCCAAAGTCCATATCCATTGGCATGGCACCAAAGGCCAAACACTTCATAAGCTGTCCAGATGGGAACACCCGATACGAAGGTGCGGATGATGTTGTCGATGTTCTGGCTGTTGAACATGAACACATCACTGGGATGTTCAGATGGCCACTTGGCGTTGTATTTGAAATGGGTGCCCTGGGCTCGTTTGACATAGAGCCGGAGTTCCAACGCACCGTAAATGATCAATATCAAAGCCGCATTGCGCAACAACAAATACGCTATCCAGCCGGGTTGCAAGGTCTTCATGGATTCAATGGAGGGTGTGAGATAAAACCATTGAACATACGCTATGCCGACAAACAACAGGTTCCACGGATAGAAATATCCAACCAGCCAGTCGACATATTTGCGAGCCTCGCGCGGCCATGTCAGGTAGGGCGCAAGTCCGATGGGATTCTTGGGTGCCCAATCACCGCGCTTGTTTCTGGTTCCGTATTGCAGGTCGTCCATCTGGCTTCAACTCGCTTTCAAATTATTGCCTGATATGCGAACATGACAAATTAGTTTCGGGTGGCCGATGGCATGGTCAGGCCGGATTTTGCCTGAATTCGCATTGATTGCAACACTATTGGCAGGGCCACTGGCACAAACAGCAGCGACGGCGTATGCAGGTTGCATGTGTTCAGCATGCGGATATCCGGCAGCGCCGGGTCATTGGACGGAAGCTGGTGCGGCAAACACCGGTGAACGGCTCAGGGCCCGGTTCCGGCGCGCCCAGATTTTGCAACGGGTACTTTCGGCCTACGGCTTGAAGGCCCATGATGGCGGGTTGGTGCCCGGCATTCAACTTTCATCGCTAACCGGTGACCAGGCGATAGTTCGTGACCTTGCGGAAGTCTGGGTTGCTGCTGAACGGATGAGTGGCAAAACCATTGATCCTCTCGATCCATGTTTTGTTGGCTAAGCCATGGCTCCAAATGATGTGGAAGCAAGTTCAGATGGTCGCATGCGACTGTCCATATTGGGTGGTTACCTTGGATCCGGAAAGACCACGTGGCTGCGCCATCAATTGCATGAAGGCGTGTTCAAGGACGCATTTGTGATTGTCAACGAAGCGGCGGAAACTCCTGTTGATGATGCGCTGTTGCAGAGCTCGTCAAAGCTCGCGGTTTTGGCAGGTGGTTGTGCCTGTTGCACGGGCAAGGCCGCGCTGCTCGCCTGTCTGCGTCAGCTTTGTGATGCGCGCAGCAAGCGGTCTTCCCAGGAACCACGACTTGAGCGGATTGTTCTGGAAACCAGCGGGCTAGCTGATCCGGGACCGATCGTTGAAGCCATTCGCTCTGACCCAATTCTGGTTCACCACATTCTGGTCAGTGAAGTGCTGGTGACGGTTGATGCGCTACATGCCCTGGCCCAATTGCGCAGCGAGCCTTTGGGCAGGAGGCAGGTTGAAATCGCTGATTGTTTCATCATCACCAAACTTGATGAGGCAAATCAAGCAGAGCTCAAGACGCTACTTGCCACACTTCAATTCATGAATCCGGCTGCGGTCCTGTATGGGTCCATCAAAGGCAGTGAGACTTCACTTCCAGACTTTGCGGATGTGGAGCCCGAAATTCTTCCAACATTTTTGGACGGTGAAGCCCCTGCCCCGATTTTGCCGACGCGTCTCGTCATTGATGACACAATCGACTGGGCGGTATTCAGTGTTTGGCTTTCGGCGCTTTTGCATGCACGGGGCGATGATGTGGTGCGGGTCAAAGGTGTGGTGCGCACACCTGCCGGACGCCTGCTGGTGCAAACGGTGCGCAGAATCGTACAGTCACCAGAAATTCTTCCCGAACAGGATGACCGCCCTGAACGCGAAGACAATGTTATCGTCGTCATTGGACGCGGTTATGATGCTGACGCCTTGAAGAGGTCGCTGCGCTGGTTTGCGGGCGTATCACCCTAATCAAAGCGCCGACTATAGAAGGGTCTCAGATATGTCTCGACCGCCACTTCTCGATGAAACAAACCTGTCGTCTGAGCAGAAGTTGATCTTTGACAATATCCGATCGGGGCCTCTCCGAACTGACAATCATTACGGTTGGCGCTTACTGGAAATCCGCTTCGAATGGCATGTACACGCACCTATCGCCGCGCGTTATGGCGTGACGACAGACGTAATTGCCTATGAAGAGGGATGCAAGCAAAGTGGAAGGCCTGTTAACTTCAACAACTGGTGCGTCGCCAAAAGTATTTTTGTTGCAAAGAACGAAGCAACGGCGCGCAACTATGCCCGGGGTGCAGGTAGTCCTTATGTGCATTACTTCAGTTCGCTTTTTACAAAACTCGTCAAGAATGGCCGCTCGAACCTGTTCAAGGAAGACCCGGACATGCCGGATTCCGCCTTGAAGCTCGATACGGTCATGGATCGCTGCGTCATTCATGGATCGCCCAAACAAGTTGCGGAAAAAATCCTGGCGTTTCGTGATGAAGTCGGGCCTTTCGGTACACTTCTCTATGCGGGCCATGATTGGGTGGACCCGGTACTTGCGAAAGATTCGATGCGCATGATGGCCGAAGACGTTCTGCCCCTTGTCAACCAGAGGATTGGCAAACAATCTCTCATGGAGTCCGTCGCGTGAGTGCGACGCATCATGTCAACGCTGATGGCGCAAAACTTTCCGTCGCCATCGATGGCGCTGCTGACTTGCCTTGGTTGGTGGTTTCCAACCCACTCGCAACGGACCACAGGCTTTGGAATCCGCAGCTGGCTGCCTTGACCGAGATTCGGCGTGTCGTGCGTTATGACACACGAGGCCATGGCAAAAGTTCGTCGCCGGATGGACCCCATGATTTTGAGATGCTGTGCAGTGACGTGATCGCCATCATGGATGATCTCGGCATTGGCTCAGCCGATATTCTGGGCCTGTCGCTGGGTGGCATGACGGTGCTCGGTCTTTGCCTGGATCATGCAGAGCGCGTCAACCGGGCTATATGCTGCTGTGCCCGCGCAGATTTCCCGCCACCGATGATTTCTGCCTGGGATGATCGCATCAATATGGTCAGGGCAAATGGAATGTCGGCAATTGTTGAGGGTACACTCGGACGCTGGTTCACGGAAACGGCGACAAAGAAGCAGCCAGACATCATCGAGCATGCCCGCGAAATGATACTGGGTACGTCTGTCGATGGTTACTGTGGTTCGGCAGAGGCGCTCAAGGGGCTCGATTACCGACGGCGTTTGCCCGACCTGAAGAAACCAATTCTTTATGTTGCAGGGCAGTATGACGGGGCAGCGTCACCTGAAGCCATGCGCGAAATGGCAGGGGCCACTCCAAATGCAGGGTTCGCGTTGATCCCCGACGCCGCCCACATGGCCAGCCTCGAAAATGCAGCACAGTTCACCAATGTCATTTGTGACTTCCTGAATACAAAATCATGAACGAAACTCAAACAGCGTCAGCAAAAAACTTTCGCTTCTTTGACAACCGGCAAAAGTATCTCCTCTTCGTCAACACCTGCTCGGAAAAATGGGTGATCGCAAATCGCATAGTGATGGAATTGGAAAAAATTACACCAAAGCCACCAGCCGTTCGGATCTTTGATGCAGGCGTGGGTGATGGCACTGTACTCACCCGTGTCATGCGGGCGGCCCATGCGCGTTTTCCAACCATGCCGCATTTCGTCGTCGGCAAAGAAATCAGCCTCGAAGATGTCAGGCTCGCATTGGAGAAAATGTCGGACCGGTTTTACGAACATCCGTCGACAGTCCTGGTTCTCACCAACATGTTCTATTCGGAGGCCCCTTGGTTGCGGGTGCATTCGCCTGCCGCGGCCAACAGTCTGATCTGGAAAGAGGTGCAGCTTACTGGCAGCACATCACATGGTTTTGGCGAACAGATCACGGCCCTCGAACCATTTCTGGCTGACGCGTGGAAGGCCAAGGCTAGTCCCAAGACCGGCAACCCGGTTTACGAACGGCCGACGGTTCTTGTGATCTACCGCGATGATCACAAATTTCTGCTGGACAGCGTCATTCCGCACCCCGGCACAAGCAAGGGTGAATATGATCTGGTGATCGCGTCCCAGCCCTATCGATTGCGGGTGCCCGACTCCTACAAGGCCCAGAAAGTCATCGCACCTCTGACACGGGCTCTCTCGGCTGGTGGTCGCCTGATTGGTATCCACTCCCGTGGCCAAGACCCCGGCCATGACATTGTCAAAGCCGTGTGGCCCGGAGAAAATCCCTACAAGAATGACCGCCATTCACTTCTTGCAGAAGTCAAAACCACATTGGGCCGAGATGGCCGTGATCTGAAATTCAGTGCTTATTCTGATGCCCGATCCATCTTTCGCTACGACATGCACACACTGCCAAATGAATTGTCCGGATCGATTGGTACTTCGACGTTGTTTGCAGCCTGGAACGCCGCAATTTATGTCAACCAGATTGAGGATGAACGGCTGACTGAAGCTGTGCGCGATGGTGCCTATCTGGATGCTACAGCAGATGTGCTCAAAAAACATGGCGGTCTCTGGTTCAATGATGAGAGCTATGTAATCTCGCGAAAGGCGCGCTAAAGTCATGGGCAAGAAGCAAGATGTTTTGGAACAAGCTCCACGCCTGCTGTCACGGCACCCACGCGATGATCGAAGCCATCAAGGCTTTGCAACATGTGCAGTCATTTGCTGTCGGCGACATCGAAAAACTGACTGTCGAAACCCATTCGCGCTGGCTCAAGGTTTGCGATATCAAGGAACCGCGCACCGGGCTTGAAGTGAAATTCAGTTATGTGCATCTTGCCGCGATGACCCTCCAGCGCATTGACACATCTGCCGACACAACATTCACCGACGCTTTGTTACAGTGCGTCATCACTATGCAGTGGCGGGCAATCTTGTCATCGACGACCGCCAGGATATCGTTTACCGCGAAGAAAGCGCTCTCGGTGCGAACCACCCGGTTGGCGGGGAAATAGAACCACCTGCTGATGCCATGGAATTAGCGACAACTCCAATACTGCTGTTCCGTTATTCCGCCATCACCTTCAACGGCCACCGCATTCACTATGACGAGCCCTATGCGCGCAATGTCGAGCATTATGCCGGGCTGGTGGTGCACGGCCCCCTGCAAGCGACGTTGATGCTGAATTGCGCAGCGAAACGTATGCAGCGGATGCCAAAAAAGTTCAACTACCGCGGCTTTAACCCCCTCATTTGTGGACAACAATTTTACGTTGACGCATCAGACAATGGCGGCGGTGGATGCGCAATGCGTGTTGTCTCTGCGAATGGTGCCACGACAATGACAGGCAGTGTGAGTTAGAGCTAAGTGTGATCTATTGAAATCACCATTGTATCTACCGTCATCCCCACAAAAGTGGGGACCTGGACTGTCAACTTGCCCGCCGAATGCCTCAAGTGCTTCGGCAACCGGTTTTCAAAGCCGTCATTTTCCAAACTCCTTGCGCAGTGTTTCGGTGTGTTCACCAAGGCTTGGCACGGCACCATAAGTTTCCGTGTGGCCGGGAAACTTCGCGCCGGGTGCCAGCATTTCAATGTTTCCGGAATGCGTTGCCACTGATGTAAGCCGCCGTTGTGGATGGGCGACCAGATCATCCATGTCTGACAATCGACCACAGGCAATGCCCGCATCTGTCAACAGCTCGATGGCTTTCTCGCGAGTCAGTTTCGCGAGGATCGGCGCAATGATGGCCTCGAGTTCGGCACAGTTTTTCACGCGGTCAATGTTGCTGTTGAACTGGAAATCGGTTGCGAGACCGGGAGACTTCAACACATCGGCACAGAAACGCAGCCACTCCCGTTCGTTCTGTATCGACAACAACACAGACTTGCCGTCGGAACAAATGAATGCGCCATAGGGTGCAATTGTCGGGTGCCGCACGCCCACGCGAGGCGGTGGTTTCTGGCCGTATCGCGTTTGCAGATAGGGCACATTCATCCAGTCTGCGATGGCATGGAAAAGTGAAATTTCAATAGCCCGGCCCTTGCCACTTTCCTGTCGGGCAAGAAGGGATTGTAAAATTGCCGAATAGGCCGTCAGGCCTGCAGCGATGTCGCAGATTGAAAGACCAACGCGCGCCACATCGTCAGGCGTGCCGTTGATTGAGATCAATCCGCTTTCACCCTGCACCAGCATGTCATAGGCTTTCTGCTCGCGGTATGGTCCTTCTTCTCCGTAGCCCGAAATCGAACAGTAAACCAGTTTGGGAAGGCATTGCGTCAGCTTTTCGGCACCCAAGCCCAGTCTTGTGACCACACCGGGTGCAAGATTCTGGATAAAGACGTCAGCCTTGGCGACGATATTCAGCAGAATGTCAAAATCGGATTTCTCCTTCAGGTCAAGCACCAGAGACTCCTTGCCGCGATTGAGCCAGACAAAATACGAGCTCTCGCCATTTGCAAGATTATCGTAGTTCCGGGCAAAGTCGCCTTCAGCCCGCTCAATCTTGATCACCCGTGCCCCCGCATCGGCAAGCTTCGCCGATGCATAGGGTGCTGCCACCGCCTGTTCGAGCGAAACAACGAGAAGTCCTTCGAGATCTTTCATCAACATTGTTCCTTATTCCAGGCGGGACAATACAGGCTTCGAGCAACCATCAGGAAACCGTGGTTTTCTTGACAGGCTGGTGTGAGGGCAGGTCAGTTATTCCAGCACCACGCGCGGAAAATAAAACGACACGACCCAGTTTGGCATGTCGACGATTTCGCTGATCCGCAAATCGCCACACACGGAACACAACATGTAGGCGTCGACGGCATTCATGTTGTAGCGTTTGGTCAGAAGATCGATCATGCCGGATACGGCTGCGCGCGCATTTTCAAACAGGTCAGGACCGATGCCGGTTGTGGCTTCATATCCCTTGATATCGAGATGCCGTGTCACCGGCCCCGGCGTTGTAAAGCGCGGGAAAGCCAGGTTTGCACCTTTGACCAATTCGAATTTTGCCGCGACTGTGCAGGGGCTTTCAATTGCCGTGCCGCAGACTTCTCCGTCACCTTGCGCAGCATGGGTATCGCCCACACTGAACAAGCCGCCCTTCACTTCGACAGGGAGATAAAGTTCAGTTCCAGCGGTGAGGTCTCGGATATCGAGATTTCCGCCCATGCGGCGGGGTGGCACAACGGAATGTTGTCCGGCTTCAGCAGGGGCCAAGCCGATGGTGCCGCAGAAGGGCTTCAGCGGAACTTTGCCGCCCGGACCATAAAGCGCTGGCGCAAGCGTAGTGGCATCATATTTCCAGATGTGCAGGGCCGGGTCTTTGAACTGGTCCGCCAGCAGGCCAAAACCCGGAATATTGGCGGTCCAGCCCCAGCCCGACGGGCCAAATTCCAGCAACGTTACCTTGATGGCGTCACCCGGTTCTGCACCATCAATGAAAACCGGACCACAGACCGGATTGACTTTGCCAAAATCGAGCTGCGCGAGATCAGACAAATTTGATTTTGCCGTGATCTGCCCGCCTGAGGCGTCAACTGTGTTGAACGCAATGCTTTCCCCGGGTGCAATCCTGAGCACAGGAACATTGGCATTGTTCCAACCGTGGTGGCACTGGTGATTGTGAATTGTGTGTGTGCATTTCATGTTCCGATGATCAGCCGAATTTTCTGGCCTTGTCAAATCGCGCCCCCCATTGCAAGCTTCGTTGCAGCGGGCTAGCCTTTTGCCGCAGGAGTATGCACATGAAGTCAGTTGAAGGACGTGCCAAGTTTGGACCCTACGAGACTTGGTACCGTGTCACGGGTGACTTGAAGGCTGGCAAACCGCCGGTTTTCTTGCTGCATGGCGGACCGGGTGCGGGCCACAACTATATTGATTCCTATAAATTGCTGGCCAGCGATGGCCGGGCTGTCATCCACTATGATCAATTGGGCTGCGGTAATTCCACTTTACTGCCGGACAAGGGTGGCGATTTCTGGACGCCGCAACTGTTTGTTGATGAGTTGAATAATCTTGTCGATCACCTGGGCCAGCGCAAGGGCTTTCACGTTCTCGGCCAAAGTTGGGGCGGCATGCTGGCGGCAGAATATGGCGTGCGCAGGCCCGGGGGGTTGAAGTCCCTGACCATCGCCAATTCTCCGGCTTCCATGGAACTCTGGGTGTCGGAAGCCATGCGCCAGCGCCAGGAGATGCCGCAGGATATTCAGGATACACTGAACAAGTATGAGAAGCTTGGTGACTATGCCAATTCTGAATACCAAAAGGCCACCATGTGGGTGTATGAGCGCCATGTCTGCCGCGTCGTGCCATTTCCGCCGGAAGTGACAGCAACATTCGATCAGGTCGCCCGCAATCCCACAGTCTATCATGTCATGAACGGGCCCAATGAATTCTTTGTGGTGGGAACCCTGAAGACCTGGAACATCATTCCGGAACTGCACAAGATCGATGTGCCAACCTATATTATTTCAGGCCACTTTGATGAGGCCACCCGGGCTTGTGTGCAGCCCTACAAGGATAATATCAAAGGCTCCACATGGTACGTCTTTCCGCAGTCCAGCCACATGCCCCATGTTGAGGAAAAAGCCGACTGCATGAAACGCGTCGGCGCGTTCCTCAACGCCAACGATTAAAAACAACAGGGAGTGAAGAAAAATGAAGAAATTACTTTTGGCAGGCGTCGCAACGGCACTTCTGGCCTGGACCGGAATCAATCCGGCATCGGCAGAGTACAAGGCCGAACACCGCGGCGGCACCATGCGCCTCGTGGCAGGTTCGGCGGCGGGCACCGTTGATCCCCATATCAACTACACCCTGCAATACTGGCAGATCTACCAGTCTCTGTATGATGGCTTGGTTGGCTTCCAGAAAGCCGCCGGTGCCGAAGGCTTCAAGAAAGTTGCCAACTTGGCCGAAGAAATTCCGGCAGCCACCAATGATGGCAAGACCTATGTTTTCAAAATCCGCAAGGGCATCAAGTTTTCGAATGGCCACGACTTGGGTGTCAAGGATGTTGTGGCCTCGCTGCAACGCATCTTCAAGGTGTCGAGCCCGACGGCTGGTGGTTTCTATTCGGTGATTGTTGGTGCTGACAAGTGCCTCAAGGACGCCAAGACCTGCACACTTGAAGGTGGTGTGGTGGGCGACGAAGCGGCGGGAACCGTGACCATCAACCTGACGCGCCCCGATGCCGAAATCTTTGACAAGCTGTCATTGCCCCACGCCGCAATCCTGCCCGCAGATTCGCCCGTTGAAGATGTCGGCACCAATCCGCTGCCCGGTACAGGCGCTTACATGATCTCGGCCTATGACCCGAACAAGGGTTTGACAATGTCACGCAACCCCCACTTCAAGGTGTGGAGCGAGCAGGCTCAACCTGATGGTTATCCCGATGTTGTGCAGTATGATTTCGGCATCACGCAGGAAGCGCAAGTCACCGCCGTGCAGAATGGCGAGGCGGACTGGATGTTTGATGAACCACCAGCTGATCGTCTTGCCGAGATAGGTACCAAGAACAAGGATCAGGTGTTTGTCACCCCGCTGACCGCCTGGTGGTATTTGCCGATGAACACGCGGCTTGCGCCGTTTGACAACGTCAAGGCGCGCCAAGCCGTCAGCTATGCGCTTGACCGCAAAGCCCTGGTCAACCTGTTTGGCGGCCCGGTGCTGGCACAACCGATCTGCCAGGTTTTGCCGCCGGGTTTTCCGGGCCATATTCCCTATTGCCCCTATACCAAAGACCCAGGTGAAAAATGGTCAGCGCCTGACATGGAGAAAGCCAAGCAGCTGGTTGAGGAATCCGGCACCAAGGGCCAGAAAGTTCAACTGATCGTCGAAGACAAGGCGGTGCCGAAAGCCATTGGCACCTATCTGCAAACGGTGCTGACAGATCTCGGATATGTCGCCGAGGTCAAGCCGATCTCGACCAATATCCAGTTCACCTACATCCAGAATACCAACAACAAGGTGCAGATGTCGGTGACGCAATGGTATCAGGATTATCCGGCGGCATCGGACTTCCTGAACATCCTGTTCGGCTGTGCGAGCTTTACCGAAGGCTCCGACAGCTCGATCAACATTGCCGGCTTCTGCGACAAGGATATTCAGGCAAAGATGGATGCCGCCCTGGCTTTGGGCGTCACAGACGCGGATGCCGCCAACAAGATGTGGGCTGAAATTGACAAGGCTGTGACAGACCAGGCACCCGCCGCCGCCCTGTTCACGCCGAAGCATCTCGACTTTATCTCGAAGCGGGTTGGCAATTTCCAGTTCAACTCGCAATACTACTGGATGGTGACGCAGTCCTGGGTGAAGTAACAGTTGTACCTGTGACTGCCGAAACGATTCAACTCCAACAGAAAAGCCGTGGCCCCTGGGCCACGGCCTTTCGTCGTTTACAGCGTGACCGCGCCGCGATTGCGGCTTTGATTGTATTCACCTTGGTCGTGCTGGTTTGCATGTTGGCACCAGTCTACGCCAAATGGTCCGGCGTTAATCCGTTCCGGTCGACATTGGATGCAACAATCACCATCAATGGCCAACACATTCCGGTCATGGAGCAATCAACGGAAGGCCTGGGGCTTGGTTATAACCCCATCGGGCCGACGTGGAAATTCGGCAGCTATTTCCTCGGTGCCGACAACCAGGGCCGCGATGTGATGTCACGGTTGCTTTATGGCGGACGAAACTCATTGCTCATCGCAAGTGTGGCGACACTGTTCACACTTGTAGTGGCAACGGTCCTTGGCATGGCTGCTGGTTTTTTTGGCGGCGCAATCGACATGATCCTGTCGCGCATCCTGGATGTGCTTTGGGCCTTTCCGATCTATCTGTTGGCCATTTCACTTTCCATCGTGCTGTTGCAACAGGGCATTCGCATTGGGCCGATCACAATTGAATCGGGGAGCCTGTGGTTGCCGATCTTCATCATCGGCCTCGTCTACATTCCCTATGTGGCGCGTCCCATTCGCGGCCAGGTCTTGTCATTGCGCAAAAGCGAATTTGTGCTGGCGTCCATCAGCCTCGGTGCGCCCAGCCACCGCATTCTCTTCAAGGACATTCTGCCCAATGTCACCACAACCCTCATCGTGTTTGTTCCGATCATGATGGCGCTCAACATGCTGACCGAGTCAGCCCTTTCCTTTCTGTCGATTGGTGTGCAGCCACCTGACGCGAGTTGGGGCACCATCATCCAGGACGGGCAGGGCTTGCTCTATTCGCGGCCCATGGTGGCGCTGGCGCCGGGCATAGCGATTGTGATTTCTGTCTTGTCGCTGAACATTCTGGGCGACGGCTTGCGTGATGCGCTTGATCCCCGTTCCAAAATCCGGCTTGGGCGCGGCTGATGTTTCTTGCCGTCGTGCAGCGTCTGGGACAAATGCTGTTTGTCATGTTTGGCATCAGCATGCTGGTGTTTCTGATCTTCTTTGCAACACCAGGTGCCGATCCCGCCGCCCGCATTGCCGGCCGCAACGCCTCTCCTGAGGTGCTCGAGGCAGTGCGCATCAGCTTTGGTTTTGACCAGCCTTTCTATGTGCAATATGGCCTGATGATGAAGAAGATATTTATCACCGGCGACCTGACATCCTTTGTGAACCGGGGCTGGAAGGTGGTGCCTGCGGTTCTCGACACCATTCCTGTCACCCTGTCGCTCGTCATCGGTGCCGCAGTGCTATGGGTGGTTTTCAGCATCATCATCGGTGTTGTCGCCGCCGCCTTCAAGGACACTGTCCTTGACAAGACATTGATGATGCTTGGCCTCATCGGCATTTCCATGCCGGTGTACTGGCTGGGCGAGGTCATGAATCTCATCACCCAAAGCCGCTATCACGACACCTGGATGTTTTCCTGGGTGCCGCCACTGGGCTACAAGAATTTCAGCGACGATCCCAAAGGCTGGTTTCTCACCCTTGTCATTCCGTGGTTCACGCTCTCCATTCTTTACATCGGTCTTTATGGCCGGGTGCTGAGGGCGAGCATTACCGAGGCTCTGCAGGAAGACTACATTCGTACAGCCCGCGCCAAGGGCCTTTCGGAAACCCGCATTCTCCTGCGTCACGCCTTGAGAACATCATTGATCAGTTTTGTCACCTTGTTCGGTCTTGATTTTGGTGCACTTGTTGGAGGCTCGGCGTTGCTCACCGAAGTTGTTTTCGGACTGCAAGGCATCGGCAAACTCACTTATGATGCGCTGCAGAACCTTGATCTGCCGATCATCATGACCACGGTGCTGTTTGCGTCATTCTTTGTTGTGCTCGCCAATGCCATTGTCGACATGATCTACATCATCCTTGATCCCCGGGTCCGCACCCAGTGATTTTGCAAGTGCGCGATCTCCGGGTTTCGTTCCGCACCGAACAAGGCATCATGCGTGCCATTGATGGCGTGTCTTTTGATGTGAAAGAGGGGGAAATCCTGGGCGTTGTTGGTGAGTCTGGTTCCGGCAAGACCGTGACTTTGCTGGCTGTCATGGGCCTGATCACCGATCCCAATGCAGTGATTGAGGGGTCCATCAAGTATCGCGGCAAGGAACTGGTAGGACTGCCGCAGCGGGAATTGCGCAAGCTCAGAGGCCGGGAAATCGCCATGATTTTCCAGGACCCGATGACGGCCCTCACACCTGTCTACAGCATCGGCTGGCAGATTGCCGAACAGATCCTGGCCCACCAGAAAATCAGCAAGGCGCTGGCATGGCAACGCGCCATCGACCTGTTGGCCGAAGTCAACATTCCGAAACCGGAAGAAGCCGTGCATCGCTATCCCCACCAGCTCTCAGGTGGCATGCGTCAACGTGCGGTCATCGCCATGGCACTATCCTGCAATCCGGCGCTGCTGGTGGCGGATGAGCCAACGACGGCGCTTGATGTCACCGTACAGGCGCAGATCCTTGATCTCGTCAAGAAACTGCAATCCACCCATGGCTCAGCCATTGTCTTCATCACCCATGATCTTGGCGTCATGGCCGAGGTCGCTGACCGCATCATGGTGATGTATGCGGGTCGCATTGTGGAGCGCAGTGACAAGGCCGCCATTTTCCGAAACCCGCAACATCCCTACACACGTGCCTTGCTGGATTCCATTCCGCCTCTGGTCGGAGCAAAGCCACATCGCTTGCGTTCCATCTCGGGTTCGCCGCCTTCACTCTTGAACTTGCCAAAGGGATGCTCCTTCGGGCCGCGTTGCCCCAGGAGATTTGCTGCCTGCGATGCCAAGCCACTGCTGACAGGCACAGGTCACGAAACCGCCTGTTTTCTGGTGCCGCAACCATGATGGCACAGTCCCTCTACGAAGCCCGCAATGTTTCCAGGAATTTCACCGTGGGATCACGGTTTTCAAAACAGGGCATTCGGACAGTCCATGCCGTCGACAATGTCTCCCTTTCCATCATGCCGGGTGAAACACTGGGGCTGGTCGGCGAATCCGGCTGTGGCAAGTCCACTCTCGGCCGCTGCCTGATGCGTCTCCACGATGTTTCGTCAGGCAGCCTGATATTTGGTGGGCGCGACATCACCAACCTTTCGATGCGCGATATGCGACCGATCCGGCAGAAGATTCAGATGGTGTTCCAGGACCCCTATGCCTCGCTCAATCCGCGGCGACGCGTGCGGGACTTGATCGCAGAACCCTTGCGCATTCATCTCAACTTGTCTGCGGGAGAGATTGGGCGGCGAGTTGACATGCTGCTCGAACAAGTCGGCTTGCTGCCGGATCACGCCTCACGCTACCCCCATGAATTTTCTGGTGGCCAGCGCCAGCGCATCGGCATTGCCCGCGCCATAGCGCTTGAGCCGAAAATGATCATTCTTGATGAGCCTGTTTCGGCGCTTGATGTGTCCGTGCAGGCCCAGATCGTCAATCTGCTGGCGGACCTGCAGGAACGGCTCAAACTCACCTACGTCTTCATCGCCCATGACTTGAGCGTGGTGCGGCAGGTGTCGACGCGTATCGCCGTGATGTATCTCGGCTCCATTGTGGAAATTGGCAGTGCGGATGACATATTCAACCGGCCGGCGCACCCCTACACCCAAGCGCTGATCTCTGCCGTGCCAACGCCAGACCTTGCAAACAGGCGCAAGCGCATTATTTTGTCTGGCGACGTGCCAAGTCCCATCAATCCACCATCGGGATGCCGCTTCCATCCACGCTGCCCAGTGTCTCAGCAGCGCTGCCAGGTTGAGCGTCCGTTGCTCACAGCCGCTGGTGCCAATCGCAGTGTTGCCTGCCATTTTCCTGTGGGTGGGTCATGACGACGTGCGCCGGTCAGCGTCAGATCTATTCAAAGGCAGCGTTTTAGGTTTGCGAATCGCGTTAACCGCCAAACCCGTCCCAAAATGCCTTGGCCTTAGAGAAAAATCCTTCGGACTCCGGCGAGTTGTTGCGGGCTTCCTTTTCGAATTCGCGCAGGAGATCACGCTGGCGTCTTGTAAGATTGACGGGGGTTTCGGCGGAGACCTGGATATACATGTCGCCAAACTGGGGTGAGCGCAGGATGGGCATGCCTTTGGCTTTAAGGCGGAACTGCTTGCCCGATTGGGTGCCTTCGGGAATGGTGACGCGGGCCTTTTTGCCATCAATGGTGGGCACTTCGATGTCACCACCAAGCGCTGCCACCGACATGGAAATCGGCACCTTGCAGAAAAGATCAGCACCTTCGCGCTGGAAGAATTCATGGGGGCGGAGGCTGAGGAAAATATAGAGGTCGCCTGCGGGCCCACCGCGCATGCCAGCCTCGCCCTCATTACCCAAGCGAATGCGGGTGCCATCTTCGACGCCTGCCGGTATGTTGACAGAAAGTGTTCGTTCCTTGGTGACACGACCTTGACCGCCACAGGCCATGCAAGGATCGGCAATCACCTGGCCGCGTCCGGCACAACTCGGGCAAGCCCGCTCGACCGTAAAGAAACCGGACTGGGAACGCACCACGCCTGCGCCATGGCAGGTGCCGCATTGCTTCGGCTGGGTGCCGGGTTTGGCACCAGAGCCTTTGCACATCTCACAGGAAACCGGTGACGGCACGCGAACTTGCGCGGTTTTGCCGGAGAAGGCTTCGGTCAAGCTGACTTCAAGATTATAGCGCAGATCAGATCCGCGCTGGGCACCACTGCCACCCCTGCCCTTTTGGCGCGCCCCACGCTGGCCGGCTTGGCCAGCCTGGCCACCCATGAAATCGCCAAACAGGTCTTCAAAAATATCCGACATGGAATTACCGAAGTCAGGACCGAAGCCTGCGCCACCGGGTCTGCCGCCCGCACCCCCTTCAAAGGCCTGATGACCGAAACGGTCATAGGCGGCTTTTTTCTGGGGGTCTTTCAGAATGTCATAGGCCTCGTTCAATTCCTTGAACTTGGACTCCATGGTCTTGTCGCCGGGATTGGCATCGGGATGCAGCTTCTTGGCCTGATTGCGATAGGCAGATTTCAGCGCCTTGTCATCAGCGCCTTTTGCTACACCCAGAATGTCGTAGAAATCGCGTTTGGCCATTGGAAAGAAGTCTTGTTCCATTTTCCCTCCCCCTTGTGGGGAGGGCTAGGGTGGGGGTCGCTCAGACCCATAAGCTGTTTATGAAAACTTCACCAGTCCCAGACCCCCCCTCCCCACAAGGGGGAGGGGGAAGTGGAAGTCCAATGACTGTCTTGCTATCACGATTTCTTGTCGTCGTCTTTCACTTCTTCGAAGTCGGCATCAACGATATCATCGTGTTCCGCACCTGGATTGTCCGAAGTGTCGGGACCCTCACCATCGCTGGCACCACCGCCGGACTGCTTGTATAAGGCCTCGCCAATCTTCATGGCGGCTTGCGCCAGGGCATTGGTCTTTTCCTTGATTACATCGGCATCACCACCGGCAATGGCTTCCTTGACGACCGCAATGGCATCTTCGGCCCCCTGCTTGTCGGCAGGGGCAATCTTCTCACCCAGATCCAGAATGGATTTTTGGGTGGAGTGGATCAAACCTTCTGCCTGGTTCTTGGCTTCAACCAAAGCGACCTTCTTCTTGTCTTCGGCAGCGTTGGCTTCGGCGTCCTTGACCATCTTTTCAACTTCAGCATCCGACAGGCCGCCTGAGGCCTGAATGCGGATCTGCTGTTCCTTGTTGGTCGCCTTGTCCTTGGCCGAGACATTGACGATACCGTTGGCATCGATGTCGAAGGTGACTTCCACCTGCGGCATGCCGCGCGGTGCCGGTGGCAATCCCATCAAGTCAAACTGACCGAGCATCTTGTTGTCGGCTGCCATTTCACGCTCGCCTTGGAACACGCGAATGGTCACCGCCGTCTGATTGTCATCAGCGGTTGAGAAGACTTGCGATTTCTTGGTGGGGATCGTCGTGTTACGGTCAATCAAACGGGTGAACACACCGCCCAAGGTTTCAATGCCGAGCGACAGTGGTGTCACATCGAGCAACAGCACGTCCTTGACTTCACCTTTGAGCACGCCGCCTTGAATGGCTGCACCAATGGCAACCACTTCATCAGGGTTCACACCATTGTGTGGCTCCTTGCCGAAGAACTGCTTTACGACTTCTATGACCTTGGGCATGCGGGTCATACCGCCGACCAAAACCACTTCGTCGATCTGACCGGCTGTCACGCCTGCATCTTTCAAAGCTTGGCGGCAAGGCTCAACCGTCTTCTGGATGAGATCATCCACCAGCGCTTCGAGCTTGGCGCGTGTCAGTTTCAAAGCCAAATGCTTTGGACCTGAAGCGTCAGCGGTAATGAAGGGCAGGTTGATTTCGGTCTGCATCGAAGACGAGAGTTCAACCTTGGCTTTTTCAGCCGCTTCACGCAGACGCTGGAGCGCCAGCTTGTCTTTGCGAAGATCAATCGCCTGTTCTTTTTTGAATTCGTCTGCAAGATAATCAACAATGCGCATGTCGAAGTCTTCACCACCGAGGAACGTATCGCCGTTGGTGGATTTGACTTCAAACACGCCGTCGCCGATTTCGAGAACCGACACGTCAAACGTACCGCCGCCCAAGTCGTAAACCGCAATGGTGCCGGCTTCGCGTTTGTCGAGGCCATAGGCCAAGGCCGCTGCCGTTGGTTCGTTGATGATGCGCAAAACTTCCAAACCAGCAATCTTGCCAGCATCCTTGGTGGCTTGGCGTTGCGAGTCGTTGAAGTAAGCAGGCACCGTAATCACGGCCTGTGTCACTGACTCGCCCAAATAGCGCTCAGCCGTTTCCTTCATCTTGGTCAAAGTATAGGCCGAAATTTGCGACGGCGCATATTTTGTGCCGCGGGAATCAACCCAGGCATCACCATTGTCAGCTTTGACGATGGAATAGGGCACAAGCTTTTTGTCCTTGGCCACCATCGGGTCTTCCATGCGGCGGCCGATCAGGCGCTTGATGGCAAAGAACGTGTTTTCAGGATTGGTCACACCTTGGCGTTTGGCAGGCTGTCCCACCAATGTTTCACCATCTGCTGTGAAAGCAACAATCGACGGCGTGGTGCGTGCACCTTCGGCGTTCTCAATGACTTTTGGATTTTTGCCTTCCATGACGGCGACACAAGAGTTTGTCGTGCCAAGGTCAATCCCAATGACTTTTCCCATATTCTGTCTCCTCGAGGCTGGCGGGTCTAAAGTAGTCCTGAATGGCCCTACCTTTGGCCTGATCTGCTCAGGGCCCGCCTCCGTTAATACAAGTCCCGACCGGATCACTCCCATCGGCGTTCTCGGCGTATATAGGGGGGTGTTTGCAGGCTATCAAGGAGTCGTGATGGGGGAATTTCTGGAAATTTCGAAGGGCATGAAGCTCTATACGGGCTGGTTTGACCCCGCTGGCCAAGCCGCACTGCTGGCAGACTTGCGCCAAGCCGTCACCGAAGCCCCGCTCTTCACCCCCGAAATGCCCAAAACCGGAAAGCCCTTTTCCGTGCGCATGACCAATATGGGCAGCTTGGGTTGGGTCACAGATAAGACGGGCGGCTATCGCTATCAAGCCACCCACCCCGTCACCGGCAATCCATGGCCCCCAATGCCAGAGGTGTTGCTAAAACTCTGGGCGGAGGTGGCAGACTACAAAGGCACCCCCGAAGCCTGCCTCGTGAACTTCTGCAACACGGACGCTAAAATGGGTCTGCATCAGGACCGAGACGAAAAAGACTTTGACGCTCCCGTCGTCTCCATCTCGCTGGGTGACACCGCCCTGTTCCGCTGGGGCGGCACCACACGCGGCGGCAAAACCCAATCGGTGAAGTTGGAGTCAGGCGATGTGCTGGTGATGGGCGGGGAAAGCAGGCTGTGTTTTCACGGGGTGGACCGGGTTTATGCGGGGACGTCCAGTCTGCTAAAGGATAGAGGACGAATCAATTTGACGATGCGGCGGGTGACGACGATATGATCACCACTTCAAAGCTTGTCTGTGCGTTTTTGCTGTGCCGTTTCCTGAGTATGAAGTCGTTTCAAAAATGACTCCATGAGAGTAACCGTTCGCGAGAAGGACTGGAGATATGGCTTGGATAGCTCTTGCGACGTCGTGGCTGTAAATGTAGAAATGAGTCAAAGACCCGTCGAGAGCTTGCAGAGGACCATCGAAAGTTCCAGCATCTTCTTCTTTTAGTACGGCAATTAATGCATCTTCCAATGCGTACTGTTGTACGAAACTCTTAAATGGAGTTGGAAACTCTATTACTAGACTGTCACGGCTTGTTGGAGTTGCTAAGTTAGGAAGCACGTTGCCGATCTCTTGACTTGTTGAGGTTTGCGCACTTGCAATTAAGTTAAGCGAATAGACGGACAACAAAACAGCAAAATACAAAACTAAGAGCAGTCGTAAGAACATTGTAAATCCAATTCATTTGGGTAGTAGTTCGAAGCAGCAAGTTAGCTGAAAATTCTCGACATGAATACGGATTATCCAAGCCATGACCCTTCCTCTCTCCTTCGCCAACACCATCATCACTGCAGCCCTCGCCCACGCAAAGGCCGCAAACTTCAAACCACTCGGCATTGTCGTCCTCGATGCGCGCGGCACGGTGAAAGCTGCTTCCATTGCTGACGGCTCATCGTTGGCCCGTTTTGATATCGCGCGTGGCAAGGCCAAAGGGGCGCTCGCTTTCAACATGGGCACACGAAGCTTGGAAAAACTGGCCAAGGACCGACCTCACTTTTTCACAGGTGCTGCTTCGGTCATCGAGGGCGGGATAATCCCCGTCGCAGGTGGTGTGCTGATCAAAGACAAGGATGGCACTATTCTCGGCGCTGTTGGTGTGTCGGGTGACACCTCTGATAACGACGAAATCGCAGCACTGGCTGGAATTGCAGCCGCTGGTCTGGTCGGCGACGGTGGCACCGCTTGAGGTTCCATTATTTAATGTGACTTCTTGATTTACAATTAAATCGGCCTACATGAACGGGTGAAGCGAGACGCTATCGTGTGGCCCGCTGATCACATTTTATGGAGAACCTATGTCGAAACTGAAAATTGGTGTCATCATTGGCGCAACCCGTGACTCACGTTTTGGCCACGTACCCGCCCAATGGATTTATGAATTGGCCAAGGCCGATCCTGATATTGATGCCGAACTGGTTGACCTCAAAAGCTTTGACCTCCCCATGTTCAACGAAATGGCGTCCAACGCCTGGATGCCAAGCTCTGACCCACACGCCATTGCCTGGCAGAAAAAAGTCGGCGAATTTGACGGCTACATCATCGTCACGCCGGAATACAATCATTCGGTTCCCGCGTCATTGAAAAATGCCTTTGACCAATGCTCCGTCGAATGGGGCCACAAGCCCGTGGGCTTTGTCGGCTACGGCATGATGGGTGCCGCCCGCGCTGTTGAACATGCGCGTGGCATCGCCTCTGAACTGCAAATGGTCAGTACACGGAATTCTGTGCACATTGCAGGCGGTGAATTTGTGAAGGTGCACCCCGGCATGGGCAAGCAACCCTTCGACACCATCATCGACGTGATCAAGCCATCGGCAGCTCTCATGCTGAAAGATCTCGTCTGGTGGGGCAAGGCGACGAAGGCCGCACGCTCAGGT
>JANOVS010000006.1:0-6720 GCA_031417515.1 Hyphomicrobiales bacterium
ACGGCAAGCCTGAACCGCCAGTCAACCTATGCCCTGACGTCCAACCGCTTGAACTCCATGACCCAGAATGGCGCGGCGTTTCGCAGTTACACCTATGATGGGGCTGGCAATACCCTGACCGAAGTGCGGCCCGGCGAGAGTTTTGCCTATACCTACAACAAGCGCAACCGCCTCGCCTCGGTCACCCGCAACACCGTGGCCTATGGCACCTATGTCTATAACGCGCTGGAACAGTTGGCCTCGCGCAGTTCAACGGCGGCGGGTGCACCCATCGGCGCGGTACATTACATCTATGACCGCGACGGCCATCTGATCGCCGAAGCGACGGGTGCGACGGGAGCCAACTTGCGCGATTACATCTGGCTGCCCGCCAATGACAACCAGAATGATACGTACACGGAGGATGTTCTCGGCGACAACGACAACAGCGCCGTCGACATGCCATTGGCCGTGGCCGAAGCCGCCACCATCTATTATATCCACACCGACCACCTCGGTCGCCCCATCCGTATGACCGACGCAGTGAAAACCACCGTCTGGGCTGCCACCTGGAAACCCTGGGGCGAAATCCAATCCATCTCCGGCACGACAACCAACAACCTGCGCTTCCCCGGCCAATACTTCCAAATCGAAACCGGGATGCACTACAACTGGCACAGGAACTACGATCCGGTAACCGGAAGATACACGCAGCCTGACCCGCTGGGTTTCGTAGATGGTCCGAGTATCTATGCCTACGCGGGGAATTCTCCGTTCATGAATGTGGACCGGGAGGGGTTGGCCAAAAAATTTGTCAAACCGCCGAACCCAAATCAAAAGAAGGGTGCTGAAGACAGACAAAAATCAGGCGAACGCGAGAGAAATGTTGGACATGAAAAAGGAGAAGAGCACAGTCGAAGACCGAAAGGTGGTTTTAAGCCCAAGGGAATGCGTGGGCTAGGAAGGGGATCAAGCGGTTTGGGTTGGTTAGAGCTTTTACCTTCGAAGCAAAAATGCATACTCCTTCCAAAGTACTTTGAATGCTCGCCACCACCAAAACAGTGTTTTCCAGATACAAATTCGAATAGTTCAGGGTGGTAGCGTATAGTGAGTTTTATTGAATCAGCGGATGATCCTTTTAAAACGCTTCACGAATTGATGAAGAAGGGCGGCTATCGCAAGATTGAAGAACTCTTGTTGTGTCCTGATGGAGTGTCAATTAGGTCACCTTTCGATTTCGACAACAATCACGCCTTTTATTTGCTCGGCGACATTGCATTCAATGAGCAGAAATATACTCGAGCGGAATATTTTTTTGAACGATCAATCGAATCTCGCAAGGATGACTTAGAAGCCATCCTTGCGCTAGCGAACTGTTTCGATGCCCAAGGCTTTGCCGAGAAGGCCAGAAAAGTTTTGATAAAAGCGCAGGCATTGAAACCGCATGACCTATCAATCCGCTTCAATTTGGCTAATGCTTATTTTGATCTTGGCCAATTCTCGAAAGCTATAAAGTGTTATTCCTCAGTCGTGCGTTCACGAAACTCGACCTTGAGTAGTGCTGCCAAAAGAAATCTATCTTTGGCTCGGTTTCGGCTCAAGAAAAACAAAGACTAACATATGATCTTGACCTTCGCCTCAGCCAGCTGCAGCTTAAAAATGGCGCGGCTCTGGTGTCGGGGCGGGGATATGGTTATGCTGATGGTCTCAACTTGACGGGGATCACGGATCAGGTGTCGGCGGCCAACAGTGTCAATCTCTGGTATTCGCCAACCTCACGGCTGGAAGAGGCGGGCGGTCCGTGGGGACAATCGACGTTCTATTATGACGCCGTGGGCAACCGCACCTATCACATCAACACACTTGCAGCCGTGACCACGCAGCGCATCCAGGATTATGCCGCCAACAGCAATCGTCTCGCCGGCATGACCGAGAATGGCGCGGCACTCCGCACTTTCACCTATGATGGGGCTGGCAATACCCTGACCGAAGTGCGGCCCGGCGAGAGTTTTGCCTATGTCTACAACAAGCGCAACCGTCTGGCGTCGGTCACCCGCAACACCGTGGCCTATGGCACCTATGTTTACAACGGGCTGGAGCAATTGGCATCGCGCACCTCAACCGCAGCCGGGGCACCCATCGGGGTGGTGCATTACATCTACGACCTCGACGGCCACCTGATCGCCGAAGCCACGGGTGCGACGGGAGCCAACTTGCGCGACTATATCTGGCTGCCGTCAAACGACAACCACAATGATACGTACACGGATGATGTTCTGGCGGCGAACGACAATGCTGCCGTCGACCTCCCCCTCGCTGTCGCCGAAGCTGCCACCATCTATCACATCCACACCGACCACCTCGGCCGCCCCATCCGCATGACCGACGCGGCCAAAGCCACCGTCTGGCAAGCCACATGGAAGCCCTGGGGCGAAATCCAATCCATCAGCGGCACCACAACCAACAACCTCCGCTTCCCCGGCCAATACCTCCAGATCGAAACCGGTCTCCACTACAACTGGCACCGCAACTACGATCCCGTAACCGGAAGATACACCCAGCCTGATCCGCTGGGCCTCATCGACGGCCCCAGCATCTATGCCTATGCCGGGAACTCGCCGTTCATGTATGTGGATCGGGAGGGACTTGTTAAGAAATATGTCAAGCCGCCGAATCCTAACAAGCCAAAAGGCGCGGATGATCGCCAGCCCGGCAATGGCAGGGAAAGAAATGTGCGTCCACCTGATGGAGGTGAGGAGCACAGCATTAAGCCAAAAGGGGGACCGAAACCTAGGCCTGCACCAAAGTTCAGAATCCCAGGCCTTCCTTATTGGTGGTACTTGATCCCAGAGCCGAACTGCGAAAATTTTCCGAATAGTTCGTTCATGTGTCCACCGGCGACCGAAGCGAAGTTTTGTCCTGCTCGGTAAAATGGTGGGAGAAATTGTGACCACGTAAATAGTCATTGGCATACAATCAAATGAAGAAGAGAAACGCAAATTCGAAATTGGTTTTCAAGGAAGTTCATGGGCTGTTGAGACAGTCGAAGTTTCAACTCGCCCTAGACAAACTTGTTGAGCATAATACGGGTAGATTGGCCTTTGAATTCAGGAAATACGCCAATCATGGATGGTATCTCATCGGGGATGCGTACTTGAAGATGGAAGACCATCAAGCCGCAATAGTCGCATTCAAGAAATCATTCGCCTATGACCAAACTGACCCGGATGCATTGCTTGCCATTGGTTATTGCCTTTCAGAAATTGGTCAGCCGGGAAAAGCAAAGAAAGTTCTAGAAAAAGGCGTACGTCTCTTTCGAAGGGACATTCGGATAAGATATAATCTGGCAAACGCCTGTTTTGATTTAGGACAACTGGATCTTGCGTTGCCACTTTATCGTTCGTTGTCGAAGGTGCAAAACCCCGAAATTCGACGCATGACGAAAAGCAATATAGTCACAGTTAAAAAGAAGCGATGAACTGTAATCTCAAACTCGACTTCGATGAAACTTCAAATTTCCATCCAATTACTGACGGCAATGGTTTTGCAGCAACTGCCACCTATGATCTTGACGAACGCTTAAGCAGTTTGCGGGTTTTGGATGGGGTGGCTCTGGTGCAGGATCGGGCTTTTGTCTATTCTGACGGCCTCAACCTCACGGGTAATACGGATCAGGTGACAGCGCTTAATTCCAACAGCTTGAGTTATTCGCCAGCTAATCGTCTGGCGTCGGCCTTTGGCGCTTGGGGTTCGAATACATTCATTTATGATGTCGTCGGCAACCGGCTCACTGATGTGACCACGGCCAAGAACCGCATCGCCACCTATGCCCTGACCTCGAACCGCCTGACGGACATGACCGAGAATGGCGCGGCCTTCCGCAGTTACACCTATGATGGGGCTGGCAACATCATCACCGATGTGCGTCCCGGCGAGAGTTTTGCCTATGTGTATAGCAAGCGCAACCGTCTGGCCTCGGTCACCCGCAACACCGTGGCCTATGGAACCTATGTTTACAACGGGCTGCAACAACTGGCATCGCGCACTTCAACCGCAGCCGGGGCTCCCATTGGTGCTGTGCATTACATCTACGACCTCGACGGCCACCTGATCGCCGAGGCCACGGGTGCCACGGGAGCCAACTTGCGCGATTACATCTGGCAGCCGTCAAACGACAACCACAATGATACGTATACAGATGATCTTCTGGCGGCCAACGACAACGCCGCCATCGACCTGCCATTAGCCGTGGCCGAAGCCGCCACAATCTACAATATCCACACCGACCACCTCGGCCGCCCCATCCGCATGACCAACGGGTTGAAAGCCACCGTCTGGCAAGCCGTCTGGAAGCCCTGGCGAAATCCAATCCATCAGCGGCACCACAACCAACAACCTCCGCTTCCCCGGCCAATACTTCCAAATCGAAACAGGTCTGGTCCACAACTGGCACCGCACCTACGACCCGGTGACAGGCAGATACACCCAGCCTGACCCGCTGGGTTTTGTGGATGGCCCGAGTGTCTATGCCTATGCGGGGAATAGTCCTTGGATGCGCATTGACCGGAATGGCAAAGAAACTACCGTCGTAGTTTGGGGAAAGTCGTGGCCCGGCGATCATGCTGGAATTTACATCAGCGGTGGAAAAGAAAACACTGTATATGACCCTTCGGGCGCATACCTTCCAGGCGGAGCTAATGTGTTAGGTTCGGGTCGATTGGGATCGGGACCAGAAGTGGGATCATTGGGAGATTATACTCAATCGCCCAACGGCGGAAGTTGCGGTTGTGAGACCTACAGCTTTCAAACAACTCCGGAACAGGAAAAAGAAATAATAAAACGGGCGGCAAAATTGGGTGATGGCGGCTTTGCGCGCTGTGCCCAATCAGTTCAAAATGTGCTGTCAGGCGTTGGTCCTTTCAAAGATTTGCCTAAGTCCAATTGGCGCGTTGCACCAACAACGCTCGGAGATAATCTCTCTCGCTTGGGCGGCGTGAAAATTGGCAAAGGAGACAGCAAATGACGCACGTTAGAAATTTCGGAAATATTCGAATTTTGTTTTGGATGGCATTTTCTGCGGTTACCATCTTAATCTGTTTTGCATGCGGCTATGTGCTTACAAACAGCAAGATGGTTTATGGCACCAGAACTATTTTACCCATGATAATTTCAACAATATTGATTTTTACTTTTTCCCTGAGCAGAAGTTATTTCAGCCGTGCTATTCACGTGCTAACCGTAGGTACGGTTGTTGGTTTGCTTGCGGGAGCAATAGCGATAGGGATCAATTTCATCATTGGGGACTATCTGTTGTATCGAACCACCAGGACTTTGACGCAGCTTTTTGGTGATCCGTTAGATAATTTGTTCGGCTCAATACTAGTTCTCGCACCACTGGCGGGAGCGCTTGCTTTTTGGGCAGGGTGGCAATTTGAGGCAATTGCAGCACGTGCCGCAAAATAAAAATCTAGAGCGGTTCCGTGTTAGTTTGAATAGCCGCAACTTTTGAAGTAGTTCAGGCATTCTTGGAGCGTGAAGGTTTTGCAGATTTTGGCGATCCAGTGGTTGATGGCTTTGTGTGTGCGGGGTTTTGCCTTGCGGAGCTTTGCCTTGAGCTTTGCCAAGGCTTTTTCGATGGGATTGAGATCGGGGCTGTAGGAGGGGAGCGGCCTGATGCTCGCACCTGCCGCTTCGATTGCCTGGCGTGCGGCCTGGTTCTTGTGGGTGGGCAGATTGTCCCAGATGACGATGTCACCGGGTGTTAATGTGGGAACGAGGATTTGCTCAACCCATGCCCTTAACAGTTCACCGTTCATGGCCCCCGCAAAAGTCCCGAGCGCCCGCATCCCGGTGAGGTCCAACGCGGCAATGCAAGTCACAATCTTCCACTGGCCATGGGGCGTCTTGTCGACAAGGCGCTGGCCCTTCGGGGATCGCCCATAGGCCCTGATCAGGTTGGTGGCGATTGCCGTCTCGTCGATGAACAGCAGCTTGGTTGTATCCATGCCGGGCTGTTCTGCAATGTGGACTTTGCGCGCCTCGGCAACGTCAGGCCTGTCCTGCTCGCTGGCGTGCAGAGTTTTTTTTAAAGCTCAAGCCGAGCTTGGACAGAAACACCGCAAGTGCTGAGCGCCCGACCTTGATCTTCTTCTTGCGCAGGCTCTCGCGCAACTCGGCCAAGGTTGCGTCGGGCGTTTCCGCGACCAGCCTGCGGACCGTGTCCGCGTGTGGAGCCAGGATCGCCTTGCGGTAGCCACCCATCTGCTTGGGGGAAAGGCTTCCGGTCAACGCCTCGGCCTGCATCAGCTTGATCGCCGACGAGACAGCCACAGAAAAGCGCTTGGCCACAGCATTTCGAGACATGCCGGAGTGCACTGCCTCGGCTATCCGTTCACGTAAATCCATGGAATGAGGTCGTGGCATGGCAATCTGGCCTCCCCGCCAGCCGCCATGTTGAATCACAAAACAAACTGATTTGGCAATACAATCGATTCAAACAACCCCGGAACCGCTCTAGAAACCCGCTTGGCGGCGGCGTCCGGCGCGTGTTGGGCTGACTGTTTTACCTATGATGGTGTGGGCAATCGCCTCAGCGATCTAACGGCAAGCCTGAACCGCCAGTCAACCTATGCCCTGACGTCCAACCGCTTGAACTCCATGACCCAGAATGGCGCGGCGTTTCGCAGTTACACCTATGATGGGGCTGGCAATACCCTGACCGAAGTGCGGCCCGGCGAGAGT
>JANOVS010000007.1:0-9384 GCA_031417515.1 Hyphomicrobiales bacterium
ATGGACTTCCGATGGACTCGGCACTTTCACGGTGAGCGAAGCCGGGAAAGGACCACGGGGCACACGCATCGTGTTGCATCTCAAAAAGCAAGCAGCGGATTTCCTGGAGGCGTGGAAAATTGAAAGTGTGGTCAAGGCCTATTCAGACCACATCGCGCATCCCATCATGCTTGATGGAGAAGAATCACGGCAACTGAATTCCGGCAGTGCCATTTGGGTGCGGGCGAAATCTGAAGTGACGGCAGAACAGCACAAGGAATTTTATGGGGCACTGGCCCATGCTTCGGCTGATCCGGCGTTGACCATCCATTACCGGGCTGAGGGACGACACGAATACAATGTGCTGCTCTATGTGCCTGATGAGCGGCCGTTTGATCTTTATGATCCGGACCGCCGGGGACGCCAGAAGCTTTATGTCCGGCGGGTTTTCATTGCCGATGATGCAGCGTTGCTGCCGCCCTATCTCAGGTTCATGCGCGGGGTGGTGGACAGTTCCGACATGCCGCTCAATCTCTCACGCGAGATGTTGCAAAACAATCCCGATGTGGCAGCGGTGCGCAAGGCGGTGACCAACCGGGTGATTTCAGAATTGAAGAAATGCGCCGAGAAGGATGAACCGACATTTGCAAAGATTTGGGATCTATATGCACCTGTCATCAAGGAAGGACTTTACGAGGATTTTGAGCGGCGCGATGCGTTGTTTGAAATCGCGCGATTCAAATCCACCAAGACGCCCTCGCTGACATTGAAAGACTATGTGGCAGGCCTCAAGGAAAACCAGACGGCAATCTATTACATCACGGGTGAGGATGCCACCAAAGTGGCTGCCAGTCCGCAACTTGAGGGCTACAAGGCCAGGGACATTGAAGTGTTGCTGCTGACGGATCCCGTCGACAGTTTCTGGGTGCGCACGGCCATGGAGTTTGAGGGCAAACCTTTTGTCTCGGTGACGCAAGGGGCCAGTGATCTTGAAAACATCAAGCCTGCTGAAGCGTCAAAGGAAGAAACCAAAACCGATGATGCCACGCAAGGGCTGATCGACAAGATGAAGCTGGCGCTGGGTGACAAGGTGAAGGATGTGCGGGTGTCCAAGCGGTTGACTGATAGCGCTGTCTGTCTGGTGAACGACAGCGCACTTGACCGCAATCTCGAGCGCCTGCTGTCGCGCCAGAAGGATTCAGGTGTTGCGATCAGTGCGCCGGTTCTGGAAATCAACGACAAGCACATGTTGATCAAGGTTCTGGCGCAATCTAGCGACGTGGATGCTGCGGCACATCTTCTGTTGGATCAGGCCTTTATCCTGGAAGGCGAACAAGTGGCTGACCCCGCCGGATTTGCCAAACGCATGGGCGACGTGATGGCAAAAGCATTCAGTTGAGCTGAAGGGCTGATGATCCGAGACTGTTGGCGATGACAATTTCCAGGCGTTGCATGGCGCCTGGAAATGCCACCGCTGCCGATTGCTTCAAACGTTCAGCCAGATAGCAGCCGGCCAAATAGTCTCCGGTGCCGTTTGGCACATGGGGCTGTTTGGACATCACATGGCAGAGACATGCCGGGTCCTTGCTGACGTGCAGTTCAGTGCGCAACTTGCTATCGCCATCGGGAATTGACGTGACGATGGTTTCTCTCGCGCCAAGTTTTTTCACGGCGCTGGCGATGTCATTGGTACTTGCCAGCCAGGTCAGTTCAAACAGGTTGGGCGTTGTGATGGTGGCGAGGGGCAACAACTGGTCGCGAATCGTTTCGGCCACGTCAGTTGCAACATAAAGCTTGCCATGGTCACCAATCACCGGATCAACCAATACATGAAGATGTTGATGCCTGACTTTCAATGCAGCGATTTGTTTCGCTGCCGCAACGACTTGCAGGGCAGAGGTAAAGTAGCCTGTCATCACGGCACCGAGATGATTGAAGGCACCGGTTGCCTGCAAAGCCTTGAACATGTCTTCCATCAACACGGCAGGCGTAGATTGGCCCGCTGGTTTGCCAAGGCCGGGATGGTTGGAGAGGAGGACCGTGGGGATCTGCATGACCTCGTGGCCCGCTGCCTGCAAGGCAGGTACTGCCGCCGAATTGCCGACGGGGCCAAATACCGTTTGTGAGGAGATGCAAAGTACCCGTGCCATCATTGCCTCCTGTCAGATATATCCGGCATCCATCAGCCATAGCAGGACCGCAGCCGTGACGGCGGCAAATCCCGTGCCCAAGGCGACGGCACCAGAAACGGCGGGTACGGCTTCATCATTCTTCTGGGCGAACAGGAAGGCATTGGCACCTGTCGGCATCGCCGCGAACAATACCGCCACCTTGATCCACAGGGGCGGCAAGGTCACGGCGTGGCGGGCAAGCAGAAAGACAAACAGCGGCATGGCCAGCATCTTGAGGCCAATCAGCGCGAACATGCCGCCCCAGGAACCCCGCAAACTATAGGCGGCCAATGAAACGCCAAGCGCCACCAGTGCCGTGGGTACGCTGGCATCAGCCAACATGGACAACATTTTATCAGGCACCGGATGCAGGCCGAGGCCCGTCAGGCGCCAGATGCCACCTGCCAGAAGGCCGATGATGATGGCATTGGTGGCCAGCATTTTGGCCAAGGCTTTTGCCGTTTCAACAAATGAAAACGTGGTGGAATGGCGCGAAAGCTCCCGGTGCAAAGTGGCGGCAAACCACAGAAGGGGAGCGTGCACCGATAAAATCATGCCCAATGGAACGCCAACAGACGGGCCAAAATGCGCCAGCGCAAGGGGTGTTCCCAGCAATGCCAAATTGCCAAAGCCTGTGGCCATGGAGGCTGCGGCACCGCCTGACACATTCAAGCTGTCGATAAAGCGCGATGCAATGGCAGCCGCGATCCATGCCATGGCCAGTCCACCAAAGAAGGCGGTCCAAAGTGACCAGGGTGCGGCTTCCTGGGCCGCCATGGTGGCCACGGTGCGAAACAGGAAGGCTGGAATGGCGATGTTGAAGACAAACAACGTAATGCCGCGTCCGGCAACGCTATCGATGATGTTTGCTTTAGCGAGAGCATAGCCCAGTACAATCAGTCCAAAGACCGGGAGGACTGTGTTGATGATGGCGTTCATGGGGAAGGGAAGAGGGCGAATAGCGAATGGCGAATAGCGAATAGGGGAATTGCATACCGCATGAAGACCTTATCTTTCTATTCGCTATTCGCTATTAGCTATTCGCTATTCGCCTATATCCACGAATGACTCTCGGCATTCTTCTGCTCAAACGCCGCAATGCTCTCGGCCTTTTCCAGCGTCAGGCCAATGTCATCAAGGCCGTTGAGCAGGCAATGTTTGCGGAAGGGATCTATGTCGAACTTGATCACACCGCCGTCTGGTCCGCGGATTTCCTGCGCGACCAGATCAACTGTCAGGGTGGCATTGGCGCCGCGCCCGGCGTCGTCCATGAGCAGCTTCAATTGTTCTGGCGTCACCACGATGGGCAGAATGCCGTTCTTGAAACTGTTGTTGTAGAAGATGTCGGCAAAACTGGTGGAGATGACGCAGCGGATGCCAAAATCCAGCAAGGCCCAGGGCGCGTGTTCACGCGACGAGCCACAACCGAAGTTGTCACCAGCCACGAGAATCTGGGCCTTGCGATAGGCTTTTTTGTTGAGGACGAATTCCGGCAACTCAACGCCATCCTGGGTGTAACGCATTTCATAGAACAGGGATTTGCCCAGACCGGTGCGCAGAATGGTTTTCAGGAACTGCTTGGGAATGATCATGTCGGTGTCGATGTTGACGATGTTGAGGGGGGCTGCAACACCGGTGAGGGTTTCGAATTTTTGCACGTTGGTCTTTCTCCTAGTCTTCACCCGTGCCCCTCCCCCCAAAAGGGGAGGGGTGAGTGGAATGGATTTATGCCGCGAGGTCGACGCTTTCTGCTTCGTCGGCGCCGATCATCAGGTTGAGGTTTTGCACGGCAGCGCCTGAGGCACCTTTGCCGAGATTGTCATAGATCGCCATCAACACCATATGACCCCGCGCGGGATTGCTGAAGAGATGCAGCCGCATGACATTGCTGTTGTTGAGGACTTCAGGATCAAGTTCAGGTGCCCGTTCGTGGTTTTCAAAGGGTGCCACTTCAACAAAGCGAGCGTCGTGATAATAGCTTTCATAGGCCGATTGAACGAGACTGGCCGAGACGCCGGCTTTCAATTGACTGATGTGCAACGGCACCGTGGCCAACATGCCTTGGGCAAAATTTCCCACTACGGGTTGGAAAATCACATCGGCTTTGAGTCCGGTGAAGTGTTTCATTTCAGGCAGATGCTTGTGGTTGAAACCGAGGCCATAGGGCATGAAGTGCGAGGCGGCTGATCCCCTTGCTTCATAGTCCTCGATCATCTTGCGGCCACCGCCGGAATAGCCCGAAATGCCACCATAGGAGAGCAGGGTATCCTTGGGCATGAGGCCCGCCATGACCAGGGGTTTGACCATAGCGATGAAGCCCTGGGGCCAGCAGCCCGGATTGGCGACGCGTTTGGCACTGGCAATCTTTTCGCGCTGGTGATGGTCAAGTTCGGCAAAGCCATAGGCCCAGTCGGGGTTAAGGCGAAAGGCCGTCGAGGCATCGATGACGCGGGTTTTGGATGCGGGATCAATCAATGAAACGGCCTCAATTGCCGCTTCATCTGGCAGGCAGAGAATGGCCACATCCACTTCGTTCAACAGGGCGCGTCTGGCACCCGCATCCTTGCGTTTTGCCGGATCAATGGAGACGAGTTCGATATCATCGCGGTGCTTCAGGCGGTCACGGATTTGCAGGCCCGTGGTGCCCGCTTCGCCGTCGATGAAAATGCTGGATCTGCTGCTCATAGGGTGGGCTTCTAGCCCTGCCGCCCCAGAATTTCAATATGAACAACGCTTAAATCCCTGCGAGTTCCCTGATCTCCTACAAGTCTTCGGAAATCAGCTTTTTGATTTTGTTTGGTGAACCCCAGATGAACGCCAGATGAATAGTGCTCTCAGCTTTGGTTAATTCAATCTTGTCTAAAACATGACCATCGCAACACAATCAATGCTTTTACCAGAGGGAACCACATCATGAACATCAAGTCCAAGCTGATCGCCGCCACAGCCGCTGCCGCGCTGGTCCTGTCATTTGCAACAGCTGCACAGGCCAAGATTTCCATCGTCGGACACGATTATACGCCCGTCAAAGTTGCCGAGGCCTATGACGAGCCCGTCTGCAAATTCGTCAAGGTGAAAGTTGTGAAAGAACAATATGGCCGCAAGATTGTGACGTTCAAAACCAGGAAGGTTTGCGCCTGAGATTTGTGAAGGCGGCGTCCCCTGCAAACTGAACGCTGCAATCACTGGTCATCAAAAAAACCCGGCGGTGGTCTCCCACACTGCCGGTTTTTTGATTTCTATCCTGATCTGGTTATTTGCAGAAAAACAGGCATTTTCCGGGTTGTGCCGCCGTCATGGCCTGCACCGTGGTGAAGGCGGCCATGCCACCTGAAAGTGTTGCCACAATCACCAGACCCAAAAACACCCGACGCAGAAACAGCGCGTCAGCCTTTACGGTTGAAACAGTCGAACTCAATGGAAATCCCCCTTACGCTTACACACGCATGCCTGGCAGACGAACTGCCCCGACTCACGTTTAGTTCACGACGGTGCATTTAACGTAAAGGAACGCTTAATCAAGCGTTAATGGGGTGTAACATTAATGAAAGGGGCGACGGATCAAGAATTGCGAATATCCACAAACCGCCCCGCCAAAGCTGCCGCTGCTGCCATTTGGGGGCTGACCAGATGGGTGCGGCCTTTGTAGCCTTGGCGGCCTTCAAAATTACGGTTGGAGGTGGAGGCGGCGCGTTGGCCGGGTTTTAATTGGTCGGGGTTCATGGCCAGGCACATGGAGCAGCCGGGTTCGCGCCACTGAAAACCAGCGGCGAGGAAAATCTTGTCCAAGCCCTCGGCTTCCGCTTGTTCCTTCACAAGGCCAGAGCCCGGCACAATCATGGCGTAGTCCAGATTGGCGGAAATCTTTTTGCCCTTCACCACTTCGGCAACGGCCCGCATATCTTCAATGCGGCCATTGGTGCAGGAGCCGATCCAGATGACATCCAGCGGAATGTCAGTGATTTTTTGGCCTGCGTGGAGGCCCATGTATTCAAGCGCACGGATTTTCGATTGGCGCTTGCCTTCGTCGGCAATCAAGGCCGGATCAGGCACCTCACCTGCCACAGATACAACATCTTCCGGCGAGGTGCCCCAGGAAACGATGGGTGGCAGGTTGGCAGCATTGAGTTTCACGATGCGATCAAAATGTGCGTTTTCATCAGTGTGGAGCGTTTGCCAATAGTGGAGCGCCTTGTCCCACTGCTCGCCCTTCGGGGCCTTGGGTTTGCCCTTCAGGAAGGCATAGGCTTTTTCGTCAGGGGCAATCATGCCAGCCCGTGCACCACCTTCAATGGTCATGTTGCAGACGGTCATGCGGCCTTCCATGGAAAGGTCGCGGATGGCTTCGCCGGCAAATTCGATGACGTGGCCTGTGCCACCAGCCGTGCCGATTTCGCCGATGATGGCGAGGATGATGTCTTTGGCTGTGGCGTGTTTGGCCAGCTTGCCGTTGACTTCGACCTTCATGTTTTTGGCTTTTTTCTGGATCAGGGTTTGGGTGGCCAGCACATGTTCGACTTCCGAGGTGCCAATGCCATGGGCCAGGGCACCGAATGCGCCATGGGTGGAGGTATGGCTGTCACCGCAGACGATAGTGGTGCCGGGCAATGTAAAGCCTTGTTCAGGGCCGACGACGTGGACAATGCCCTGGCGCTTGTCCATCTCGTTGAAATATTCAATGCCGAATTCGCGGGCGTTGTTGGCCAAAGCTTCCACCTGAATGCGGCTTTCTGCTTCGGCAATGCCTTTCGAGCGATCGGTTGTCGGCACGTTGTGGTCAACCACGGCCAGGGTTTTTTCGGGATGGCGCACCTTGCGTCCGGTCATGCGCAGGCCTTCGAAGGCCTGGGGGGAGGTGACTTCGTGGATGAGGTGGCGGTCGATGTACAAAAGACAGGTGCCATCATCCGCCTGATGGGCGACATGGTCATCCCAGATCTTGTCGTAGAGTGTGCGTGGTTTGGATGGGTTCGGGGGCATGGTTGCATCGTCTCGCGAAATGATGAATTTTGAGGTTCTTTAGCGATTGTCGCTGCTGAATCAAAGTGTGAAATATGCAATGCAGTCTTGGCACTTTCACACTTTTACCATTGCAAGTTTGCCCTTGCCCTCCGCAACCGGCCTGTCTAGTCATTCCGCCCATGCGCCCTATTCACATTCTACTTGGCATCATCACCACCGCGATCTGGGGGTTCAATTTTGTGGTCTTGAAGGTGGCTTTGGAGGATATTCCACCGTTGTTGCTTACGGCACTCAGGTTTCTGTTTGCCTGTTTGCCCGTGCTGATTTTGCCGAAGCCCAAGGGCATGAGGCCCAAGCATTTGGTTATCGTGGGGCTCACGGCATTTTTGGGTCAATACATCTTTTTGTTTGTGGCGATGAAGCTTGGCATGCCTGCGGGTCTTTCTTCTGTGACGCTGCAATTGCAGGTGTTCATCACCATTCTGTTGTCGATTGTTCTGCTGGGTGAACGTCCGAAGCGGCAACAAATACTGGGCGGCATTCTCGCCCTTGCGGGTCTTGCAACCATCGCCTCGACAGTCGGGCAAGGCAGCAACATTCCGGCGATTGCCATGGTGTTTATTGTGCTTGCTGCTGCCACCTGGGCCTACGGCAATTTCACCATCAAGTTGGCCGGGCCTGATGCGGGCTTTGGCACATTGGCGGGCGTGGCGTGGCTAAGCCTTGTGCCCATCCTGCCTGCGTTTGCTCTTTCTTATGGTTTTGAAGGACCAGAGCAATGGCAGCACTCCTGGAACACGGTGCGCCCGATTGCACTTGCAGCTTTGGCCTTCACCGTGGTGCTTTCCACTTGGGCAGGCTTTGCGGTTTGGGGCAAGTTGCTTTCGACCTATACCGCAAGTGTGGCCGCACCCTTTGCCTTGCTGGTGCCGGTGTTTGGGGGCGTGTCAGCTTTTCTGATTTTGGGCGAAACCTTGACGCCGCTGCGCTTGGTTGGGTCACTGATGATCTTTGCGGGACTGGCAATCATTCTGCTGCCGTGGCAGCGGCTGCTGGCAGGCCGCATTGCCAATGAGCCTTGAAAACTATTGCAACCGCGCATCCAGCGGCACGGATTGGACTGACATGATTTTCAGAAGCTGCGAGTCTGGATGGGCAGGATTGATCAACGTGTTGAAAATATCAGGCAGGATCGCCGAAGGAACCTGCAGCAACGCTGAACTCGCTTTCGCAAGCCACTGGTCTCCAATGGAGCGGGAAACCGCCACGTCATTCGGCAGCCCAACACCTGCATGAACGAGACGTTGCTCAACATGTGATGGAACTTCAATTTTCAAGAGTTGAATAATGTCTGGCAATAGTGACCCATCCATGCTTGCAAGTATTTCAAGCAGCGCCGAAGCAGGGTGGTCGGCAGTGTAGACAACAGGTTTGCCCTTTGTGTGCCAGCGTGCTGATCTGAGTGTTCCGCCAACGCCGTCCAATGTCGAATAGTTCGAAATGCGCCATAGAAACATAATCGTCAGACGTACATTCCGTGGTCGATCTGCACCAGCATTTCTGCAACCAAATCAGCACCGACGGCACTTCGCAACAGCGACAAGGGTGTTTGGCGAGACAATCTGTTGTTCGGTGTGCGCAACCAACGCGAGGCCTTTTCAGGGTTGCCAAAAACGCGGTCAGCCTCCAGTTGGATTTGTGCCAAACGGTAGGCGCGGTCTTGCTCATCTGCTGTAAGTTTTGTTGATGTTGCCTTCCGTCTGGCCATGGTGCGTCGAGGAATCACAAGCTCGTCGATTTCGGCTGTTGCAAAACGGGGTGCCCATGCTGATTCCAGATCTTTCACAGACATCGATTGGTTGCGACCAGCTGCGGCCGCTTGCCTGAGTTCGTTGACCGCGACATTCAAGAGTTTGGTTGCTGTAATTTTCGCTGTCTGTGCCAGTTTGGTTGTCATGCAGACAATATGGCACAAATCCATGCTTGTTTCAATCCAAACAAAAAGGCCGCCCTGAGGGGCGGCCTTTTCAAATTGGTGGAGAGCTGAAGACTTGCTAAGCGCGGGCTTGATCGGTCTTGGCACGCGGGGCTTTGCCGGCGACAATTTCCTTGGCCTGTTCAACCCAGTCTTCGCGCTTGGTCTTGCCCTTCAGGCCGAGCTTTTCGTCGAGGGCGAAAATCGCTTCGTCAGACATTTCAGCAATCTGGTTCAGGCTGGTGATGCCCTCGGCATGCAGCTGGGTCTTGATCTTCGGGCCAACGCCCGCGATCA
>JANOVS010000008.1:0-1564 GCA_031417515.1 Hyphomicrobiales bacterium
CGGCAATGCCCGGCAGAATCACGATGAAGGGCATGATCATCTTGGGGAACGCCGCAATGACGGGTGTGCGGCGCGCCGCCGACATGTTCTCCGCCGCCATGGCCCGCTGCACCACCAGGAAGTCCGTACACCAGTAGCCGAAACTTAGAACGAAGGCGAGGCCCATCATCAAGCCAAACACCTCAACCCCCATTGGATTCTGTGAGGCACTGCCGAGATTGCTCCAGGCATGCGTCAGGGCCGGGGGCGTCCGCGCGGCAATGCCACTCCAACCGCCGGCCCGATACACGGCGAGAACCGCGAGCGGTGCGAAGCCGAGCACAATCAGAAAGAACTGCAAAACCTCGTTATAGATCGCACTTTTGAGACCGCCGAAGAAGGTGTAGATCAGCACGATGAGTGCGGTAAGTAAGACGCTTGTCGTAAAGTCCCAACCCAGGATCAGTCTGAGCAGCAGCGCCAGGGCGTACATGGAGATTCCGGACGAGAAAATCGTCATCACCGCGAAGGTGATCGCGTTCAAACCGCGGGTCTTTTCGTCAAAACGCAGCTTCAGGTACTCCGGTACGCTGCGGGCGCGGCTGCCGTAGTAGAAAGGCATCATGAAGACGCCGACAAACAGCATCGCGGGGACGGCCCCAATCCAATAGAAGTGGGCGGTCATGATGCCGTACTTGGCACCGGAGGCGCACATGCCGATCACCTCTTGCGCTCCTAAGTTCGCGGCTAGAAAGGCCAAACTGGCAATCCAAGTGGGGACATTGCGGCCGGCGGTAAGGAAGTCGGCGGAGGTGGATATACCCCCGCGCAGGTACCATCCGATGCCCAGAACGAAAGCAAAGTTGAGCAAAAGGATGGCGTAGTCGATGAAATGCAGTGTCAAGTTGTGATTACCCCTTACTAACCCACTGGTGTAGCCAGCTATAGGGACTCAAGACGCTTCTAGTTCTAGGAGTTCTACCTGAGAATCGTCTCAGATGCTTACCCAGTTCCTAGTCATTTTCCTTAGCTGCAGCGCCTTAGTCCAAGGAGGCCAGTATATCGTTGAGCTGCTCCCCGTGGAGAAAAACGAAGCGAAAAATCGTGCGGTCGTCGCGAATGCCGCCGAGTTGCTCACCCGCCGAGGTGCCAAAGTGATCGAGCGGACGCAGGCGGCACTGAACACTCTCATTACCGAAATCGACGAAGCCGACTTGTACGCCGTCGCCACGCACCCCAGCGTGAAACGCATCTACCCCGTGGTGCAGTATCGGCCGGCGGCGGATGTGATTGAGGAGAGCCAAGCGATCGCGCAGGTTTGGGAGAAAGTGGGCGGGCGAGAGCGGGCGGGCGAGGGGATCAAAATCGGCATTCTGGACACCGGCGTCGACTCCACTCATCCTGGCTTTAGCACCAACGGCATGGAAGCCCCCGCCGGCTACCCGCGAGTGGACCATGCGAAGAATCTGCGTCACACCAGCGGCAAGGTGATCGTGGCGCGCAGCTACGAGCGCTTCAACGCTCGCACCTTTGGCAGCGACGCTACTGACGCGTATGGTCACGGTACGGCGACGGCCATGATCGC
>JANOVS010000009.1:0-1643 GCA_031417515.1 Hyphomicrobiales bacterium
TGAGTAAGCTACAGCGCGCATTATGTTGCTCCGGCTTCTTTTGCCAATTGTTGCACCAGCATGGGAACTTCGGCAAAACTGCTTGCAAGTGCTTGCGGCTTCAGTTGAGCCAGCGGTATTTTGGAATAACCCTAGGTTACGGCGATCACAGGGATTGCAGCAGCGTGGGCTGTTTCGACATCCACTTCGCTGTCACCAATCATGATTTTTTTATAACCGGGCGGCATGTTTTCCGGCAATGTTCGCAAGAGATGCTGCGGATCGGGCTTGGCCACACCATAAGTATCGGGGCCGGCGATGACATCGAAAAATGCGGCGAGGCCCAAGCCTTCAAGAATCTTGCGCGAGAATGATTCCAGCTTGTTGGTGCACACCACCAGACGCCAATTGTTTGATTTCAACTCTTTCAACGCGTCCATGACCCCCGGATAGGCTACCGCCTTGGCTGGAAGGCGCATTGCGTAAAGCTGTTGGAAACGCGTTGTTGCTGACGCCAATTCATCTGCCGCAAGTTCCTGCCCCCGCAGCGCCAATCCTTTACGCACCAGATTTGAAATGCCGTGACCAATCAGCTTGCGAGCACCTTCGAGGCCGATGGCTTCCAGTCCGCGTTCCTGCAATAGTTCATCCAGTGCATCCGCAAGGTCTGGCGCACTGTCCACCAGCGTGCCATCGAGATCAATGATGATCGTGCCAATCTCTCCCGTCTGAAAACGAGAATTATGGGCTGATGCGTCAGCCACTGGACCTGACAGTTTCCGCGATCAAACGCGCGGCAAGGTTTTGTTGCTCGAGAAAAGGCAAGTGACCCGCAGTGTCGAAGCGATGCAGCGCAATTCCGGCTGGCAGATTGCGTTCGGTTTCGGTTGGCGGGATGATGCCATCGCGCTGGCCGAGGATCACGCGGCACGGGCCTTGGTATTTGGCAAGTTCTGCACGCACCGAGAACAACTGTGTTGAACCTTCAAAAATACCGGCTGCAACTTTTGACTGGCGAACCGTTACCGGGCCTGCTTCGCGCGCAGCCTGGGTGGCCTTCACCATGGAGGTTGGAAGATCTGCGGGATCATTGACCAGCCGTTTCATTTGTGCGGACAATGCAGCTTCAGACTTTGCGGCAAGGAAGGCCGCTACAAACGCGCCATCCACCGTAGCACCCATGCCTGCTGGCGCAAACAGTGTGAGTGATTTGATGGTCAGGCCATTCTGTGCCGAGAGGGCGATGGCAACTGCGGCACCCAGTGAATGCCCCACCAGATGAAACTCCGTGCCTATGCTGCGCAACGTTGAAGCAACGGCATCGACAATTGAGACAAAGCCCGGAGCCGCTGCATCCGGCGATGCGCCATGGCCCGGCAAGTCGATGCCCAGCAAAGTATTCGGCAAGACAATGGCCATGGCAATCTGCCGCCATGCTGCAATTTCAGCACCAAAACCATGAATAAACACAACAGGTACGCCCTTGCCGTCTTTCAAAGACTTGACGTTGAGACCTGTTGATGCGGTGGCAATTTTACCAGATGCTCCAACCAGGTTTTCCACATCACGCAATACAACTGCGCCATGGGGGCCGGTGCCCGGAATGGTTTCAATCGCCAGACCTGCGCCTTCTGCAATGCGGCGCGCGAGAGGCGAGGACCTGC
>JANOVS010000010.1:0-8236 GCA_031417515.1 Hyphomicrobiales bacterium
TCAACCGGGGCCACAACCCGCGACTACATCTGGCTGCCGTCAAACGACAACCACAATGATACGTATACGGAGGATGTTCTGGCAGCAAACGACAACGCCGCCATCGACCTCCCCCTCGCCGTCGCCGAAGCCGCCAACCTCTATCACATCCACACCGACAACCTCGGCCGCCCCCTCCGCATGACCAACGGGGCAAAGACCACCGTCTGGCAAGCCACTTACAAACCCTGGGGCGAAGTCCAGTCGATCTCCGGCATGATCACCAACAACCTCCGCTTCCCCGGCCAATACTTCCAAATCGAAACCAACTTGGCCTACAACTGGCACCGCACCTACGATCCGGTAACAGGAAGATACACCCAACCCGACCCGCTTGGGTTTATTGATGGACCGAGTGTGTATGCGTATGCAGGGAATTCCCCCTTCATGAATGTGGACCGGGAGGGGCGGAACTGGGCTGTTATCTCAGGCGGCTCGGGCTTGCTGGGCGGCGCATTCGGCGCCGGCTATGCGTGGTGGAAATACGGCGGCTGCCTGTCCGCGTCTGACTATGGAAAAGCCTTCGGCATTGGGTTCCGAGAAGGGTTCAAGTCAGGCTTTTCAGTTGGTCTCGGCGGACGACTGGGAGGTGCCGGCCTCAAGCGAGGTTTGAGAGGTCTGGACAAGGGACTTAAAGGCAGAATTGGCGAGGGACTATCAAAGTTCTGGAACAGAATGAAGGGCAGCCGTTTGGGTGAATCAAATAGGAGAATTCCAGGTACACGAACAAACGTTGACAGCAAATGGACATCCAGAAATGGCACGCCATACAATGTAGAATCCAAATTCGGACTTTCGACACTTAGCAAAGCGCAACGTAACGCACTCGCGAAACTGGGACCCAACTCCTATCGAGTTGAACGATGGGGCTATGATTTTTTTGGCAACGTTGGCTCAGTCGCCGGAGGTGCTATCGGTGGCGCAGTTTATGAGATGGGCAACTGATAACAACGAATTTTCTCCAATGGAACGTTGAACGAAATGAATAAAAACAGGTCTCAGTGGCTACGAAAGGCAATCAAAAGACTACTTCTTCCAAAGTTGAAGGAATTAGGTTTCGAACAACGACCGCTTTATGATTTGGAACGTGAATCCCGCGAGTTAGTTGTCTCATTTCCATTTGGCCGACATTTTCGCCAAGTTCAGAACGGAGTTGAGATAATCGAAGTTCAAATGTGGGGAGGCGGATGGGCGGAATTTAGAGTGACATTTGGCCTTTTCCCAGCCGTAGGAATTTATGGCGATAGTGCTTGGGACAAAGGTGTTCACTACAGTATCGACGAAGCTGAACTTTCAGTCTTGCCAATTCACATGGATTTGTGTCGACGGGGCACCAAAGGTGGTTTTTTCCGCATTTGGTATTGGCCATGGCAAACTCCAAAACCGCACGACTATGAAAGACTCGTGATGGATGTTGTGGCGTTGTTGCCCCAAGTTGACGAAGCGCTAAAAACTGGAAAGTTGGGACCAAATGTTTATTCTCCAAATTTGGAATTGAAAAAATTTCTAAACAAAAAGAACTTTTGGCAATGAAGCACATTGTTGCTTCCAAAAGAATCTGTGCACTCAAGCTTATCAAGTCAAATGCTTTGCCTCAGCAGTTAACAACAACAACCGTGACCACCACACGCGATTACATCTGGCTACCCTCCAACGACAACCATAATGATACGTATACGGAGGATGTGCTGGCAGCAAACGACAATGCCGCCATCGACCTCCCCCTCGCGGTGGCCGAAGCCGCCACCCTCTACACCATCCACACCGACCACCTCGGCCGCCCCATCCGCATGACCAACGGGGCAAAGACCACCGTCTGGCAAGCCACCTGGAAACCCTGGGGCGAAATCCAATCCATCTCCGGCACGACAACCAACAACCTCCGCTTCCCCGGCCAATACTTCCAAATCGAAACCAACTTGGCCTACAACTGACACCGCACCTACGATCCCGTAACAGGAAGATACACCCAGCCCGACCCGCTGGGGTTTGTGGATGGGCCGAGTGTCTATGCTTATGCCGGGAATAGTCCCTGGATAAATACTGATCCTGATGGTAGAGAATTGGCTGGTGGAGCGAGGGACCCAAATTGTGAAGATCAAGGCCGGATGGATCGGCTTGTGAGAGGCCGACGTGCTCACAAGGCATTTTATGGCGCGGTCGCAGCACATACAGATTCAGACCGTGATTTCATGACTGATTCTTCGGTCGGTGGCTTGTTTGATGGAAGGCCTGATTTGTATGAATCCAACGGTGCGACCTGGGAATTAAAATCTACGGCCTATGGAAGTGGACCGCTTTACAGCGCGGCAAAAAAACAGTTGGGTGGTTACGTCGGTTCTTTTGGCAGCAACGGAGCCAATACATTTGGAGGAAGTTGGTCTTCTCTTTTCGGCGGCAAACCAAGTGTGAAATTTGGCGAATTCGAATTTGAACCAGACACGCCTGACAACACAGGCTTGATTTTTTACAGTTGCAAGCCACCACCTGCGGAATGTTCGGGCGGCAAATTGTCACCGGGATTGCCAAGATTGTGAGTATGCCGATCTCCCTCAGTCCCGAGTTTCGCAAAGCCTTCGGCAAGAGGCTTATTCCCCTTGCCACAGACTGTTTGGAAATTTCACAACAACTTATCAATCAGGGACAAGAGCGCATCAAATTGCTGAGGGAATTAGACCAAAAAGTCTGCTCCGCCAAAGAATTTGAAGAAAGCTTGCTCGTCCGTATTGAAGTCGCCAAAGAAACGATATCTTCCTGTTATGCGCACGTCGTTGAAACAGATATTGAGTCCGACAACTATGTTTCACCTCTGCTCCGGAGCCTGAGGGAACAGCGGGATCAATCAGGTTATGACCGCAAATGGCTCCCAACTGGTGGCATTGAAACTTGGCGATACCAAATTAATCCGGCAAAGCGACTTACAGGGTATATGTTCTTGAATAGTCTTAAATTTCAAGCCGAAATCGACGAATTTCGGAGACTTGAAAAAATGGCTTCAGATCTTGAAAGGGAATATATTCGTAAGAATGGCAGGACTGCCAGAATTCTGCTTTCGCCGCCAACTGCCAGCAATATCGATGCTGAAGTTTGCCACTTGTTTGACAGTGAAGTTTCGCAAATTGGATTTCGACTTTCGAAAAAACTTTCGAAACCCCCAAATTTGCGGCAATATCTCATGCCGTTGACTGACACCATGCAGTTGCGACTAACTTTTGTTTTGTCAGCATCAACATTTGAAGCCAGATTGTACTTGGTCCATAAAGATTTAGGCCGAAGGTTCGATGGCAATTGGCTTGAATGGTATCGTGCAAGTTCTGCCCATGAAATAAGGATTTGGGACATTATTCCATGGTTCAAATATCGATTTTGCGATAACACTTCGGCGATGCTCATTAGTTTCTATGCTCACCTGCATGCACTTACCATTACAATTGACAGAATAGTTAAGTCCGCTTTAAATTCGGGTTCTTCGCAAATTTGATAAAGTTGCAAATCCGTCAATCAAGACCGTGTTTGCGCCGGGGAACAACAGAAGCGAATGGCGCAACGCCGCTGCTGGCCCGGGCCTTTACCTTTGGGGATGGCCTGAATTTGACATGCATCATCGATGGGGTGACGCCGACCAATGGCAACATCCTGTTCGTCTCCCCCGTCTACCGTTTGGCCGAAGCAGAGGGGCCTTGGGGGCAGTCCAATTATTACTACGAACTGGAGGGCAACCGCACCTATGACATCAATGTTCTTGCAGTTGTTACGGAACAGCGCATCCAGCCTTACAACGCCACCAGCAACAGTCGCCTGACGGGGATGACCCAGAATGGTGCGGCATTCCGCAGTTACACCTATGATGGCGCTGGCAACATCATCACCGATGTGCGTCCCGGCGAGAGTTTTGCCTATGTGTATAACAAGCGCAACCGTCTGGCCTCGGTGACACGCAATACATTGGCCTATGGCACCTATGTTTACAACGGGCTGGAACAGTTGGCATCGCGCAGTTCAACGGCGGCGGGTGCACCCATCGGTGTGGTACATTACATCTATGACCGCGACGGTCATCTGATCGCCGAAGCCACGGGATCAACCGGGGCCACAACCCGCGACTACATCTGGCTGCCGTCAAACGACAACCACAATGATACGTATACGGAGGATGTTCTGGCAGCAAACGACAACGCCGCCATCGACCTCCCCCTCGCTGTCGCCGAAGCCGCCACCCTCTACACCATCCACACCGACCACCTCGGCCGCCCCATCCGCATGACCAACGGGGCAAAGACCACCGTCTGGCAAGCCACTTACAAACCCTGGGGCGAAGTGCAATCCATTTCCGGCACCACAACCAACAACCTCCGCTTCCCCGGCCAATACTTCCAAATCGAAACCAACTTGGCCTACAACTGGCACCGCACCTACGATCCGGTGACAGGAAGATACACCCAACCCGACCCGCTCGGGTTTGTCGATGGTCCGAGTGTGTATGCGTATGCGGGGAACTCCCCCTTCATGAATGTGGACCGGGAGGGGCAGAACTGGACACGCGCAATTGTTGGAGCGGGGAGCGGAACACTCGGCGGATTTTATGGCATGGGAGTCGCTTGGTGGAAGTATGGCGGCTGCCTTTCTGCCAGCGACTATGCAAAAGCCTTTGGCATAGGATTTTATCATGGTGGAATGGCAGGGTTGACAGGTGGCGGCAGGACACGCCTGAATAGTGGCATTGGGAAGGGAATTGATAAGGGCAAGCTTGAAAAAGCAAAAAACCGACAAAAGGAACTTGAGGAAAAGCAACATGATTCGAACATACGTCCAAGCACCAGACAGAAACATTCTGATAAAAGATCTGGAAGAGAAACCACCAAAAACAGGCTAAAAAAGAGATGGAACAAACATAAGTGAGGAGAGTTTGGTGTCGAGGGCAAGTGAAAGGGCTGCAAAAATTGCGCTGATTGCGAAGTTGGAGAAAAAGTCCGTCGCTGGCGACATGATAGCGACAACGAAATTGGGTGAAATGTATGGCGAAGGACTGGGTGTAAAGAAAAACTATAAACGTGTACTCAAATTGTTGAGACGAGGGTCGAAATTTAGAGATCCATTTTCCACATGGGTACTAGCTGACTCCCTTGCTTACGGAACATACGGAAAAATTGACAAGAAAAAAGCTTTGATTGAATACAAAAAGGCCGGAAAACTTGGGGTTGTTCATGCGTGGACGTCAATCGGACTTCATCACTATAATAAAAATACTGCCGCAGATAAAAAAATCGCAATCAAGTATTACCGAATGGCTGCACGTGAAGGAGACATGCGCGCAAATTGCAATTTGGGGATTATTCATTTAACGGGTAAAGGCGGTCGCAAGAGTCCGAAGCTGGCAGAAAAATACTTCCTTCGCTCCGCGAAGAAAGGCTTTGTCGATGCCCTATACAATTTGGGTTATCTCAATGCTATAATTTTTGGCAATAGAACTGAGAGCTTAAAATGGCTGCGCAGAGCTGTGAAAGCGGGCGACAAGGATTCACAAGAACTGTTGAATGAAATTCTGGAAAACAAACTACTGCCTCACAAATGAGGTTGGGATCGCGCAAATGCCGCTGGTCTTGTCACCCAGATGACCTATCCCTCTGGCCGCATCGTCATCATTGCCCGCAATAGCCTTGGCCAGGTGACTGCTGTGACGACCAAGCTCAATGCTGCTGCAGCCATCGTCAATGTGGCCACGGCGCTGGCCTACAAGCCCCAGTCGGATCTGCTCACATCAATCACCCATGGCAATGGCTTGGTCACCTCAGCAGGGTATGATCTGGATTATCGTCTCACCAGCCTGAATGTCATGGATGGGGCGGCTCTGGTGTCGGGGCGTGGGTTTGCCTATGCTGATGGTTTCAACCTGACGGGGATTACCGATAGCGTGACGGCGGCCAATTCCAATGTGCTGTCCTATTCCCCGGCCAACCGCTTGGCAGCGGCCAGTGGGGCTTGGGGGGCTGACAGTTTTACCTATGATGGTGTGGGCAATCGCCTCAGTGATGTGACGGCAACGCTGAACCGCCAATCCACCTATGCCCTGACGTCCAACCGCTTGAACTCCATGACCCAGAATGGCGCCGCATTTCGCAGTTACACCTATGATGGCGCTGGCAATACCCTCACCGAAGTGCGGCCCGGCGAGAGTTTTGCCTATACCTACAACAAGCGCAACCGTCTGGCGTCGGTCACCCGCAACACCGTGGCCTATGGCACCTATGTTTACAACGGGCTGCAACAACTGGCATCGCGCACTTCAACCGCAGCCGGGGCTCCCATTGGTGCTGTGCATTACATCTACGACTTCGACGGCCATCTGATCGCCGAGGCCACGGGTGCCACGGGTGCGAACCTCAGAGACTACATCTGGCTGCCGTCCAACGACAACCAGAATGATACGTACACAGATGATCTTCTGGCAGCCAACAACAACGCCGCCATCGATCTCCCCCTCGCGGTAGCCGAAGCCGCCACCCTCTACACCATCCACACCGACCACCTCGGCCGCCCCATCCGCATGACCAACGGGTTGAAAGCCACCGTCTGGCAAGCCACATGGAAACCCTGGGGCGAAGTCCAGTCGATCTCCGGCACGATCACCAACAACCTCCGCTTCCCCGGCCAATACTTCCAAATCGAAACAGGTCTGGTCCACAACTGGCACCGCACCTACGACCCGGTGACGGGAAGATATACACAACCGGACCCGCTCGGGTTTGTCGACGGACCGAGCATCTATGCATATGCGGGTAACTCCCCCTTCATGAATGTGGATCGGGAGGGGCTGAGATTCCATCGCTATATTGTTGCTGCGGGTGCAGGTCTCGGTGGGGGTATTTTCGGTGTCGGCTATGCCTGGTGGAAGTATGGCGACTGTCTCTCGGCATCTGACTATGCTAGGGCATTCACAATTGGTGCTTCTATTGGTGCAGCGAGTGCATTGGGTGGCGGCAAGATGTTGAAAGCCAAGCGGTACTTCGGCGGAAATTCCCGTGCAAAACTGAAGTATCCTAAAAAGGCTGGACGCAAGCAAGACCATCACAATGATCCAATATACTTGGGCGGCCCCCAAAATGGACAAACAACCAATTTGAATGGTTCCTATCACCAACAGATAACGAATGAGTTTCGTTCACTAGCGCCTTATAGGAATGACCGCGGCTATAATGGCCCTGTTTCTAGACAGAGTGCTCAGGAAATTGCACGGAAAGTTTATAACAAATACCCGCTGACATGGTGGTAAAGCATGAAAGAGTATGTCGAGTTCCGGCTCTACGAAGCGCAAGCAAAAAAATGGTTTCGAAAAGACGAAGGAAAATTGATTGGGAGCGACAAAGAAATACGCGTTGTCAAAATAGCGTTTGATGACCCAAGATTTGTGTTGATAGGAAATCTTTCTAGGTTGAACTTAAAGAGAGGTGGAGCAACGTATATGCCGTCGGGCATAGTGCGTGACTACACTGTAAAAGATATTGCGGCTGCAGATCTTTTTGCACTGTCGTTCCGGAACCTGTGTGATCCGGCTGGTGAAGAAGTAGGCACTACTTACGATGATGAACAAGCCTGTAAAGTGTGCAAGGCTGGTGCCCCGCTTTTGTCGCCGTTACGGCTGCAACTAAGCTCAATCGCAAAAAATAGCGACATTGCTGTAACGATTGCTGGCGAGGCTGTTGTATCGCAACGATTTAAGAAAGTGATGGCAGAAGCAGGGATAAGCGGACTTAACTTTGCACCTGTTTTTAATGGTTCGAAAACATCAGTCCCATCTGACGGCTGGTTTCAACTTGCTGGTTCAAATTTTCTCGCCGATGTTGCTGCTCCAACTTGGATTGGAACTTATCCTTTTAGTTGGGATGAAAATGATTATGCTTGTCCGCTGGGCGATAACTTGGGACTGTGCATTTTTTCCGAAATTTCTGTGCGCCTAGATGAACGTAACTTCCCCGATATTTTTCAAACGCGCCAATATTTCGGTGATAGGCGGGGTTTGTTGCGGCCAGAACGACGTATTCTTGTTTCTCCGCGTTTTCGAAAGACTGTGATTGATAACGGCCTGAAAGGAATGAGGTTTGCAGTTGCCCATATGGCCGTTTAGTTTATCCGTCTCACCAGCCTGAATGTCATGGACGGTGCGGCGCTGGTGTCGGGGCGGGGTTTTGCCTATGCTGAT
>JANOVS010000011.1:0-54272 GCA_031417515.1 Hyphomicrobiales bacterium
GCACTTTTAGGTGAAACCCTCATGAAAAAGTTGAAAAGCAAATAATTCAGTCGTAATTGCTATGTAGTGAAGTTGAGCGGGAACGGGGCGATTGTGCCTGCCCGGCGTGATGGCAATGAAGCCAGGGCCGGGGTGACCAAACGGACGGACTGATATGAACAAGACAGAACTTGTGACGGCTTTCGAGCAATCGTCGTTTCTTTATGGCGGCAATGCTAAATATATTGAAGAACTTTACCAGACATATATGACCAACCCCGCCGCCGTGGACAGCCACTGGCGGCAGTTTTTTGATGCCATGCCGGAAGAGGCAGCAGCGCCCAAAGGCCCTTCGTGGGCCCGCGCCGATTGGCCGCCCAAACCCGCAGATGAAAACACCGCAGCCTTGGATGGCAATTGGGACGAAGTTGAAAAAGCCATCGCTGCAAAATTAGCAGCCCTTGCGCCAAAAGCTGCGAAGCCACTGCCTGTTGCTGCACCCGTCGCGACGGCACCATCGGTGGATGAAGTCAAAAAAGCCACCATGGATTCCGTCCGGGCCCTGATGATGATCCGGGCCTTCCGGATGCGCGGCCACTTGGCGGCTGATCTTGATCCGTTGAAACTCAAGGAACCCGTCAACCATCCTGAACTTGATCCCGAGACCTATGGTTTTACCGTCGCTGATCTGGATCGTCCGGTTTTCCTCGACAATGTTTTGGGCCTCGAAAAGGCTTCCATCCGGCAGATCGTTGAAATTCTCAAACGCACCTATTGCGGCACGCTGGGTGTGGAGTTCATGCATATCTCGGACCCCGAGCAGAAAGCCTGGTTGCAACAGCGCATCGAAGGCGAGAACAAGGAAATCCGTTTCACCAATGAAGGCAAGAAAGCCATTCTGGCCAAATTGATTGCCGGTGAGGATTTCGAACAATTTCTCAATGTGAAATATACCGGCACCAAGCGCTTTGGCCTCGATGGTGGTGAATCGATGATTCCCGCCCTTGAACAAATCATCAAGCGCGGCGGCAGTCTGGGGGTCAAGGAAATCGTGTTGGGCATGGCCCATCGTGGTCGCCTCAATGTGCTGGCCAATGTCATGGGCAAACCCTTCTCGGCTATCTTCCATGAATTCCAGGGTGGTTCTTCCACTCCTGACGAGGTCGAAGGTTCAGGCGATGTCAAATATCATCTGGGCTCCTCTTCCGACCGGGCCTTTGATGGCAACACCGTGCATCTCTCGCTGACTGCCAATCCCTCGCATCTCGAAATTGTTGATCCCGTTGTCTTGGGCAAGGCGAGAGCCAAACAGGACCAGCGCGGCGACAAATCCCGCACCTCCGTATTGCCCCTGCTCATTCATGGCGATGCGGCTTTTGCTGGTCAGGGTGTGGTTGCAGAATGCCTGGGCCTTTCCGGCTTGAAGGGCCACCGCAATGGCGGTTCCATCCATTTCATCGTCAACAACCAGATCGGCTTTACCACTTCGCCCATTTGGTCGCGTTCGTCGCCTTACCCCTCCGACATCGCCAAGATGATCGAGGCTCCGATTTTTCACGCCAATGGTGATGATCCGGAAGCCGTGGTCTATGCCGCCAAGATTGCCATGGAATTCCGCCAGGAATTCAAGAAGCCTGTCGTCGTCGACATGTTCTGCTACCGCCGCTTCGGCCACAACGAAACCGACGAACCGGCCTTTACCCAACCCCTGATGTACAAGCGCATCAGCACTCACAAAAAGGTGGTGGAGATCTATGGCAATCGGTTGATCACCGAAGGTGTGATTGATCAGGCTGGTTTTGAGGCCATGAAAGCCGATTGCCGCAAGACTCTCGATGATGCCTATAGTGTGGCCTCAGGCTACAAGGCCAACAAGGCCGATTGGCTGGACGGCCGCTGGGCTGGCATGAAAACCGCCACCTCCATGGAAGATGATCGCCGCGGCAAGACCGGCATAGCCATTCAACGTTTGCAGGAATTGGGCCAGAAGCTGGTGAAGGTTCCGAAAACCTTCACCCCCCACAAGACCATGCAGCGGGTGCTCGATGCCCGGGCCAAGATGATGGAAGCGGGCACGGGCCTGGATTGGGCCATGGCCGAACATCTGGCTTATGCTACCTTGCTGGATGAGGGCACCAAGATCAGGCTCTCTGGCCAGGATGTGCAACGCGGCACGTTCTCGCAACGCCATGCCGTGCTTGTCGATCAGCTCACCGAGAAGCGTTACACCCCCCTCAACCACTTGAAGAAAGACCAGAACGTCAAAATCGAAGTCATCAACTCCATGCTCTCGGAAGAGGCGGTGCTGGGATTCGAATATGGTTATTCCCTCGCCGAACCCAATGGCCTCACCTTGTGGGAAGCCCAATTCGGCGACTTTGCCAATGGCGCCCAGGTGATCTTCGACCAGTTCCTGTCTGCGGGCGAGCGCAAATGGTTGCGCATGTCCGGCCTCGTTTGTCTGCTGCCCCATGGCTATGAGGGGCAAGGTCCGGAACATTCATCAGCCAAGCTTGAGCGCTTCTTGCAAATGTGTGCTGAAGACAACATGCAGGTCGCCAATTGTACGACCCCTGCCAGTTATTTCCACATTCTGCGCCGCCAGATGAAGCGGGAATTTCGCAAACCCCTGATCATCATGACGCCGAAGTCATTGTTGCGCAACAAGCGGGCGGTTTCAAGCCTGGCTGAAATGGATGAAGGCACCAGTTTCCATCGCCTGCTTTGGGATGATGCCGAATATCTGAAGACTGAAAAAATCAAACTGGTGAAAGACGACAAGATCAGGCGCGTCGTCCTGTGCACTGGCAAGGTTTACTATGATCTCTATGAGGAACGCGAAAAGCGCGGGATCAATGATATTTATCTCCTGCGCATCGAGCAGCTTTACCCATGGCCCCACAAGGCACTTGCACAGGAACTGGCGCGTTTCAAAAATGCCGAAACCATCTGGTGTCAGGAAGAACCCCACAACATGGGAGCCTGGACTTTTGTTCAACCCGGTGTTGAGCGCGTGCTGGAATTCATCCGGGCAAAAATCACCAGGCCCCGCTATGTCGGACGACCAGCGTCGGCCTCGACAGCAACAGGACTGATGAGCCGGCATCTGAAGGAACTGAAAACCTTCCTTGATGAAGCATTGGCATAAAATAATTTTTTCCTCCCCATGCGGGCGACGGACACAAAAGGCGACACCACCATGAGCAGAGATATCAAGGTTCCCACCCTCGGCGAAAGCGTTGTTGAGGCAACGATTTCCAAGTGGTTCAAAAAAGAGGGCGAAGCGGTGAAAGCCGATGAGCCGCTGGTTGAACTTGAAACCGACAAGGTGACGGTTGAAGTTCCAGCACCTGCTTCGGGCAAGTTGGAAAAAATCGTGGCGGCCGTCGGTTCGACCATCGCTGTTGGCGCCTTGCTTGGTACCATCGCGGAAGGTGAGACTGGCAGTGTTGCAGCAGCACCAGCGCCTGTTGTGGCCGCAGCAGCAAAGGCCACACCAGCCCAACCAGCAGCCCTGGTGCTTTCACCTGCGGTGCGCAAGGTCATGGCGGAGAACAAGCTGGCCCCCGGTGATGTTGCAGCATCGGGGAAAGATGGTCGAATCACCAAAGGTGATGTAATCAACCACCTTGAAAAACCGGTGGCACCGCCTTCACCCCTACCCGATTTTCGGGCCAATATTCAAAGTGGGGCAGGGGTGGGGCCTGCCATACAAGCTCCGGCTGGTGCCGAAGAGCGCGTGAAGATGTCAAGACTTCGCCTGACCATCGCCCGCCGGTTGAAGGATGCCCAGAACACCGCCGCCATGCTGACTACATTCAACGAGGTGGACATGACTTCCGTGATGACGCTGCGCAATTCCTACAAGGATGTTTTTGAAAAGAAGCATGGTGTGAAACTCGGCTTCATGAGCTTCTTCGCCAAAGCCGCCATCCAGGCCCTGAAGGATATTCCCGCCGTCAATGCCGAAATTGATGGCGATGATATTATCTACAAGAACTACTACCATATTGGCGTCGCCGTCGGCACCGACAAGGGACTGGTGGTTCCCGTGTTGCGCAATGCCGACATGCTGAGTTTTGCCGGCATTGAAAAAACCATCGCCGACTATGGCAAGAAAGCCAGAGACGGCCAACTCACCATCGCCGACATGCAAGGTGGCACCTTCACCATTTCCAACGGCGGCGTCTATGGCTCGTTGATGAGCACACCTATCTTGAACGCGCCGCAATCCGGCATTCTGGGCATGCACAAAATCCAGGACCGCCCGATTGCGCTGAATGGCCAAGTGGTCATCCGCCCCATGATGTATCTGGCCCTGAGTTATGACCACCGCATCGTCGACGGCAAGGAAGCCGTGACATTCCTGGTCCGGATAAAGGAAGGTCTGGAGGACCCGCAGCGGGCGCTGCTGGATTTGTGATTTGTTACTACATTGACGTACATACAAATTTGCAGTAACAATCATGGCTAGAATTTTTGAATGGAACAAGGCAAAGGCGGCATCAAATATCAAGAAACATAGCGTGACTTTCAATACGGCATCACGTGTGTTTCTGGACAAAGATCACTTGTCGGAATTGGAATCCCATGTGGGAAATGAAGAACGCTGGCAGACGACCGGTCAAGTTGATGTCGCGCTCTATGTTGTCGTCATTCACACAGATTGGGAAGACAATGGTGATGAGGTCATCAGGATCATTTCTGCAAGACGCGCCACACCGCGCGAGAGGAAAAAGTATGAGCAAGGAAAATTTGGTTCGCTTCGTCATTGACCACAACAATCCCCCGGCGCTGACGGCTGCACAGAAAATTGAGATCGAAGCGCTTAAGAAAATGCAGGACGAAGATATTGATCTCACCGACATTCCTGAACTGACGGATGATTTTTTCAGGAATGCAAGTCGTGGCAGGTTTTTTCGTCCTTTAAAGGAGTCAACTACAGTTCGCATTGATGCCGATATTCTGGCATGGCTTAAATCTTTCGGCAAAGGCTATCAAACCCGCATGAATGCTTTGCTCCGCGCAGCGATGTTGAAGGACACCCGCAAATAATGCCCCACGACATTATCATCATCGGCACCGGCCCTGGCGGCTATGTTTGTGCCATTCGTGCAGCGCAACTTGGGTTGAAGGTTCTCGTCATTGAAAAGCGCGCCACCCATGGTGGGACGTGTTTGAATGTCGGCTGCATTCCGTCCAAGGCACTGTTGCATGCAACGGAACTCTTGGCTGAGAGCAAGCACAGCTTCGCCAAGATGGGCCTCATCGGCGAGACCAAAGTCGACTTCGCCCAGATGATGAAATTCAAGCAGGAGGCCATTGACGGCAATACCAAGGGCATTGATTTCCTGCTCAAGAAAAACAAGGTGGATGTGATCCGCGGCACTGCCAAAATTCTTGGGGCTGGCAAGGTTGAAGTTGACGGTAAAACCCATGAAGCCAGGTCCATCATCATCGCCACAGGTTCGGATTCGGCAAAATTGCGCGGCGTTGAAATTGATGAAAAGCAGATCGTCACATCCACTGGTGCCCTGACACTTGAAAAAATTCCGGCGACCATGACGGTCATCGGCGCTGGCGTGATCGGCCTTGAAATGGGGTCGGTCTATGCGAGACTCGGCACGAAAGTCACAGTCATCGAGTATCTTGACCGCATTCTGCCGGGTATGGACATGGAAACTGCCAAGGCTTTTCAGCGGCTGCTGGAAAAGCAGGGATTTGTTTTCAAGCTTGGCCATAAAGTAACGGGAGCCAAGACTGCAAAGTCAGGCGTCACGTTGTCCGTTGAGCCAGCTGCTGGTGGTGCATCCGAAGAGTTGAAGTCCGATGTGGCCTTGGTCGCCATTGGCCGCACCGCCTACACCGAAGGCTTGGGCGCAAAGGAAGCTGGCATTGCCCTTGATGAACGCGGCCGCATTATCGTCGATGACCACTTCGCCACCAATGTGAAGGGTATCTACGCCATTGGCGATGTGATCCGCGGACCCATGCTGGCCCACAAGGCTGAAGATGAAGGTGTGGCCCTTGCCGAAATACTGGCAGGGCAAGCTGGTCATGTGAATTATGACGTGATCCCCGGCGTGGTATATACATCGCCTGAAGTGGCCTCAGTCGGCAAGACTGAGGAAGAACTGAAAGCTGCAGGCATCGCCTATAAAACTGGTAAATTCCTCTTCCTCGCCAATGGCCGCGCCAAGGCCAACCAGACTACGGATGGCTTTGTGAAAGTTTTGGCCGACGCCAAGACCGACCGGGTTCTCGGTTGTCATATCGTCGGGCCACAAGCCGGTGAGTTGATCCATGAAGTGGCCGTGTTGATGGAGTTTGGCGGTTCCGCTGAAGACCTTGCCCGCACCACCCATGCCCATCCAACTTTAGCCGAGGCGGTCAAGGAAGCGGCACTCGCGGTTGCAGCGCGGGCCATTCACAGCTGAGTGGATCACTGGCTAAAATTTGAACCATTGTTCTAACGGCATGGCAATCCAAGCCTGTTATCGCCAATCCCACAACCACTTGAAGATGGGACATTGGAATGGACAAAAATCAGATTGATATCATGGTGCTGGACGACGATGTCGACCTGCTCACCAGCGTTGCCGAATTGCTGGCTGATTCCGGCTATCGGGTCAAAGGTTTTGCTGATCCTGAAAGTGCTGTCGAATTTGCTGTGGATCGCAACTTCAAGGTCGGTGTGTTTGATTTCCGTCTGGGTTCCATCAAGAACGGCCTCGATGTGGTGGAAACCCTGCAAGCCATGGGTTCCAAGGCTTCCTATGTGCTGGTGACCGCCGATGTGGAGCGTGCCACGCAACTGCGCGCCATGGGTCTGAAGGTTTTTGAATTCATGCGCAAACCCGTGCAACCCCAGGACTTGCTGGATACGGTGGAACGTGCCATGGAACTGTCAAAAGCCGCATAATCTCCAGATAGGAAAATATTGCTTGACACCGCGCGGTTGGACGTGTAGTTTCCGGGATAATCCATTCTTGTAATTTCGCAAAGCCTGCTGACAGTTTCTGTCGGCAGGCTTTGCTATGTGGAACGTCTCATGAGCTACACGCAAAATCTCTGGATCTTCGCTGTTCTGGTTTTCGGCATTATCATTGTGCCGGGCATGGACATGTTTTTTGTCATTGCCAACGCCCTGACGGGTGGCCGCAGCCGGGGCCTGATGGCGACGGCGGGTGTGATGTTGGGTGGGGTACTTCACACAGTGTTTGCTGCAATTTTTGTCGGCGCCCTGACGACTTTGCCAAGCTTTGTCTTCACCACCATTCTGCTGGCAGGTGCAGCCTATATGGCGTGGATCGGCTGGACCTTGGTGAAAAGCACCATCACAGTCTCAAGCCTCGGCGGCACGGGTGCAAACTCCCTGCGCCAAGCCTTCATGCAAGGCCTGATCACCTGCGTGCTCAATCCCAAAGCCTACATGTTTACGTTGGCCGTCTACCCGCAATTCACGCTGCCAAAATACGGCCCGGTGTGGGCGCAAGCCTTGGCGATGGGGGTGATTACCGTGGCAGCACAAGGCGCAATCTATGGCGGGCTGGGACTGGCAGCGGCAAAGAGCCGGGATTTTTTGACGGGTTATCCTGCTGTCACGATCTGGATTGGGCGGGCTGCGGGGGTGTTGTTTTTAGTGGTAGCTGTTGGGACGGTGTGGCGGGTAGGTGTGGGATGAATATTATCAAGTTTGTCAGCGGCCAGCGTTATAGCAATGAGTCTTCCCAAATTTGAATTTGAGTTTGCGAAAGTTTGTTTGTATGCGTGATCGATGATTTGGTTTCTACGTACATTCTCGAAACTTGCAGTTCTTCTGGCATCAGCAACTTTGGCCTTTGGCTTTCTTGACCGTCAGTTGGCCGTTGCTGATAGCTTCTCGCATTTCAGGCTTCACTTTTTGGGGCTGCTGGTTCTGGTGGCTTTTGGTCTTTTATTTTTTCGGGCCTGGCGATGGGTGCTGCCGGTTTTTCTGCTGGCACCGGTGGTTTGGCTGCATGCTGTGATTCTGGAATGGCCCGAGATTTACACCCTTCCGTTGGGACACAACGTCCGGCTTGTCCAGTTCAACGCTCTGTTCAAGAATCCCAAGCCAAATTTTTCTGCCGATTGGATTTTGCAACAAACGCCTGACCTCGTGACGTTGCAGGAAGTTTCAAAACAATCGGGTGTGATCATCGATGCTTTGAAGCGACAACTTCCCTATTCTGTACTTTGTAAATTCGCGACGGTGGGTGGCGTGGCTGTGGTGTCACGTTATCCGATTGTGCAGAGTGGTTGTATCGAAGGTCAGGGGTTGGTTTGGATACAGGTTTCGATTGAAGGTAAACTTCTGACGGTGGCGTCTCTTCACTTGCATTGGCCGTGGCCTTATCGCCAATGGCAGCAAATTGAACGGTTAAAACCAGCGCTGGAGAGCATGCCAAAACCAATTCTGTTGGCGGGTGACTTTAATGCCGCGCCTTGGAGCGGGGCAGTTCAAAAAATAGCTGTTGCTACTGACACAAAAGTTGTTCCCGGCCACAGGCTTACTTTGCGAATGGGGCCACCACCTTTTGGGCCGATTGCCTTTATGCCAATTGATCATATTCTGATACCGGAAAAAACCCACGTACGTTCCATTAAACGGGGACCTGCAATTGGGTCAGATCATCATCCGGTCGTCACAGACATTGTTTTGGAGTGACGGCAGATGGCCCAGAAGACGTTGAGATTGTTGATTATAATTGAGGTTGAACTCCATGTCTAGAACCATGGCACCAGTATCAACCGGCGAAATGCTGGAAGAGGAATTCCTGAAACCGCTGGAAATGACAAAGTACCGCCTCGCCAAATCCATCGGGGTCCCCGCCCAACGCATTGGCGAAATCGTGGCAGGGCGGCGCAGCATCACGGCGGATCGTGCTGTGAGCTTTCCCGCAACAGCAAGGCCACCAAGCAATACGCGGGTGGCTATGAGCCAGTGCGGGCTCACGGTTTGGCGCAGCGGCGCAGCGGCGCAGGCAGTGGGACTGTCGCTTCAAGCTGGCACGCCAGCCGGACCTGCAAGCTTACGTCAAGCAACGTCTTGCGATGGAACAGTCGCCTGAGCAGATCGCAGGCCGGCTGGCGCGGGAGAAGGGTAGCATGCAGATCAGCCATGAGTCGATCTACCGCTTCATCGAACACCGTGTCCGCGCCAAGGACTACACCTGGCACAAGCTGCTGCCGCGGGCCAAGTTCTATCGCGGACGGCGCCCCAGGAAAGGTGGTCCCCCCTCAAAAACCTTTACAGACTACGTCTCGATTGATGACAGGCCCGAGGCCGTGGAGGCGCGCTGGAACTTCGGCCATTGGGAAGCCGATTTCATGGCCTTCCGCAATAACACCGAAGTCCTCCTCGTCACACATGAGCGCAAGAGCCGCATGAAATTCGCCTGGATCCAGCCCAACAAGGGGGCCGAAGCCGTGCGCATCGCGATGTGCAAGCATCTCCTCGCCCTGCCCAAAAAGCTTCGCCGCAGCATCACCTATGACAACGGAACCGAGTTCGCCCAGCACCATCGCATCAACCAGGCCACAGGCACCAAAAGCTATTTCTGCCACACCCACAGCCCATGGCAGAAAGGTGGTGTCGAAAACGCCATCGGGCGCATGCGAAGATGCCTGCCCCGCAAAACCAAAATCTCCGACATGTCACAGAACCAAATCGCAACAATCACCGAGCGTCACAACAACACCCCAAGAAAATGCCTCGCCTACTTGACCCCAAGGGAAGTCTGGACCAAATGCATCAAATCTTCAACCGTCGCACTTCAAACGTGAATCCATCCCCCGGCCTCCGCCGGGGTGACGTCAGGTAGCGGGCAAGCTTTCATGCAAGGCTTCGTCACCTGCGTGCTCAACCCCAAAGCCTACATGTTCACCCTTGCCGTCTACCCGCAATTCATGCTGCCGAAATATGGCCAGTATGGGCACAGGCGATTGCCACGGGTGATCACAGTGGTGGCGCAAGGGGCAATCTATGGCGGGTTGGGACTGGCAGCGGCGAAGGCGCGGGATTTTTTGACGGGAATTCCGGCTGTGACGATTTGGATTGGTCGCGGGGCGGGGTGGACGGTGGGGCGGGTGGGTGTGGTAATCTATTTTTGCTCAAGCAACTGTTTGGCTACCCCATAACAGTACAGAGAGGTTGGAATTAACTTTATCGAACCGGCGCTTGTTGGCAAAGCGCCGCTGATTGTTCGCGTCGTTGCAATCATGGTGCGCATAGAAAATCTTTGCCCAAGTATGATAAGGCCTGCAATGAGTCTGGCATCATTCATGTGTCGATCTGACCATTTTATTTCTACGGCCCACAAGGGACTTTGTTCACCAGTTTCAAGAAAAACCATATCAACTTCACTGGTGTCCCATCTTGCGAATCGAATGCACTCCTTGAATTTTCGACTATGCATCCATTGCGCAAAAACAGCGGTTTCTGCGACATGGCCAAATTTTTCATCATCATCTTGAATTGGGCCAAAAAGTGCCGCCCTGATAGATGGATTTGCTAGATAAACCTTGAACGTACCGGAACGCTTGAAGTTTTTGGCTGTTTTGTCGATACGCTCTACGGTTCTTATCAGGAATGCAGCTTCCAGAAACTCAATATATTTTTTAAGTGTGTTTTTTGAGATGTTTGAATTTTTTGACAACGCATCTAGCGAAACTTCATTTCCGGTATTGAATGCCAAAAACGTGAAGAGTGTATATAGTTCTGTCGTATCGCTTATGCCATAGATGCTTGGCAGGTCGCGCAACAATACTTTATCAAGTATGTCATCTTTGATAAAGCGCGCCATATCGGCCTGGGTTGAGCTAGACAGTGCTAGTTCTGGAAAGCCTCCAAAATTGATGTACCGAACAAACTCTTCATTGAGAGTTTTAATATTTGTGGTCTCATACTCTCTGGTTTCTCGATTTCCGACAATCAGTTTTTCCTCTCGTTTAGTCATTCTGAGAAATTCAGAAAATGTTAGCGGTGGCAAGGTGAACTCAGTGAATCGACCTGCACCCGACTCGTCACTTTTTGCTTTCAGTGCAGCAGCTGCCGAACCTGAAACAATGAATTTCAGTTCGCGGTAACTGTCGGTCAAAGACTTGAGCTGTACTTCCCATCGCTTGAGATACTGGATTTCATCAAAGATGATGTAGATATCCTCGAGGATGTTTGGGAACACATGCGACATGTACAGCCCCAGCAAATTTTCCAAAGATTGCTGTGCGTAGATCGGTGTATCAAGTGAGATATATAGGAGATTGGAAGGGTTTGAGTCTTTTTCGATTTGGTTGCCAATGAATTGAAAAAGCATGACCGTTTTTCCCGTTCTGCGGGGACCCAGCAAAACTACGGAACGATGAGGTTCTTTTTGACTTGCCAGCCTTTCAAAGGGCAAAAAATAGTCGCGCTTCGGATAATTCCTGTATGTCTTCGGAATTTGCTCTTCGGCCCACCATGGGTTATCAAACCGCATTCGTGCGACTATGTCTTCATCACTGATTTTGAACATGGATCACCTAATTAAGATCAATTTGTTGATCTTAATTAGCATTAAAAACAATTAGGGTCAATAGATTGACCTTAAGCTATCGCTAGTCAAAATAAGATCACTGTGCTGATCTTGAATTAGCCTATTTTAAAATAGGATCAATTGTCTGATCTTAATTTATGCATTTGTCGTTCTCTATGCGGTTGTCGATGTGCGGCGCTTGTTTCCGTCAAAGCTGGATTCCGTGTCGCATCCTTTCCTTGCCTACGGCAAGCATCAAGAAACTCCGGGCTTTTGCGCGGGATGACGAAATTGGCCGGCGTTGCTTATGTAGGGTGGGGTGTTCCGCCATTCACCATGTCGCGGAAGCTCTTCGGGTAGCTGGTCTCGAAACTCTTCCAGCTTTCGTGGAACCCAGATTTTTCCATGTATTTTTGCAGGGCGTTAAAATAGGCGTCCCAGACTTCATCGCCGATCAATTGGTTCTGGAACTGTACATAGGCGCTGTAGGTCAGTGACATCTGCACACCGACGATTCTGTCGTAGGCGAGCTTCTCGACGGCTGTGAGCTTGGAAAGTCCGGTTGAGCCTTTCACATAGAGCGCTGCGTTGTTGGCGATCAGGGCGAAGACATCCTTCTCGAAACTCATCAGCGATTGCACCGTGGCACCCTCGATGGCTTGCGCGTTCCGCCGCACTTCGAGAATGAGGAAGACAACCGAAATCAATCCGCCGATCACACCGATGATGGTAGCGATGGCTGTGACGACGGCCCAATCCGAAGTCATCTCAATGATTATCCCGCGGCACCGGGTGCACCTTGGCAATCCGCCGGAATTTCGTGGCGCCTTTTAGCACCATGCCTTGGGCCAATTGGTCGGTTTCCTTGCGGAAGATTTCTTGCCAGGGGGTTTGGGAGTCGGGGACTTTGTAGCCGCCGTTGGCTTCGAGTTCGATGCGGCGTTTTTTCAACTCGGCTTCGGGGACAAGCATGTTGCAGTCGCCGGTGTTGAGATCGATGCGAACCATGTCGCCGTTTTTCAGCAGCGCGAGTCCGCCACCTGCTGCGGCTTCGGGGGAGGCGTTCAAAATTGAAGGCGAGCCTGACGTGCCGGATTGGCGACCGTCGCCGACGCAGGGGAGTGAGCGGATGCCTTTTTCAAGCAAGTAATTGGGAGCACGCATGTTCACCACTTCGGCGGCACCGGGATAGCCCAAGGGGCCAACACCACGGATGAACAGGATGGTGTTTTCATCGACATCAAGTTTTTTGTTGTCGATGTTGGCGTGGTAATCTTCGGGGCCATCAAACACGATGGCTTTGGCTTCGAAGGCGTTCAGGTCTTTCGGGTTCGAGAGATAGCGCAGGCGGAATTCTTCCGAGATTACAGACGTCTTCATGATGGCGGAGTCAAAAAGATTGCCCTTCAACATCTTGAAGCCTGCGTGTTTCTTGATCGGGTCGTTGAATTCCTTGATCACCTTGCGGTTCCAGGAGAATTTTCCCTTGTTGTTTTCGCCAATCGTCTTGCCATTGGCGGTGATGCAGTTCTCGTGAATCTTTCCGGCCTGGATCAATTCGGCAATGACGGCGGGCACGGCTCCGGCGCGGTGGAAATCTTCGCCCAAGTATTCACCGGCAGGCTGCATGTTGACGAGCAGCGGCAATTCATGGCCTTGCTGTTCCCAATCGATGACATCAAGTTCGACGCCCAAGTGACGCGCGATGGCGTTTAGATGGTTGGGTGCATTTGTTGATCCGCCAATGGCGGTGTTGACGCGGATGGCGTTTTCAAAGGCTTCACGCGTCATGATTTTTGAGGGCGTCAAATCCTCGTGCACCATTTCGACGATGCGCTTTCCGGTTTCGTAAGCCATCTGACCACGTTCACGATAAGGGGCGGGGATGACGGCATTATAGGGCAGGCACATACCCAGCGCTTCGGTGAGCGAGTTCATGGTGGAGGCTGTGCCCATGGTATTGCAGTAGCCCGTTGATGGGGCTGATGACGCCACGAGATCAACGAAGCCCTGATAATCGATTTCGCCAGTCGCGAGTTTTTCACGGGCCAGCCAGACGATGGTGCCGGAACCGGTGCGCTGGCCTTTGTAGTCGCCATTCAGCATAGGACCCGATGATAAGGCAATGGCCGGAAGATCAACCGTGGCGGCGGCCATCAAACAAGCGGGCGTGGTCTTGTCGCAGCCGATGGTGAGGACAACGCCATCCAGCGGATAACCGTGCAGCACTTCAACGAGGGAGAGATAGGCGAGGTTGCGGTCAAGTGAGGCGGTGGGGCGCTTGCCGGTTTCCTGGATCGGGTGGATCGGGAACTCCATGGGAATGCCGCCCGCCGCCGTGATGCCATCCCTCACGCGGCGCACCCAATCCACATGGGCGCGGTTGCAGGGGGAAAGGTCTGATCCTGTTTGCGCGATGCCGATGATCGGCTTGCCACCCTGCAATTCTCCTTGGGTGAAACCATAGTTGAGATAGCGCTCGACATAGAGCGCCGTCATGTCGGCATTGGCCGGATTGTCGAACCAGAGCTGTGAACGGAATTTATGTTTGGCGGGCGTTTTGGACATGGCTGCGGACCTCGAACTGAATTGTCATACAAAAGATAGCGCGGGCAAGCGGGGGCGTCCAATGGTTTGAGGTTGGTTGACGAAAGTACGGGAATCCAGTATAAGGGGGCGATGGAGTTTGAGTGGGACCGCCTCAAAGCTGAGTCAAATGCCAAAAAACATGGCGTTACATTTTATTTGGCCCGCGAAGCATTTCTTGATCTGAACAATTTTGAATATGCAGATGAATATCCCTTTGAAATGCGAACCGTGCTCCTCGGCACGGTGGATGGTGTGATCCTCTACATCATCTATGCAGACAGGCCACCCAACATCAGGCTCATTTCAGCCCGAAAGGCGGACAGACATGAACAAGACATTTACTACCACCGTAACGCACCCTGATGGTCGCCGCATTAAAACTCATGCTGATGGGCGTGTTGAAGAGTTGCCGCTCGACCTCTCAATGGCAATTCCAGAGTACCTTTACGAAAACGCCGACGCGCCAATCACGCCTGAACGATTGGCTGGAATGAAACCCATTCCCCGCTCTAAAACCCTGCGCCGCGCACTTGGCCTCACCCAGGAAGAATTCGCTGAGCGCTACCGTATTCCGCTTGGTACTCTCCGCGACTGGGAACAGGGGCGCTCGGAACCTGATGCGCCGACCCGGGCTTACTTGAAGGTGATCGCCAAGAACCCGGAGATGGTTCGACTGACACTGGCTTCCTGAACCTATGCCGACGCTGCACCTGACTGTTCTTCCAACACCGGTGCAGCACTGCCGGCGATTTTCTCTGCCATGTCGATGGACAAGAGATTGCTGAAGCTTTGCCGCAGGCCGTCATTGCCTTGCATCAACTCGCGCAGCGCCTCTTGTTCCCAGCTGACAATCAACCCGCCTGTATTTGCAAATGTTGTGGCGGTGGCGGGTTTTTCCCGCAGGAAAGCCAGTTCGCCAATGAAAGCATGGGGACCCACTGAAAAGCGTTTGCCGTCACGGTTGACTTCAACTTGTCCCTTCAGAACATAATACAGGGCCTGAGGCATGACGCCGATTTTGGTCAGCGGCATGGAAACCTTTGGTGCATGCCATTCCGCAATGTTGAGCAGTTGCTTGAATTGGCCGGGTGTCAATCCCGGCAGTTTTGCAAACAGCATCATCTCTTCTTCAGACAGCCTGAACATGCGGCGGTCCTGCATCAGCTTTCCCATCATGTAAATGTTGACGGCAATGATGGCGAAAGACGAGATGATGGCGGTCCACAGGGGGATCGGGGATATGAGATAAAAATACAGCACAAAGACAAGATTGCCCAAAATCATGAAGCCGCGCAGTTTCAGGGGATTGCGGAAGGCAAAGCCCATGAGCAGCAGGGCCGCCGCCACATTGGCAAGGTAAGGTACATAATCTGTCCACGTCATGAGCAATTCCTGCACCGAAAAACCAAATCCGGAAAATTCCGGGAACTCAAAATATCTTGGGAAGATCTATCAGCGAAGTAGCGGTTGCTTACAAGTGCCGTTGTTTGCATTTGATCCTGGATGCAAAGTACCCAAAATTTGACTGCAAATCTGCCGATTCTTCAAAAATTGACCGTCCGTACAAAATCTGTCAACGTGAACGCAGCTACACTAAAATACTGGAGGAGACACGATGAAGTCTGGGAGGCAAACCAAAAGTCCGGATATCTCGGCGGGGCGTTTGCCCAAAGCCGCATACAAGGAAAATTTCGGCGATCTGCATCCGCCGCTGTCAGCGCGTGAAGCACTGGTGGAATCTGACCGCTGCTTCTTCTGTTACGACGCGCCCTGCCAAACCGCCTGCCCCACGTCGATTGATATTCCACTGTTCATCCGGGAAATTGCTGCAGGCCACGAGAAGAGTGCAGCCGTTACGATTTTCAATCAGAATATTTTAGGCGGCATATGCGCCCGCGTTTGCCCCACAGAAACATTGTGTGAAGAAGCCTGCGTGCGTCACACCTCGGAAGATCAGCCGGTCAAAATTGGTTTGCTGCAGCGCTACGCCACTGATGCGCTGATGGCGGAGAAGGAACATCCCTACAAGCGGGCGAGAACTTCAGGCAAGTCGATTGCTGTTGTGGGTGCGGGGCCAGCAGGCCTCGCCTGTGCCCACCGCCTGGCCCTACATGGACATGATGTGACGATGTTTGATGCGCGCAAAAAATCTGGCGGGCTGAATGAATATGGCATCGCGGCTTACAAGAGCGTGGATGAATTCGCCCGGAAGGAAGTTGATTTTGTTTTGTCCATTGGCGGCATCACTGTTGAGCATGGTAAGGCCCTGGGCAAGAAACTGAAGCTGAAAGACTTGCAATCCGAATTTGACGCGGTGTTCCTGGGGCTGGGCCTGCAGGGCGTCAATGATCTGGGTATCAAGGACGATGACATTGCAGGCATTGAAGATGCAGTCGATTACATTTCAGAATTGCGCCAAGCCAAGGATATGTCGAAATTGAAAGTCGGTCGCCGTGTTGTGGTGATCGGCGGCGGCATGACGGCGGTTGATGTGGCGGTGCAATCAAAGTTGCTGGGCGCCGAGGATGTGACCATTCTATATCGTCGCGGTGCAGCGCAAATGAAGGCGTCATCGTTTGAACAGGACCTCGCACAAACCAAAGGCGTGAAGATCAAGCACTGGGTGGCACCCAAAAAAGTGTTGGTGAAAGCCGGAAAAGCTGTGGGCCTGAAATGCGATTACATGGCAGTGAAGAGCGGCAAGCTGGCTGCGACGGGCGAGACTTTTGACATTGCCGCTGACACGATTTTCAAAGCCATTGGCCAGACTCATGTTGATGCAACAGGTGGTGCGTTGAAGCTCGAGGCTGGTCGCATTGTGGTTGATAGCGAAAAGCGTACATCCGTATCAGGTATTTGGGCTGGTGGTGATTGTGCCGCTGGTGGACAGGATTTAACGGTCGCGGCTGTTGATGATGGCAGGCGTGCGGCTGAATCCATTCATGCGTTTTTATTGGGGTGAAGGCCCCACCCCTGCCCCTCCCCAAAAGGGAGGGGTGAGTTGATAAAGAGGAAAATCCCATGGCAGACCTTCGTTCAAACTTTGTTGGCATCAAATCACCCAATCCATTCTGGTTGGCCTCGGCTCCGCCGACCGACAAGGAATACAATGTCGTCCGCGCTTTCAAGGCGGGTTGGGGTGGTGTGGTGTGGAAGACGCTTGGCGAAGAGGGACCGCCCATCGTCAACGTCAATGGCCCACGCTATGGCGCAATTCATGGGCCGGATCGCCGCTTGCTTGGCTTCAATAATATCGAGTTGATCACCGACCGTCCCCTCGAAATCAATTTGCGGGAGATCAAAAAAGTAAAACGCGAATGGCCGGATCGCGCCATGGTCGTATCGCTCATGGTGCCGTGCGAGGAAGCGCCGTGGAAGAAGATCCTCAAACAAGTTGAGGATACAGATTGTGATGGCGTGGAACTGAACTTCGGTTGCCCCCATGGCATGAGTGAACGCGGCATGGGTGGTGCTGTGGGCCAGGTGCCGGAGTACATCGAGATGGTGGCGCGCTGGTGCAAGCAGCACTCGCGCCTGCCGGTGATTGTGAAACTCACGCCAAACATCACCGATATTCGAAAGCCCGCAGCAGCGGCGTTTCGCGGTGGCGCTGATGCGGTGTCGCTGATCAACACCATCAACTCGATCACCCATGTGGACTTGGATTCCTTTGCCCCGATGCCGACGATTGATGGCAAGGGTTCCCATGGCGGTTATTGTGGCCCTGCTGTGAAACCTATCGCGCTATCAATGGTGTCGGAAATTGCACGGGATGCTGAGTGCAAAGGCAAACCCATCTCGGCCATCGGCGGTATAACAACATGGCGAGACGCCGCTGAATTTATCGCGATGTCGGCAGGCAATGTGCAGGTCTGCACGGCGGCCATGACCTATGGCTTCAAGATCGTCGAGGAAATGATTTCAGGCCTTGGCAGCTGGATGGATGAAAAGGGCTACATGAAGATCGAAGATTTCCGGGGCCGCGCCGTGCCCAATGTCACGGACTGGCAATATCTGAATTTGAACTACATCGCAAAGGCTGTGATTGACCAGGACGCCTGCATCAAGTGCGGAAGATGCTACGCCGCCTGCGAAGACACCTCACACCAGGCCATCATGAAAGAGAAAGATGGCAAGCGTCACTTCGAAGTGATGGATGACGAATGCGTGGCGTGTAACTTGTGCGTCGAAGTCTGCCCGGTTCCGGACTGCATTACGATGGTGGAGCAGACCAAGGGCGTTGATGCGCGGACGGGCAAGAAGATTGATCGGGATTATGCGAACTGGACAACGCATCCGAATAATCCGATGGCGAAGCTGGCGGCGGAGTGAGGGCGGCAAAGGCATTTGCATTTGCGGGGGCAGTGTTCGTTTTCACGCTTTTATTCATTCCCAATAAATTTATCGGCATGCAAATTCGAAGTGACTTTGATGGCGAAAAATTTGGCTGCGGAGGAGAGGTCATCGAAGTCTGGACGATTGCCAACGGCGCGGCACTCAGAATTCGTACATCCGGACGTGACTACGCACTCAATTACGTCGGCAGCACTTTGGCAAGTGACCACTATCGTTCGCAAACCGGTGAAGAAGCCGTCTATGACGCTGAGTTGAAACTGTCAGGTTTTGCGAATGGAGCAGGTGGTACTTGTTATTAAAGCTATCGATAAACCTCCCGCCGATGTCCTACTTCCACAACCATAACCAGCAGCCGATCTTTGTAGATGCGAACAACAATGCGATAGTCTCTAACGCGAAATCGCCATGCTCCATTGTATTGAGAGCCTGACAATGGTTCGCCCAAGGTTTTTGGGTCATCAGACTGTGCCACACGGTCAAACAGGAATTTCAGAACTCCTGCTTTGACTTGAGGATCAAGTTTGCTCAAGTCCTTTTCAGCCGCTAGAGAAAATTCAAGGCTCCACGCTATAGCGCTTCATCACGTCCGCAAGCAGAATGCCCTTCTCACCGCTTGCCTCAAACTGCGCAATGCGCTGGTCCGCAATCCTCGCATCTTCCAAATCCTCAAGGTAATTGAGGATCGCTTGGCGGGCGAGGGCGGTTTTGCTTTGGCCAGTCTGCTTGGCGGCGGCAACAAGTTCAGCCTCGATTTCGGGCGACAGTCGGATGGCGAGCATGAATTTCTCCTCCTATCAATTTACAGTTATTGACGCTTTTTTTCAATCACCGACTTGTGTACTGGGGAGAAGTCACCGATAGACTTCTCCCCGATGCCCAACACCTACAACGAGCACAATGAGCTTTTCATTTTTGATTTCAGTGAGTATCCGATAATCGCCGACGCGAAACCGGATCAGTCCTTCAAATTCCTTGCCCTGCAATGTTGTGCCAAGCTCCCAAGGCTTTTCCGATGTGATGACGCGGGTTTCGAGAAATGTCACGACCCGGTGGGCCACCTTCTGGTCCAGGCTTTCGAGTTGGTCGAGAGCTTTTTTCTTGAACTCAAGTGTCCATGCCAAGACGCTTTTTCACTTCTGCAAGAGGAATGGGCTTTTCACCTGAAGCATAAAATTCTTTCAAAGCCTGTTCAGTTTCAAAAGCATCTTCCATGTCTTCAAGGTGTCTTAGAATAGCCTCTCTGGCAAAGTGAGTTTTTGTGTGGCCTGACCGTTTGGCCAATACCTCTAATCGATGTTCGATTTCCAATGGCAACCGCAGGGCAAGCATGGTTTTTCTCCTGCTATACATGTATAGCGTTTTTGGCAGATTTGCAAGTTTTTGCTTGCGCAAGCGCTCCATTCAAAAGCCCTTTACCAATCTTCCCCGAATCCGCATGGCCGTCGTACGCCTGCTGGACAAGCTCTCCACCCAACGCCATAGTTGGAATGACATGACAAGTCCCACCTCAATCCCCCACCGCGCGCGCCGCATGCAGCGCGTCAAGCCCAATGCCATTGGAGACTTGCTCAAACAGGGTGCTGACCCTGGCCTTGTTTCTTTTGCTGGCGGATATCCCGATGCCAGCTGTTTTCCCTTGGCCGCACTTGAACAGGTTTTCCAGGAGGTCATCCGCAACCATGGCCAACAGGCCTTGCAATATACGGTGTCTGATGGTTTGCCGAAACTGCGTGAACAGGTCGCCTCTCGCATGGTGGGTCGCGGCATTGATTGCACCCCTGACAATGTTTTGATTCTGCAAGGCAGCCAACAGGGGCTCGATCTGGTTGCCAAAATGCTGGTTGATGCGGGCGACGTCATTGTGACTGAAGGCCCGACATTTCTCGGTGCCCTCGTGGCCTTTGATCCTTGCGAACCGCGCTATGTAGGCGTTGCCATGGATGACGAGGGCATGGACATGAACCGCCTGGAGCAAGTACTCAAAACCAATGTTGTAAAACTGATCTACACCATTCCGGATTTTCAAAACCCGACGGGTGTGACCATGAGCACGACACGGCGCAAACAGTTGGTGGCGCTGGCCAACCACTATGATGTGATGGTGCTGGAAGACACCGCCTATCGCGATTTGCGCTTTGAAGCTCTGGCACCGCCAACGCTGAAAAGCCTGGACACCGAAGATCGCGTGATCATGCTCGGCAGCTTTTCAAAAATTCTGGCACCGGGCCTCAGGCTCGGCTGGGCCGTGGCCTCCCCGGCGATCATCCGTGATTTGGGCTTGTTGAAATTGGCGGCGGATACCCAGTGCAGCACATTGAACATGGCGGCCACTTCGCTGTACATGGAGCGCCATGACCTCGACGCCCATATCGCCGAATTGCGCCGCGTTTATGCCCGCAAGAAAAACCTGATGCTGGAAACCATCCGGCAGCATTTTCCGCAAGCCGTCAAATGCACGGACCCGGAAGGTGGACTATTCACCTGGCTGAGTTTTCCCGATGGTTTTGATGCGGCAGATTTCTTGGCCAAAAAGGCCCTGCCCCATGCCAAAGTTGCTTATGTGCCGGGCGCTACATTTTTTCCCAATGCGCAGGAATCCAATCACGCCCGTTTCAATTATTCCGGCCAATCGGACGAAAAAATTGTCGAGGGCCTGATCGCACTCGGCGCACTTTTGAAAATGGAGATCAACTGACATGCAGACTGATGTTGAGAGGTGGCGCAAAATTCCCGTGGCCGTGGCGGTGGATGTCAGCAAAGGCAGCTGTCTCATTGACCCCGCCATCCGGCCCTTGCGGCCTGCGGGTTTGCAGCCCCGGCTGTTTGGTCTGGCGGTTACGGCAATTTGTGCACCACCGGATTTCGGTGCCGTGTTGCGCGCCCTTGATCTCATTCAAGCTGGCGACGTTTTGGTGATCGATGCCAAAGGCAACCGCGACACGGCCATGCTCGGAGAAATTCTGGGTGGCCATCTCCGGCGCAAGCAAGCCGCTGGCATCGTCTGTGACGGGGCTTTGCGTGATGTGGCAGAATTGGCGGGGTGGACTGATCTCTCGGTCTTTACCCGCTGGATTACCCCACGGGGACCATCCGGCGCCGCCATGGGCGAGGTCAATGGCACGGCAGAGATCGGCGGACTTCTGGTCAATCCCGGTGACGTAATGATCGGTGACGATGACGGGCTTTGTTGTTTGACACCAGAGATGGTCAGTACATTGGTTGATGCAGCAGAGGCCAAGCTTGAAATGGAGGCAAAATGGCAGGTCAGCCTCCGCGCAGGAAAATCCATTGCCGAGACATTTGGCCTGAAGTCCTGAACTTGCCAGTCCTGATCTTGCCAGTCCTGATCTTGCCAGCCCAGCCGTGAACCGCTAACCCGGCGTTTTCCATTTTCAACTTTGCGAGTGCAGCATGGCTTCCTTCAATCTTCTCTATCTCCCCGGTGACGGCATTGGTCCTGAAGTGATGTCTGAGGTTAAAAAGGTTGTCGCTTGGATGGGCGCGCAAGGCGTGGCCAAGTTCGAGACGGATCAGGGTCTGGTCGGTGGGTCGGCTTTTGATGCCCATGGCGAGGCGGTGTCTGACGCTGATATGGACAAGGCGCAGGCTGCTGATGCGGTTTTGTTCGGTGCTGTCGGTGGGCCGAAGTGGGACAAGGTGGCTTATGATGTCAGGCCGGAAGCTGGTTTGTTGCGGCTGCGGAAAGACCTCGGCCTGTTTGCCAATTTGCGGCCCGCCATTTGCTATCCCGCCCTTGCCGATGCGTCGTCGCTGAAAAAGCATGTGGTTGAGGGTCTGGATATTCTCATTGTCCGCGAACTCACGGGCGGTGTTTACTTCGGTGAACCCAAAACCATTACCGATCTCGGCAATGGCCAGAAGCGCGGCATTGATACGCAGGTTTATGATACGTTTGAGATTGAAAGGATTGCCCGTGTGGCCTTTGATTTGGCGGCAACCCGCAAGGGCAAGGTCTCGTCGGCGGAAAAGCGCAATGTGATGAAGACGGGCGTGTTGTGGCATGAAGTGGTGACGCGTATTCACGCCAATGAATATCCCGGCATTCAGCTTGAACATGTGCTCGCCGACAATTGCGCCATGCAGTTGGTGCGCTGGCCCAAGCAATATGATGTGATCGTCACCGACAATCTGTTCGGCGATGTGCTGTCAGATGTAGCCGCGATGCTGACAGGGTCGCTGGGCATGTTGCCCTCGGCCTCGCTGGGTGCGCCTGATGCCAAGACCAAACGGCGCAAATCACTCTATGAACCTGTGCATGGTTCGGCCCCTGACATTGCAGGCACGGGGGCAGCCAATCCAATTGCCATGATTGCGTCGTTTGGCATGGCGCTGCGTTATTCCCTCGGCATGGGCGAATGGGCTGACAAGCTGGATCAGGCAATTTCGGCGGTGCTGGCCAAGGGCCTGCGCACCAAGGACATTGCGGGCGATGTTGCGGCCAATACGAACACACAACAAATGGGCGATGCGATTTTGAAGGAATTGCAGGCGCTGGCTTGATCTCGTGGCGCGAGGCCCTTCGAGGCCCGCAAGGGTCGGCGGTGAAGAAAGGACTTGAAAATGCTTGAACTGAAATCATCATCCATCACGGCGCTGATCCATCCTTTGGGGGGGCGTTTGGTGTCTTGCCTTTTCAATGGCCAGGAAACAACTTTTGGGGCGGGATCCAATGACCATCCTGATGACGGCGATCTGTATTCCGGTGTGCTCTGTGGCCGCCATGCAGGACGTGTTACCAATGCGGTGTTTCCGTTGGATGGGCGCGAGGTAAGGCTTTCTGCAAACCGCCCGCCCAACCATATCCACGGCGGCTTTGACAGTTTTGCCCATCGGGTGTGGGCGCACCAGCAGGATGGCAATCGCATTGAACTCAAGCTCCATTCGCCTGATGGTGACGAAGGCTATCCCGGTGCCTTGGATGTGACGGCGGTTTATCAGCTGAGAGACAATGTGCTGTCGCTCGACTTCACGGCCACAACAACCAAGCCTACGCTGTGCAATCTCACCAACCATGCCTATTGGAACATGGCGGCCAGTGATCATGTGCTGGATCATGAGTTGCAAGTCTACGGCTCAAAATATTTTCCGTTGGATGATGCCATGTTGCCCCTGGGTGAAATCGCCGATGTGGCCGGCACTCGGATGGATTTTACCAAACTGCGCCCGATTGCCGGTGACTATGACAATGCCTTTTTGCTTGATGGCAAACTTGGTGAATTGAAACCGGCGCTGCGTTTGCGCGATCCTGTCTCGAAACGCACACTGGATGTTTTCACTACGGAGCGCTGTGTACAAGTCTATACAGCTTGGCATTGGGAACCTTCTGTTGTCAGCCGCACGGGACCCATCAAACGCTCACAAGCTTTTGCCATCGAACCCCAATGCGTGGCCGATGCGCCAAACCATCCCAACTTTCCGCAAAGCGTTTTGCGGCCGGGGGAAGTTTACAAAAATCGCATGGAGTGGCGATTCAGCTAAAACGGCAAACACCCCCTCCGCCCTTCGGGCACCTCCCCCAGCAAGCTGGAGGGAGGGCGAACTGCCAGGCACTTGGGAGCTATCAAAAATTACCCTCCACCAGCTCTTGCTGGGGGAGGTGCCCGAAGGGCGGAGGGGGTGAGTGGTCACAGGAACCCATAGGGGTCCACGTCGATGCTCATGTGGAGCGACCCCTTGGGTTTTACTTCGCCCAGCCATTGGCGCAAGAAAGCTTGCAGGTCCACATCGCGTGACGCCTTCACCAGCAAACGCCAACGGTGCCTGCCATTGATGACGGCGAGCGGTGCCTGGGCAGGTCCCAATACCTGCACGTCCTTGGTGGCCATCACATGGCTGGCAACCTGTTTGGCAAAGCGCTCGACAGCAAGCGCATCGGTGCCAGAAAATATGATGCCGGCAAGCCTGCCATAGGGTGGCAATCCGCCCTGCTCCCTGATGATTTTTTCCTGGGCGAAATAGCCTTCACGATCAGCCCTGGCCAAGGCCTGCATGAGGGGATGATCGGGCGCATAGGTTTGAACGAGAGCATGGCCCGGTTTTTCACCACGACCTGCCCGCCCTGCGACTTGTGACAGCATGGCCCAGGTGCGTTCGCCGGCCCGTGGATCCGATGATTCCAGCGCCAGATCAGCATCAACCACACCCACAAATGTAAGATGGGGAAAGTGATGACCCTTCGCCACCAATTGTGTACCGATGATGAGATTGTAGGTGCCGACAGTTACATCGCGCAGTAAATCACGTAAAGATACACCCCGCGCCAGATCGCTTGACAGCACGGCAAGCCGCGCTTCGGGGAAAATCTGCATGACCTCTTCTGCCAGACGCTCCACACCAGGGCCAACGGGTACCAGTTTTTCAGGACTGGCACATTTCGGGCAAACTTCCGGCACTGGCTCGTGATGGCCGCAATGGTGACACATCAACTGGCGGCGAAAGCGATGTTCGACAAGGGACGCCGAACATTGCGGGCAATCCATGCGGTGGCCACAGGCACGGCACAGGGTGAGGGGCGCATAGCCCCGGCGGTTCAAAAACAGCAAAGCCTGATCGCCAGCATCCAAGGCCTTGCGGGTTGCGGTGATCAGCGGTTCTGAAAGCCACGTCGAAGCCGACCGGGTTTCCATCCGCATGTCGATGAGCTTGATCTCAGGCAATTCCCGCCTGCCGTGTCGATCCGGCAATTTGACCAGACCGTAACGGCCGCGATCCACATTGACGATGGATTCCAATGACGGCGTGGCCGAGGCCAGCACCACGGGAAATTTGCCGAGTGTGCCATAGAGCACCGCCATGTCACGGGCGTGATAGCTCACCCCATCCGATTGTTTGTAAGCCCCCTCATGCTCTTCATCGACAACGATGAGGCCGAGATTTTTCCACGGCAGAAACAGCGCAGACCGGGCACCGACAACAATCTTTGCTTCACCATGAGCCACACCGCGCCACACCCTCTCGCGCTCACGCGGCCGCAAATCCGAATGCCAGCCCGCTGGCACGCAGCCGAAACGATCCTCCACCCGCGCCAGAAACCCTGAGGTGAGCGCAATTTCGGGGAGCAGCAACAGCACCTGTGCACCAGCAGCCAAAGCCGCTGCCATGGCCTCAAAATAAACCTCGGTCTTGCCGCTGCCGGTGACACCATCCAGCAGCAGCACCTTGTGCTGGCGGGCGGCGACAGTTGCCCGCAGGTTTTGGGCGGCTTGTTTTTGCAAGGGGCTGAGTTGCTTGCCGGGCCGGTTGAGTTGCGGGGTTTGAAATTTTTCATGCACGGGCAAGGGCACCGCCATCAATGCGCCCTGCTTGGCCAAGGCTTTTACCACGGATGGCCCAACACCAGCAGCTTCTGCCAGCTCGCCTGCACTCCGGGCAAAACCCTCGCGGGCAATTTCCAATACGCGCGCCCGTTGCGCTGTGAGCTTTGGCGGCGCCGTTTCAGCCGCACGATAGGCCATGCGCTGGCGTTCTGGTTCAAAGGCCGACGGCACGCGCAACACCATGCGCAAGACATTGCCCATGGGTTCGAGATAGTAGCGCGCCAGCCATTCAATGAACTGGCGATGCACGGCTGACATGGGCGGCATGTCAAAGCGTTGGATGACGTCGCGCAATTTCAGATTTGTGCCAAAGGTCTCGCGCCGCTCCCACACCACGCCGATATAACGGCGCGGCCCCAAGGGAACTTCCACATAGTCGCCCTCCGCCAACACCAGCCCCTCCGGCACCCGATAGGTATAGGCCTGCGGCACCGCGAGGGGCAGCAACACATCGGCAAGCTGAATCGGCGTCGTCATGCTGATGAGATAGGCTTTGAGTGGACAAGCTTCCAGCCCTATATGGGAGAATGTCCCTGGCCACACCCCACTTCGCTGAAATTGTCTATGGCGAACCGTTTGGCATGGCCCGGCGGTTGAAGGGAGCGCGCGCCCTGACTTTGTTTGAAAGCGCCCAGCGCCACGAACATTTGGGGCGCTATTCATTTCTTGCTGTGAACCCCCGGCATTCACTCATTGTGCGGCAGGGCAAGGCTTTTTTGAATGGCCGGCCAAAAGCCGAAAAGCCTTTTGAACTCCTGCAAAAACTTCTGGCAAAATCGCCCCGCAAAACCCTGCCGGAACTACCGCCGTTTCAGGGCGGATGGGCCGGTTACATCTCCTACGACTATGGCCGCCACCTCGAGCCAAAAGCCAAAATTCCGGCCTTTGATGCCATATGCCCCGACATGGTGTTTCATCTTTATGAAACCATTGTTGCCTTTGATCACTTGCAGGAACGGGCATGGATTGTCGGTGGCAAAAAACCGGACATCGCAGAATTGGAAATTCTGCTGTCCCGGCCAAAGCAGCCAAATGGTGATACGGTTCGTGTCAAATTTCAGTCGCGGATTTCGCAAGCTGTGCACCAGTCAAATGTTGCGGCGACCGTTGACTACATTCTGGCCGGCGATATTTTTCAAGCTAATATCACACAAACTTTTGCAGCCCGAACGCCGGAGGGATTTGACGCCTTTGCCCTTTATGAACAATTGCGCGACAAGAACCCCGCACCCTTCGCCTGCCTGATCGACGACGACGATGTGAAAATTATTTCGTCATCACCAGAGCGCCTGATCCGCTACAACGGCCTGATTGCAGAAGCCCGTCCCATCAAGGGCACCCGCAGGCGCGATGCTGATGCCCTGCGCGATCAGGCCTTGATGGCGGAGCTTGTGGCGTCGCGTAAAGACCGCGCCGAAAATGTCATGATTGTTGATCTCTTGCGCAACGATCTTTCAATCGTCTGTGAACCCGGAACTATTGTAGTGCCAAGTCTCTGCGGTCTTGAAACCTATGCCAATGTGCATCACCTGGTTTCTGTGGTGCAGGGAAAATTGCGTAATGGCGTTACGTGCGTCGATTTGGTCAAGGCAGTATTTCCCGGTGGTTCCATCACGGGCGCACCAAAGTTGCGGGCCATGGAAATCATTGCCGAACTGGAGGCGGCACCCCGTGGTGTTTATTGTGGCGCCATTGGTTATTTCGGTTTCAACAACACCTGTGATTTCAATATCGCCATCCGCACCGTGCAAGTGGCTGGCGATGAAATGCGGGTGCAAGGCGGCGGCGGCATTACTGCCCGTTCCGACCCCACAGCCGAATATGACGAAAGCGTTCTGAAAGTTGCCAGGATCATCGAGGCCATGGCATGATTCTGCTCATCGATAACTACGACAGCTTTGTTCACAATATTGCCCGCTATTTTGTTGAGCTGGGGCAGGAGGTGAATTTGCGTCGCAATGACGAGGTGAGAGAAACTGATTTGCATGCGCGGGCAATCGTGATTTCTCCCGGACCCTGCACCCCCCATGAAGCCGGCGCATCGCTTGACATCGTGCGAAAATTTTCCGGCCGCATTCCCATTCTTGGCATTTGTCTCGGCCATCAGGTGATTGGCGAGGTGTTTGGTGGCAAAGTGGTGCGGGCCCAGCATCCCATGCATGGTGACAGCTCGGAGATCATCCATGATGGTACAGGTGTGCTTGAGGGGCTGCCGCAGAACTTCAATGCAGGCCGCTATCACTCACTGATTGTGCAAGATGTGGCTGATACAGATTTGCGCGTCACGGCGACCAGCAGCGATGGCGAGATCATGGGTCTCGCCCACCGGAGCCATCCGACTTTTGGCGTGCAGTTTCATCCCGAATCCATTCTCACGGAACATGGCCATGCCATGCTCCGCAATTTTCTGAAGGTTGTTAAATAATGCGCATTTGGTTTGATGGTAAATTGCATGACGGGCCTTTGCCCATCGCCGCTACTGATCGTGGTCTCACGCTGGGTGATGGAATATTTGAAACTCTGTTGGTCAGGGATGGCATTGCCCTCTGGCGCTTTGAACATTTGCAACGCATGGAGAATGCGGCGGCGGCGATGGGACTGCCTTTTACGTCCGACGATATCGAAAATGCCATTGATGGCCTGTGCCATGGCGTGAAAGGCAGCCATGCCCTGCGCCTGACTTTGAGCCGGGGAGCAGGTTTGCGTGGTCTGGCAGACGACGGAAAGTCGCCAACATTTTTCGCAACACTCCTGCCCTTCGATGAGGCCCTGCAATTCCAACAATTAAGCCTTTTTACTTCATCCATAACCCGCAATGAAAAATCCCCTTCTGCTGGTTTGAAAACCCTTTCCTATGTGGATGAGGTTTTGGCGGCCCGGGAAGCCAAGGCCAACGGTTTTGGCGATGCCCTGATGTTGAACAGCCGGGGTCGTGTCGCCTGCTCCACAATTGGCAATGTCTTTCTGTGGATCGACGATGACTTGATAACGCCCTCTCTCACCGAAGGCATCTTGCCCGGCATCATGCGCCAGGCGGTTTTGCAAGCGGCAAAATCTTTGGGTGTCAAGACAAGTGAAAGACGGGTGACGAAAGTTGATCTTGAAAAAGCTGGTCGGCTGTTCACCACCAATAGTTTGCGCCTGCTGCGGCCGGTCAACCAGCTTGATGACCGAAAATTTTCGCTGAAGCGCCATGCAAAGGAAGAAGCCATCATTGCGCAACTTGCCCATCTCATGATGGAACAAATTGTGTTAAGCTGAAACCAGGAGGACCACACCCATGAAATTTTTTGCTGATACAGCCGACATCAAGGAACTCAAGGAAATCCAGGAGATGGGATTGCTTGATGGGGTGACCACCAACCCGTCGATCATCGCCAAGTCGGGCAAGGATTTCAAGGCCACCATCGCCGAGATTTGTTCGTTCTGCGAAGGCCCGGTGAGCGCTGAAGTGGCGGCCCTTGATTATGAGGGCATGTTGCGCGAGGGAAAAATCCTGCAGGCGATTGCCAAGAATGTGGCGGTGAAGGTGCCGCTCACCGTTGATGGTTTGCGGGCCTGCAAGGCGCTTTCATCGGAGGGCACCATGGTCAATGTCACTTTGTGTTTTTCAGTCAACCAGGCCCTGCTCGCCGCCAAGGCCGGGGCGACATTTGTTTCACCCTTTATCGGCAGGCTGGATGATATCAATCTCGACGGCATGGAATTGATCGGCGAGATACGTCAGGTCTATGACAATTATGGTTTCGACACCAATATTCTCGCCGCTTCCATCCGCACCGCCAATCACATCAAGCAGGCAGCCTTGATCGGGGCTGATTATGCCACGGCACCTCCTGCTGTGTTGAAAGCCTTGGTCAAACATCCCCTCACTGACAAAGGCATCGAAAGCTTCATGGCCGATTGGGCCAAGGCCGGACAGAAAATTTGAGGGGGTAAGGGATCATCAACCAAACAGGTTCATCATCTCCTCCCCACCTCCGCCCTTCGGGCACCTCCTCCCCGATGAAGAATCGGGGTGGAGGGTGAAGTCAAATAGCGGTTTTCAATCAATGCCCTCCAACCCGCCACTTCGGCGGGGAGGAGGTGCCCGAAGGGCGGAGGTGGGGGACTTTCGGCAACAGGGAAAATTCCAATTCACACCTTCAACCTCGCTCCCAATGCCGCTGGCATTGCGCAACTCTGGCTCAAGTCGCTTGCCAAGGAAAAACGTCTCTCGGCTAAAACCCTTGAAGCCTATGGCCGCGACCTCATGCAATTTGCGGCATTCCTGCAAGACCACTTGGGCGAAGCGGCGGGCACGGCAGAACTTGAAAATCTCAGCCTCGCCGACTTTCGCAGCTTCATGGCCAAGCGCCGCAGCGACGGCATTGAGGCGCGGTCCCTTGCCCGCCAAATCTCGTCCCTCCGTTCATTTTTCCGCTTTGCCGAAGCGCGACAGCATTTTCACAACAAGGCCTATGGGGCCGTGCGCGCACCCAAACTGCCCCATGCCATTCCCCGACCTCTATCGATTGCCATGGCGGAAAAGATTGTTGAAGATGAAGACACGGCCCACGACCTGCCGTGGATTGCTGCCCGTGACAAGGCGGTGCTCACCCTGCTTTATGCATGTGGCCTGCGCATTTCCGAAGCACTGGCGCTGACCCAGATTCAGCTCAAAGATAATCCGCTTGTTATCAAGGGCAAGGGTGGCAAAACCCGGCTGGTGCCCCTGCTGCCCGAAGCCAAGGCAGCCGTAGAACATTACCTCACGCTGCTGCCGTTTCCCGTGACACCACAAGACCCGTTGTTCCGGGGTGCCAAGGGTGGTCCTCTGTCGCCACGCCTCGTGCAATTGCTGATGCAGCGTTTGCGCAGTGCCTTGAACCTGCCCGACACCGCAACCCCCCATGCGCTTCGCCACAGCTTTGCCTCGCATCTCCTCGGCAATGGGGCTGATCTCCGGGTCATCCAGGATTTGCTCGGCCATGCCAGTCTTTCCTCCACACAAATCTACACGGAAGTGAACCGCGCCCACCTGCTTGAGCAATATCGCAAAGCCCACGCCACATGATGGCTTTACGGGAGTGGCCGGACTTCCTATTCTCGCATCATGCCGGTTATCGAAAAAATTTCCTCATCCCTTGATTTTCCAAAACACGCCGATGCCGTTATCATTGGTGCTGGCATCATTGGCATGGCCACAGCCCTTGAACTGCAGGATCGCGGCCTGAATGTTGTCGTGGTCGAAAAGGGCGAAGTGGCGGCCGAACAATCCTCCCGCAATTGGGGTTGGTGCAGGCAAATGGGCCGAGACCCGCGCGAGCTGCCGCTGATCAGGATTGCCATTGATCTGTGGCGCGGCATGAACCAGCGCATTGGCGCTGAAACCGGTTTTCGGACCTGTGGCATTTCATATCTGGCGGAAACCCCATTGCAAATGGCCAACCATGAAAGTTGGGTACAAAGCCAGGGCAAGACCCATGGGCTTTCAACCCGTGTGTTATCAGCCGGTGAAGCTGCTGATATCGCACCGGGATCGACTATTCCATGGCAAGGCGGCATTTACACGCCAGACGATGGCCGCGCCGAACCGTTCATCGCCGTTCCAGCCATGGCCAGATATTTTCAGTCGAGGGGTGGCAGGATATTTACCCAGTGTGCAGCACGCGGCATTGAAACCAGGGCGGGGCGGGTGGGTTCAGTGGTCACCGAAAACGGCACCATCGCCACCGCTTCGCTGATCGTTGCAGGCGGCTACTGGTCCCAGCGCTTCCTCGGCAATCTCGGCATCCGCTTTCCGCAATTGGGCGTGGTCAACTCGGTGATGCGCACGGCACCTTTGGATATCGGCCACGACCGGACTTTTTCCGGCAACAGCTTCGCGGTGCGCAAGCGCCTGGATGGCGGTTTTTCCGTGGCCCACAATCACTGTTCCGTGGCCGAACTGACGCCCCAGCATTTCAGGTTTTTTGCTGATTTTCTGCCGATGCTGAAATTGGAACACAAGGCGATCAAGCTGCGCGTCGGGTCACGATTATTGGAGGAATGGCGATTGGCCAGACATTGGAAACTCGATCAAGTCTCCCCCTTCGAACAGGTGCGCATCCTTGATCCCGTACCCTATGAAAGTGTCATGGCAGAGGCCTTGCAAGGCCTGCAAAAAGCCTTTCCGGTTTTTCAAGGCATCCAAATTCTGGAACAATGGGGCGGCATGATTGATGCCACACCTGATGCCGTGCCGGTCATCGATAGAATCGACAGCATCCCCGGCCTGCATCTCGCCTCAGGCTTTTCCGGCCATGGTTTCGGCTTGGGGCCGGGAGCCGGGAAACTGATGGCGGAAATTGTCACAGGCGAGACGCCTTGCGTCGATCCCCAGCCGTTCCGCTTTGCAAGGTTTACCGACGGCACAAAGCCACGGCCAACGACCGGGGTTTAGGAGTTCGGCTTGCGTGCGAGGCGGCATTCACTGCATTGGCTGTAGCGTTCCGTCAGGATGGTACGCGTGCTGTCGATGCGCGCAGCACCAGTCTGGTCTCGATGACTTTCCTGCGGATTGCACCGGGTTCGAAAACAATGTGGGCGGCCAAACGCCCCTTTTCGGCCCCCATGCTGTCAATTGTGGTCAATGGCGGATTGCAGAGTGCGGCTTCCGGAATATCGTTGTATCCGACAACTGACAAATCCCTCGGCACCACCAGACCCCGAAGCCAGGCCTCCTCGATCACCCGGATGCCTTGCATTGCCGACATCGAGAGTATCGCAGTGGCGCCGGGGGCGTGATCGAGTATCATTCGTGCGGCATCGCGCTCCCAGGGGTGGGCCTGAACCATCGGCACATCATCGATGGAAATCCCCTCCTCGGCCAGGGCATCGGCATAGCCTCGCAGTTTTTCCTGATCGATTTCCATGCCCACATCTTCGGGTCTACGGGGTCGTCCGGGCGGATGAAAATGCGGCGGTCCAAATTCCCGCAGGAAGGAAACAATGCCGAAACGGCGGTGCCCGAGGTCGAGGAGATGGCGCACCGCCGCATGGCAGCCAGCCCGCGCATTGACCCGAACCGAGTTGACATCGGGGCCGGGATCGGCGTCCAGCACCACATAGGGCAAGCGACGCAACCTCGCCGATTCAATTTCCGCCAGTTGGTCGAAACGGCTGAAAATAAAGCTGTCGACCAGGGCGGATTGAACCCCGCCACTGCCTTTTTTGTCGGGGATGATCAGGATGCTGGCACCAACTTCGTCGCACACTTCGCTGATCCCCAGGAGCTGCTGGAAGAACACCGGATTCTTGAGTGAATCGGCAATTCCCCAAGTCCCCGGCGGGATGATGCCGACGGCATGGACCTTGCCTGCCCGCAGCAACCTGCCGCGGGGATCGGGGCCGGAATAACCAAGCGAACTGGCAACAGCTCTGACCTTTTTAATGACTTCGGCCCGAACCCGCGATGGATGGCTGAAAACATTTGATACGGTGCTGCGCGAAACGCCTGCTGCCCGGGCGACGTGGAGCAGAGTTGCATTCGGTGTCTTTTGGGTCATGAAACCGCTGCTATCGCATTTATTGGATCGATCCAAGTTTTTTCTTGACAGCTCGACAATTTGCTGATTATTGTATTTTGGATCGATCCAATCCAGTTTTAAGGAGGATACAATGGCCACTTCACAGTACATCGAACCGATCCTCGACGTCGCCCAACTGGCCCATGTAGAATTGCTGACGCCGAACCTTGAAGCTTCAACCCATTTCTTCACCGACCTGCTGGGCATGCAGGAAACCGAACGCCGCAGTCGATCAGTCTATCTCCGGGGTTATGAGGAGCAATATCACCACTCCCTCAAACTCACCGCAGCTGATCACGCCGGTCTTGGCCATGTGGCCTGGCGCACCCGCAGCCCGCAGGCCCTCACGCGCCGGGTTGCCGCCATCGAAAAAGCGGGTCTTGGCCGTGGCTGGAATGATGGCGATGCCGGACATGGACGTGCCTATCGGTTTGCCACGCCCGGCGGCCACGCCATGGAACTCCTGTGGGACATTGACTATGTTGAAACGCCCGCCGGTCAGGAGACCAGGCTGCGCAACCGTCCGCAACGGCGTCCATCCCTGGGCATCCCTGTGCGTCGCATTGATCATCTGAATTTGATGACCCAGGACACGGAAGCGAACCGCGATTTTCTGGTTGATGTCCTGGGCTTTGCCGAGCGTGAACGCGTGGTGGCCGAGACGGGCGGCCCCCCCATCGCGAGTTTTCTCAGCGTCACCAACTTGTCCCATGACATTGGGCTGGTCCCCGAACCAACCGCCCAGCGCGGTCGTTTTCACCATGTTTGCTTTCACTACACATCGGCACAGCATCTTTTTGATCTCGCTGAACTGGCGACCGAGGCGGGTATCGCCATTGAACATGGTCCCGGTCGCCATGGTATTGGTGGGGCAACTTTCCTCTATCTCATGGAACCCGGTGGCCATCGCATCGAACTCATGGGCGACCCTGGTTATATGGTTTTTGATCCCGCATGGCGCACGGTGGAGTGGAAGGCCTCGGAAATCGCCCATGCCGTATCTTGGGGATGCCCGCCCGTGCCGGATTCATTCTGGAACTATGCAACACCAGACGCAGCGCCATCGGCAGCCGTTGCCGCCTGAAACAGCCCACCCACAACCACAATGCCAGTAAAGGAGACGATCATGAAAAAAGGCAGCTACAGAATAGCAAAGGATGTTCCAGTTGTCGCTCTGCCCTTTGGCAGTCTCATCCCACTCATCAATCCCGCAGCGACCGGCGGCAAGCAGCTCACCATCATTGTTGCCACGCTGAATGTCGGCGAAGGCCACAATTTTCACAAACATCCTGAACAGGAAGAAGTGATTTATGTGCTCGACGGCAAGGTCGAACAATGGATCGATGGGGACAAGCAAATTCTCGCCCCCGGCGATGCCGCTTTCATTCCTGCCAACACCGTGCATGGTTCATTCACGGTTGGCGACAGGCAGTCGCGCCTGCTTGCCATTTTCGGACCTTGCGTTGGCGACGGCTTCATCTCGGTGGAAGTGGCCCGCGAAGCACCGTGGAACAGCATGCGATAGAGGGCCTCAGCCGTTCCGTTTCCGCGCCGCCAGTGTGCGCAACCTCAGCGCATTCAGGCGGATAAATCCTGCCGCATCTTTCTGATCATAGGCCCCACGGTCATCCTCAAAGGTGACGAGGTCATTTTTATAGAGCGATTTCGAACTCTTCCGTCCACTGACGATTACATTGCCCTTGTAGAGCTTAAGGCGAACAACACCTTCCACATGCTCCTGGGATTTGTCGATCATCGCCTGCAGCATTTCGCGCTCTGGCGAGAACCAGAAGCCGTAATAGATCAGCTCGGCATAACGCGGCATGAATGAATCTTTGAGGTGTGCTGCTTCCCGGTCCAGCGTCAGGCTTTCCATGGCGCGGTGGGCCGCCAACAGGATGGTGCCGCCTGGTGTTTCATAAACGCCCCTGGACTTCATGCCGACAAAACGGTTCTCCACCAGATCAAGCCGGCCAATGCCATTGTCATGGCCCAAGCGATTGAGTTCGGTCAATATCGTTGCAGGCGACATGGCAACGCCATTAATGGCAACGGGATTGCCCTTGTCGAAACTGATCTCGAAATCAGTTGCCACATCTGGCGCATCCCAGGGGGCGATGGTGCGCTGATAAACATAGGGTGGCGCTGCTTCCCATGGATCCTCAAGCACTTTGCCTTCGGAAGAGGAGTGCAACAAATTCGCATCCACCGAGAATGGCGCATCGCCGCGCTTATCGGTTGAAACCGGAATTTGGTGTTGCTCGGCAAACGTGATCAAATCGGTGCGCGACTTGAATTCCCACTCGCGCCAGGGGGCAATGATCTTGATATCGGGATTGAGGGCATAGGCCGTGAGTTCAAAACGCACCTGGTCATTGCCCTTGCCCGTGGCGCCGTGGGACACCGCATCAGCCCCGGTTTCTGCGGCGATTTCGACCAGACGTTTGGCAATCAGTGGACGGGCAATCGAAGTGCCCAGCAAGTAGACACCCTCATAAACCGCATTGGCGCGAAACATCGGGAAAACGAAATCCCGGACAAATTCTTCGCGCAGGTCTTCAATGAAGATTTCCTTGATGCCCAGCATCTCGGCTTTTTTGCGGGCGGGTTCCAACTCGCCACCCTGGCCAAGATCAGCCGTGAAGGTTACCACTTCGGCCTGATATTCGGTTTGCAGCCATTTCAGGATGATCGACGTATCAAGCCCGCCGGAATAGGCCAGCACGACTTTTTTGATTTTCTGCTTTGACATGGGAACCCTCTGAAATGATGGGGCGGACCTATCACGTCATGGCGAGCCTATCAACTAAAACGGCGACAGACCAAGCCAGGACGACCATGCCCAGAAGAAACCAATCGCCGCCACCGCGAACATCACCAAAGCCACCACGCGGCGCGACGGATCATCGCCAAGTCCCGCCACCGATCCTGCCAGCTTCCAGTAGATCCCACCCGACCCCACCCCCAGCACCAGGCCGAGGTAGGGAAAGAAGGCGGGGCCTTTGAACATGAAGCCAAGCACCAGACCGATCAACGATCCCGCCAGGGAATAATACCACCACATCCGCCAGGATTTGATCTCGCCAACCGCCACCGTCAGAGCCGCCGGCGTTGCCGCAAAAACCGCAATGAAAAACGTGATCATCAGGCCAAAACCAAGGCCACCATTTTGCGCATCTTTGCCTGTGCCACCATCATCAAAAAACAGCGAGCCGTAGACAACATAGCCAGTGATGAGGGACGCCACCAGATAGGCTGCAATGACGCGCAGCAACCGGCCTGCAACAGAAATCATCATGCGGGAAAACATGAGGCCAACACTTGCATCATCTCCGTTGCCTCGCCACTGGGATAAAATCGCGCCATGGCTTGGTTATAGGCGAGTTGTTTCGAGGCGGGAATGGATAACCCGTCAAAACCATTTATCATGAGTACGCCATTCATCATCGCCCGCGCCGTGCGTTTGTTGCCAGCAAAGAAAAATTTTTCGCGGGCCATGAAGAGTTTGAGGGCAAAGGCGCGTTCGATGGGATCGCTAAGGGCGCTTAGAGATGCCAAGCCATTTTCGAATGTCTCAATCAAGTTGTGACCACCAGCTTCTGTAGGCTTGGGCTGCCAGCTGACAGGACCGAGATTGACACTGACATTGCTGAGCTCTTTTCCCTCGCCCCTGAAATGTCCTCATTCCAAAGCTTCATCCCGTGCGATCAGGGCGTTGAGGTCACAGGCCATGACTTTGGTCGGCGCAAAATCTCCTGCCAACACTTGTTCACACAACAACTTCATCGAATCCCGCAAACCCAAAATCTGCTGGGCATCCGAAAGTTTTCGCCCGCCGACGGTGACGCCATCCAGCAGCGTCTGAACCTCAGGAAACGTCAAAGGATTGCCTTCAAGCTGCGTCGCTTCCCACACAAATTGTGGCAGGGATTTTTGGAAGCGCTTGACGGCACGGGCCGTCGAGCTGGCATCCATGACCAAAGGAAAAATCGCGCGTTTCCAATAAATGCCAAGTGCCATTTTCAACAGAACTGCCCCCACAGTTCCACTCCCTTACATTTTGCCCCAGTCATGCACGGTTTCAATGCGCCTCATCGGGCCGCAGATTCAGGTGTTGTTCCACCCGCTGCAAGCGCTCTTCAAACTCTGTGATCAAAACGCCATGGCCGATGGTGGAGGAATGATATTCCATGACAGCCCGGTTGAGATGATTGATGCGCTCACTCAAACGCTTTTCCATGGTCATCAGATCAGATGCCACATTGGCCCCCAGTGATTTCACCTCGGAACGCACATCGGCGATGTCGTTCTTGGTTGCCATTTTCTCGCGCACGTCACCGACTTCACCGCGCATGGCAGAGATATCTCCACGCATTTCGCGCAGCAGCTTCAGGACAAGATTTTCTGGTTCGCTCATGGCAACCTCTTCAACATGCAACAACTCTGAAACCCAGAGAACAAAAAGTCAACAAATTCTCACGTTAACCCACGACCATTCTGTCCTTCGCCCTGACCTTCATGCTCTCACTTTTCAGTTGCCCACAGGCCGCCATGATATCGCGTCCCCGGGGCGTTCGCACCGGTGAGGCATAGCCTGCATTGTTCAAAATCTCGGCGAAGGTTTCGATCACCGGCCATTCCGAGCATTCGTAAACCGTGCCCGGCCAGGGATTGAAGGGAATGAGATTGACCTTGGCGGGGATGCCCGCCAGCAAGCGCACCAATCGCTTGGCGTCAGCCACGCTGTCATTGATGCCTTTCAGCATGACGTATTCAAAAGTGATGCGCCGCGCATTCGAAGCGCCGGGATATTTGGCACAAGCTTCAAGCAATACCGCGATGGGATATTTTTTGTTGAGCGGCACCAGCTTGTCGCGGATTTCATCGGTCGTGCCATGCAGCGAAATCGCCAGTGACGTGCCGATCTCTTCTCCGGCCCGGCCAATCTCTGGCACCACGCCAGAGGTTGAGAGCGTGATGCGACGCTTTGAAATGGAGATGCCTTCGCCATCACTGGCGATGTCCATGGCCAATTTTACATTGTCGAAATTATACAAGGGCTCCCCCATGCCCATCAGCACCACATTGGTGATGTAACGACCGGAAAGCGGTGGCTTTGGATTGGCGGCAAGATCATCGGGCCAATCCTTGATCCGGTCCCGCGCCAGCATGATCTGGCCGACGATTTCCTCGGCTGTCAGATTGCGCACCAGTTTTTGCGTGCCGGTGTGGCAGAACGTGCAGGTCAACGTGCAACCCACCTGGCTGGAAATACACAAGGTGCCCCGGTCTTCTTCCGGGATGTAAACCGTTTCAATTTCATGGCGCTGGCCGCGCTCATCGGGTGCAAGGCGGAGCAACCATTTCCGCGTGCCATCGGTGGAGACTTGTTCGGTTACAATCTCTGGACGGGTGACCTTGAAGGCTTCTTCCAGTTTGCTACGCAGCTCTTTGGAGATATCCGTCATGGCGGAAAAGTCGATGACACCGCGCTGGTAAATCCAGTGCCAGAGTTGTCGGGCCCGCATGCGGCTCTGTTTGTCGGGAACGCCGATGCGCGCCAACAGCTCGGCCAAGCCTTCGCGTGACAGCCCCACCAGGGTGGGTCGAAGATCATTCTGGATGTAGCGTTCGGGCAGATTTGAAATAAGGTTTGTGCTCATAGCGGCCCCCTTACGGCATTTCATAGGCCCCGACCATAGGCCCCAGTGGCAGAAATCCGTCATTGCGGCCAAGGTCGCGTGCATAGAGGCCTGACACCGAGCCATCGAAGAACAGGGCATTGCTACATTTCAGCTGGTCACGAAACAGGCTGGCGAATTCATGAAAGGTCACGGCATTGTCCGATATTGCAAAAACCGCTTCACCATCAGCATTGATGCCCACACCATTGCGAATCTTGCGCGAGGTGCCTGAAGCCGAGAATTTGGGATGCAATTCGCCATTGATCACCAGCATGGGACCGGACTGGCTGGCAAATTGAGGCTTGATGCCGGATTTGGCAAAAGCCTCGGAATCCAACACGCCGGGCTTGCCGTCAACAATGTAAAACACCCCGTTGGGCTTCAGGTGAAAATTGCCGGTGCCATTCCTGCGGTTGAGTTTCTTCGCCTGCTTGCCGTCTTCAACATAAAGCCCGATGGGTCTTTGGTTTTCGTCAAACATGCCGGCATTCATGGCAAAGCTCAGGCTTTTGCCATCGCTTGCAAGGGACTGGGCCAATGCACTGAAATAGCGGAACGGCTGTCCTACTGTATCAAGATTGAAGACTTCCAGTCGCGTGGTTTCGGAAGTTGGGTCACAAACCGTGTAGAATTGCCCTTTGTATTTGAGTGCCGCGCAAGCAGCTTCTGCTCCAGGCACATGCGCCAGAAATCCCAAGCCCAGAATGGCCAGAAAAATCGCGGGTCTATTTGCAAACACTGTCGATCTTCGCCAGGGCTGGCTTCAGTCCGGCCAGTGTATAGGTGTCCGTGGTTTCCGTGCCGCGCTGGGAAGTGCCTGAAATCTTCATGGATTTTCCGCCTTTCATGGCGGCCACGATGGCTTTTTCGGTTTCCGCCTTGTCGGTCCAGGCCATGTTGTCAACGGGATAGAGTTCAAAACTCTTGTCGCCCAGCTCCAGCTTGACGCCAGAACTGTCCTTGAAGGTATAACCGATGATGGTTGACACTTGGCCCTTGATTTTGCGGCCGGGCCAATGGGTGATCATGAAATAGGCCGGATCCCGGTTGACTTTCTTGTTGGCCTCGCTTTTGGCGGGAGCCGAGAAGACATAGCAAACCTTTGAATCCTCAGCCTGGTAGGTAAAGGCTTCCCATGCCTCAAACTTGCCAAGCGAGGTTGGCGTCACAGCTGGCTCTTGGGCAAATGTCGGCAGGCCAGTGGCTAAAAGCCAACCCGCACCAAACAAAATTCCAGCCGAAAATCGTCGCATAAATTTGTTCATCACGTGAATATCTGCCGCCAAGTCTTAATATCCGCCAAACGCGGACGATAATAGCCCATCAAGCCAAAAATTCCGGCCCAATTGCGGCGAAACGCTGCCAAGGGACAAACTGACGCCTGTGCAAGCCTGCCTTGCAACCCTAAACCGCTGTTCCCATGGATCAACAACAGAAGACAATTCTCATAACAGGCTGTTCATCCGGCATTGGCTGGACCTCGGCAATTGGTTTGAAAGCCAGGGGCTACCGGGTGTTTGCCACAGCTCGAAAACCTGAAGATCTGCAAAGGCTGGAGACAATGGGCCTTGAGGCATTACAACTGGATTACCGCCACAGCGCCTCAGTGCAGGCCTGTGCCGCCGAAGTCAGCCACCGCACCGATGGCAAGCTGTTTGCCCTTTACAACAATGGCGCCTATGGCCAGCCCGGTGCTGTGGAAGACATCACCAGGGCGGTGCTCGAAGAACAGTTTGCCGCCAACTTCTTTGGCTGGCATGAATTGACCAAGGCCTGCCTGCCGATGTTGCGGGCCAATGGCGAAGCGCGCATTGTGCAATGTTCCTCGGTCTTGGGTCTGGTGGCGCTCAAATATCGCGGCCCTTACAACGCTTCGAAATTTGCCCTTGAGGGACTGACCGACACCCTGCGCATGGAATTGCGCGGTTCCGGCATCAAGGTCGTCACCATCAATCCCGGGCCCATCGCCACAAAATTCGTCGAAAATGCCAAAGCCGCTTTCGACGCCAATGTCGACATGACAAATTCCCATTACACCGCCGACTTCGAACGCCAGCGCCATCGTTTGGAGAAAGCTGCAAAAAACAGCAATAGCGTCAAAAAGAAAAAACTATTCAGTTTCAAACTGCCGCCCGAGGCGGTGCTGGACAAACTCATCCTAGCTCTTGAACGGGACAACCCCCGCAACCATTATTATGTTACAATCCCCACCCACATCGCAGCAATTCTGCGGCGCATACTCCCTTCGGGCGTGCTTGACCGCTTTGCCATCAGGAATTCTGAATAATGACAGTACTGTCTGCACTCGCCATCATCGCCGTCGCCATTGCCCTGTTCTTGGGCCTGTGGAACATGCTGCGCGGTGGCTCGGCCAATCGTTCACAGACTTTCATGCGCTGGCGGGTTGGCTTGCAGTTCATTGCCATCATCATTCTGCTGGCTGGTTTGTGGCTCTCCCAACGCGGCGCTTGAAATCTGGCCTTGCCATCGCCATTTGGCGGGGTTGAAGGGATCAAGCCATGAGCACTGCCAATGAACAAAAGATACGCCGGGATTTCTGGCCAAAATTGACCCGCAATCTCGCCCGCATTCCGTTTGCCGAAGATGTTTTGGCGGCCTGGTATTGCGCCTTTGATCCCACAACGCCGCTGAAGGTCAGGGCCACCCTGTTTGGGGCATTGGCCTATTTCATTCTGCCCTTTGACGTGATCCCTGATGTATTGCTGGGTATTGGCTTTACCGATGATCTGGCCGTGCTGATGGCAGCCATGACTCTGGTGCGCAATCACATCACCCAAAGTCATCGCGACAAGGCGAGAGCTAGACTTGATGAACTCAAGGCGACTTCGGTGCCTGCTGCCGCCTCTGCTGCAGATTGATGATCAATACGGCACCTGCACAAAGTGCCATGCCGAGGATTTGTACAGCGTCGAGTTGTTCATCAAACAGCACAAAGGTCATCAACGATGCCACACCGGGGACCAGAAAAATCAGGGTGGACACCTTGGCCACGCTGCCCTCGCGGATGAGCCGCATCAGCATGAAAATGGCACCCAGGGAAATCACCACAACCGACCAGATGATGGCAAACCAGGCTTGTGGCGATTGATCAAACTTGAATTCCTCGAGCCATGCCGCCAGAACCGCCACCACCAGCCCGGCACTTACATATTGCCAGATCACCGACGAGACCAACGGCAGGTTGCTGGCGAAGCGCTTTTGGTAAACCGTGCCAGCGGAAACGCTGAAACACCCAAACAGGGCGAGCCCCGTTGTCAGGGGCGTGATGCCACCAAGGCTTTCAAAACTGAATTTTGGCGACAGCACCAGGGCCACGCCGAAAATGCCTGCCAACAAGGCCATCCAATGACGAGGGGTGACGACTTCTTTCAAAACCAGCGCCGCCAGGAACGCCGTGATCAAGGGCTGCAATCCGACAATCAGGGCGCTGACCCCCGCTGGCAGGCCATGGGCGACGGCCCAATAGATGGGGGCAAGATAACCCGCATGGATCAATACGCCCACTACCATGGCATGCAAGGCGTCACGGGGTTTCAGCCATTTGACCTTCAAGAATGGCGACAAGGCCAAAAGCAGCAGGCCTGCCACCGGAAAACGATAGGCCAGAAATGAAATTGGCTCGACATGGCCCACTGTCAACCGGGCCAGCACAAAGCCCGTGGCCCACAACACCACGAACGCCAGTGGTGCGACTTTGAGGAACAGGGACGAATCCGCTGATGAACTGGGTGGCATGATTGCGATGGCTGTGGCACAACTACAACCAGCATGGCCAGAAAATTCGTAGACAGAAAAATCGAAGCCCGAGGACGGAAATCCACCCTATGACAGGTGATTACAAAAACCTGTCAGATGGCCTTCCGGCAGATGTTGAACTTTCAACCTCTGCCCTGTTGTGGGAAGTCAGACGCAGGCTGGTTGCCGATGAAGCCGTTCCCCTGGCTGGCAACATTGCCTTTCGCATGGTCTTCTCGGCCTTTCCTTTTCTGATTTTCTTGACATCGCTTGCCGGATTTTTCGGCAGTGAGGCATGGGCGGAGAGTGCCGTTAATTTTCTGCTTGGAGTAGCACCCAAAAATCTTGTGGCACCCCTGGCTGGTGAAATCCGCTATCTCCTGACAGTGCCGCGCAGTGATCTCCTGAGCATCGGTGCCTTGCTCACGGTGTGGAGCGCCATGGCCGGGGTTGACAGCGTGCGCGTCGGACTGAACCGCGCCTACGATGTGAGGGACGAGCGCCCCCTTTGGCTGCTCTATGGATTGTCGGTGCTGTTTGTAGTGGGAACGGCCTTTCTTCTGTTGGCTTTGGCTTTGTTGATTGTCTTGTTTCCAGTTGCCGTAAAACTTTTGAATTCCTTTGCGGGCGGCATCCCTGTGAGCCTTATTCAGTTGGACTATTGGCGCTTTCCCCTTGCTATATTCCTGTTGCTGATTGGCGTGTTGACAGCCCATCGCTTCCTGCCCGCCAAAACCATGACGTTGCGGGCCATTTATCCAGGGGTCATCTTGACGGTGATTGGCTGGATTATCATGTCGTCAGGCTTTTCCTACTGGCTGGTGAACTTCAATTCATTTTCCTCGACCTATGCCTCACTGTCCGGGATTTTTGCTGCCATGTTTTTTGTCTACCTCGCCGCATTGTTGTTGATCGCCGGTGGGGAATTGAACCGGGTGCTGGAACTTTTGCGTTTGAAACGCAGCCTCACCCGTCGCCGTAAGAATGATACTGGCGAATAGTCGCAATCTTAAGTCCAATAGTCAGCAAATTTTAAGACTGATCGGCTAGGCTCCCCCAGGGCAGAATTTCTGGCGGGGACGGCGCCACATTTGAAAGTGATGAGGATCATCATGGTCGAAACTGCATTGAACGTCGCGTCAACACTGTGGACGCATTTTCACGCTTGGCATCCCGGCAGCCAAGTGGTTTATACCATGGTTGCCATCAGTGCCTTGTCCGCCATCCTGATCACCCGCATGACGGGTGCTGCGGCACTGATCGCCATCCCCGCAAGTTTTGTGATCTTGTATTATTCCGCCATGGTCAGCAATTTTGCCGCCCTTTCCATACCGATGGTTGCTATTGGTACAATTGAGAAAGCCATGATTTTTTCCGTCATCGGCCATTTTATTGGCGGCATGCTGGTCCTCGGGTTTTTCAGGGTTGCGGACCGCTGAACCCAACCTTTCATTGACCAAACCAACTGACTTGACTTCGCTGGACATATCCGCTTTATCCCCACACGAACGCCCGGCAGAGCACCTGCCGGGATATTGTGCGCTGTCCGAGGGCACCTCCGGTTTTTACGAACCGAGATCATAAAGACTGCTTTTTCAATGGGTTAGAAAGCAGCTCCGAAGGGCGCGAGAGAGAAGGAAGAAGATGTACGCAGTCATCAAGACTGGCGGCAAGCAATATCGCGTTGCCGCCAACGACAAGATTTTGATTGAAAAGCTGGAAGGTTCAGCAGGCGACCAGGTGACATTCACCGACGTGTTGTTGGTGGCCAATGGCGGATCCGTTGATATTGGTGCCCCCCTGGTTTCCGGTGCCACTGTGGTTGGCGAAATCGCCGCCCAGGAAAAGGCCGACACGGTCTATATTTTCAAGAAGCGCCGCCGCAAGCATTACCGCCGCCGTAACGGCCATCGCCAATTGCTGACCTCCGTCACCATCACCGACATTCTGACCGGTGGTGCCAAGCCTGCCGCCAAGGCCGAAAAGCCTGCATCTGAGCCAGTAGCTGTTGCTGCACCAGTTGACGGCAAATCCGATGACATTTCCATGATCAGCGGCGTTGGCCCCAAGATGGAAGCTGGCATGCGTGAACTGGGCTATCACACCTTTGCTGCCATCGCCGCCATGAGCGGGGATGACATCGAAAAGGCTGAAACCCATCTGAAACAAAAGGGCCGCTTTGCCCGCGAGGAATGGATTGAACAGGCCAAGGAACTCTTGGATGGCAAACCACCCCGCGCCAAATCCGACCGCGCTCGTACCTGATCCACACCAGAGGAGATTGATCCATGGCACATAAAAAAGCAGGCGGTTCATCCCGCAACGGTCGTGACACCGCAGGCCGCCGTCTCGGCGTCAAGCTGTTTGGTGGCGAACAGGCCATTCCCGGCAACATCATCATCCGCCAGCGCGGCACGAAAGTGCATCCAGGCACGGGCGTTGGCATTGGCAAGGACCACACGATTTATGCAATGGTCGCTGGCACTGTGGAATTCCGCGGCACCAAGAACAACAAGCAGCTGGTTTCAGTGATCACCGCGAAAGCTGCTGAATAACGACCAGCTCACACTGGTCCCCAGAACTGGAATGGAACCGGGAATTGACCAAGAATTGATTTGAACGGGAAGATGGGCCACCATCTTCCCGTTTTATTTTTGGAAGCCGTCATGGACCGCATTATTGAAACCGAGAGATTGCGTTTGCGCCCCTTGCGCGATAATGACGCGAGCGACATTGCTGTGCTGATCAACAATTACGACATTGCAAAAAACCTGGCGCGGGTGCCATTTCCCTACGCATTGGCCGATGCCGAAGAGTTTCTGCGGTGGTTGAAAACGTGCAAAGGCCAGTCCCGTTTCAGCGCCATTTGCCTGAAGAATTCCGGCGATGGCTTGCAAGGCATCATCAGCTACGAATGGCATGATAAAAAGCAGGATGTTGAATTGGGCTATTGGCTCGTCAAAGACCTGTGGGGCAAAGGCCTGATGAGCGAAGCCGCAAAAGCCATGGTCGACCATGCCTTCGAAATCGCCAGGGTCAATGTCATGGTGTCCTGCTATTTCAACGAAAATCCGGCGTCCGGGAAAGTCTTGCGCCACGCGGGTTTTGAAGTGGTTGGCGCCTGCCTGCAAATGTCAAAAGCCCAAGGCAGGGAAGTGCCGGTCACCAATATGCGGCTGACCCGGGAGAGGTGGCTGGGAAAAATTAGTGTGAAATCTTGAGCGCGCGCCACCAATCCTTCGCGGCCTCGAAGGGCTGGTGGCCTCACGTCAAATACTCAGAACACCCGGTTCACATAACCGCGCACCAGGCGCTTGCGGCCCAAACCGCCATTGTGCTTCGACGCTGCCATTTTGAGATTGCCGCCTGAGCCGCGTACGGCCAGCTGGAGATGCTTCAAACCAAACTGGACATTGGTTGAGGCATTTAGCAGATTGCCGCAGGAACCGCGAAAGCCGATGCCCTTGGCCGTGGCGCATTTCAATTGGAATACGCCATATTCGCCAGCCGCACCACGGGCCCGCGGATTAAAGCCGGATTCAACCTTGGCAATGCGGAGCGCAAACCACGTTGGCACACCATAGCGCGGCGCTTGTGATTTGATCAGGGCGACCACATGGCCCCGATTGCCCGATGCAGGAACCGCCAAAGCCGCCCGCGTGCGAACCCGTTTGCCGGAAAGCCTGCCGGCATATTTCCGGACCTGCACTTTGCGTTGCGCGACCTTGTGCGTGCGCTTAAGTTTTTTTATCAGCTTGGGTGCACAGATGCCGTAGTCACGGCAGCTGTCGGCAGCCTGGGCAGGAGCGCCCATCAGGCTGAAGCTGAGAAGGGCCGCAGAGAGTCCGGCCACAAGTTTGAAATTAGACATTTTTGATACTCCATCATTTGACACAAACAGGGCCGCCCCTATTGCATGCATGTGCATGCCTTGTAACTTCTCGACCGCCGCTGTCTGGGAAGGCCCTCCGTAAACCCCGGAAATGTGGCGAGAATGCGGTACAGCCTGAGGTTTTTTCGGGCAAAATTCTGATCGATTTCAAGGATTTATTAAGGACTTTCAATGTCGTTTTCCGGCCCTGTTTTGCCGCTCATACAACGTATGGCTGCTACACCGGGTCGCCTCAGCAAATGGTTCAACTCCCTGTGAACTTGCTGTAAGAGCGACACAAAGGATGCACGATGAAATTTCTCGACGAAGCAAAAATCTATGTAAAGGCCGGCGATGGCGGGGCTGGAGCGGTATCATTTCGCCGTGAAAAAAACATTGAACTGGGAGGACCCGATGGTGGCGATGGCGGCACGGGTGGTGATGTCTGGGCCGAAGCCCACAATGATCTCAACACACTGATCGACTACCGCTACCAGCAGCATTTCAAAGTGCGCACCGCGGGCCATGGCATGGGCCGCTTGCGGGCCGGTGAATCAACTGAGGACATTGTGATGAAGGTTCCCGTCGGCACCGTCATTCTCGATGAAGACGGGGAAACGGTTCTCGCTGATTTGTCCAAGGCAGGCCAGCGTGCCAGGATTGCCAAGGGCGGCAATGGCGGCTTTGGCAATCACTATTTCAAATCTGCCACCAACCGCTCCCCCGGTCGTGCCAACCAGGGCCAAATGGGCGAGGAACGCTGGATTTGGTTGCGTTTGAAACTTATCGCTGATGCCGGAATCATCGGCCTGCCCAATGCCGGAAAGTCCACGTTTTTGTCAGTCGTAACGGCCGCACGCCCAAAAATCGCCGACTATCCCTTCACCACCTTGCATCCGCAATTGGGCGTGGTGCGCAGTGACGACAAAAGTTTCGTGCTCGCCGATATTCCAGGCCTGATTGAAGGGGCCCATGAAGGGGCGGGCCTTGGCACCAGATTCCTTGGTCACATCGAACGCTGTGCCGTGTTGTTGCACTTGATTGACGTGACATCGGATGATCCCGTGGCGGCTTACAAAACCGTGCGCACCGAGCTTAAATCCTATTCGAAACTCTTGGCCGACAAGCCGGAAATCATCGCCTTCAACAAATGCGATGCCATTGATGAAAAGTCGCTGGAGAAAAAGCTCAAGGCTTTCAAAGCCAAGATCAAGCACACCCCGCTGCTGATTTCAGCCGCCGCCAAGCAAAATGTTGATGTCACCTTGCGTGGTCTGATGAAAGTCGTCACCACGGCCAAGGCCAAGGCCCTGCAGGCTGATCCCGATGGCGTTTCAACTGAGGTCTGGGAGCCCTGATATTGTCAGCCGTTAAAAACCGTCTCCAGAAAGCCCGGCGCATCGTCATCAAGGTTGGCTCTGCCCTCTTGGTCGAAGCCAAGTCCGGCACCGTCAAATCCGCTTGGCTGACTTCCCTCATTGAGGACATGGTAGCGTTGCGGACAGGCGGTGCTGAAATCATTCTCGTGTCTTCAGGGGCCATTGCGCTGGGTCGCCACAAGCTGAAATTTCCCAAGGGCAAACTGGAACTGCCGCAAAGCCAGGCTGCCGCCGCTGTGGGCCAGATCGCTTTGGCTCAGGCCTGGGCCGAAGCGCTTGGTGTCAAAGGCTTGGTCGCCGCACAAATTCTGGTGACATTGAACGACACCGAAGAACGCCGCCGCCATCTCAATGCCAGGGCGACGTTGACGACGCTGCTCGAACAGGGTGCCATTCCGGTGATCAATGAAAACGACACGGTGGCCACCAGCGAAATCCGCTATGGCGACAACGACCGTCTGGCGGCGCGTGTCGCTTCCATGATGTCCGCTGATTGTCTGGTCTTGCTCTCGGATATCGACGGTCTCTACTCCGCCCCGCCTGACCAGAAAGGGGCAACCTTCATTCCCGAAGTCACTGAAATCACTCCCGAGATTGAAGCCATGGCTGGAAAGCCGGTTTCCGGTGTCGGCTCTGGCGGCATGATCACCAAGATCGAGGCTGGCAAGATAGCTTTGGGTGCAGGCTGCAACATGGTGATTGCCTCGGGCCACAAGGACCATCCCCTGCAACGCATCATCGATGGCGAGAGGGTGACCTGGTTTGTGGCGCAAAGCTCAGGCCTGCAATCCCGCAAGCGCTGGATAGCCGGCAGCCTTCAACCTGTGGGGAGATTGGTGATTGATGAAGGGGCGCGAACCGCCTTGCAGAAAGGCAAGAGCTTGCTGCCCGCTGGTGTTAAGGACATTGTCGGCTTTTTTGGCCGCGGTGACACTGTGAGCATTGTCACGTCAGATGGCAGCGAAGTTGCCCGTGGCATGGTAGCCTATGATTCTGTTGATGCCCAAAAGATCAAGGGCCTGAAATCCGCCGATATCATGAAAACCTTGGGGCTTGCGGGCCGCGATGAAATCATTCATCGCGATGATCTTGTAATGATGACCAATGACAGGGTTGTGGGAGAGCAATGATGGGCAGCGCCATGCTGGAATTGGGAAAGCGTGCGCGAAAGGCTGCAAGGAGTCTTGCCGTATCGCATGCGACACAGCGCAATGATGCCCTGTATGCCATGGTAAAATTTATTCGTCAGCAGACGGATGAAATTCTTTCAGCCAACCGGCTTGATCTTGAAGCCGCCAAACAGAAAGACCTGAAGGCGTCGTTCGTTGATCGCCTCACCCTCAATCCCTCGCGCGTTGAAGCCATGGCTCTGGGCTTGGAAGACATCGCTGCCTTGGCTGATCCCGTCGGCAAGATTCTGGCGAAATGGACCAGACCCAATGGCATGGAAATTTCCCGCATTGCTGTTCCCATCGGCGTCATCGGCATCATCTTCGAAAGCCGCCCCAATGTGACGGCTGATGCAGGCGGCATTTGCCTGAAATCCGGCAATGCCGCAATTTTGCGCGGGGGGTCCGACAGTTTCCATTCCTCAGCCGCCATCGCCAGATGTCTTTCCATGGGTTTGCGGGAAGCAGGCCTAGACCCCCATTGCATCCAGACCTTGCCCACAGCAGACCGCGCCGCCGTGGGCGACATGCTCACCGGTCTTGGCGGCACCATTGATCTCATCGTGCCGCGCGGCGGTAAAAGCCTTGTGGCACGGGTACAGGCTGATGCGCGGGTTCCGGTGTTCAGCCATCTCGAAGGCATCTGTCATGTTTATGTCGACCGTGATGCAGATTTGGCCATGGCCTGTGAAATTGTACGCAATGCCAAAATGCGCCGCACTGGTGTGTGTGGTTCAGCCGAAACTGTTTTGGTTGATGCCGCAATCGCTGCAACGGCCCTACCAAAGTTGATCAGCACACTGAGCACTGCCGGTTGCGAAATTCGCGGTGACGCCGCAACCATGAGCGTTGACCCCATCGTCAAGCCCGCAAGCGAAGCAGACTGGTCAACCGAATATCTCGATGCCATCATCTCCATGAAAGTGGTTGATGGTGTTGACGCCGCCATGGACCACATCACCCGCTATGGCTCCCAGCATACCGACAGTATCGTTACAGACAACCACCATACGGCTGAACATTTTCTGCGCTCGCTCGACTCTGCCATCGTCCTCCACAACGCCTCAACCCAATTTGCCGATGGTGGTGAATTTGGATTCGGTGCGGAAATTGGCATTGCCACCGGCAAACTCCATGCAAGGGGGCCCGTCGGTGTCGAGCAGCTTACCACCTTCAAATACCAGATCCGGGGTTCCGGTCAGATCAGGCCGTAAGGTGCTGAGGCTGCCACCTTGTGGAAGCGGCCAGCGCATTGGCCTTTTCGGCGGCAGCTTCAACCCCGCCCATCGCGGCCATTTGATGGTGGCGCTTTATGCCTTGAAACATTTGCAGCTGGATTGGGTCTGGTGGCTGGTCTCGCCACAGAACCCGCTGAAAGACAAGTCTGAGACCGGCGAATATGCCGAACGGTTGCGATACAGCAAACGCATTGCCAAACATCCGCGTTTTGTGGTGACCGACATTGAACAACAGATGCAGTCAAAATTCACCGCCGACACCTTGCGGCAGCTGCGGCAAAAAAGTGGAGACAGCAAATTTGTCTGGATCATGGGGGCTGATAGTCTGGCGTCGCTGCACCACTGGCATGACTGGCTTGATATTATGGGGACCACGCCGCTGGCTGTGCTGGCCAGGCCCGGCTATTCGATCAAAGCCTTGCGCAGCCCGGCGGCCTTGCGTTTTGCCATGTCGCGCGTGACGATGCCTGCTGGAATTTTTGCTGGCAAACCTCCCGCCTGGACATTTGTGACCATGCCCTTGCGCCGGGAAAGTTCAACCGCCATTCGCCGCCGCCGAACCATCGCTAAAAGCAAAACTTGAAGCCAAGGCCATCACCTCCTAAAACCCTATTCAAATAGTGCCATTGAAGGACCACGACTCTGAAAAAGCCCATCAAGAAATCCAAGCCTGCAAAGACTGTGAAGACCGCCAAACCTGCTGCAAAGAAGTCTGTCAGCAAGATGCCGCCAGTAAAGAAAGCGCCAGTCAAGAAAGCGCCAGCAAAGAAAGCGCCCGCCAAAAAATCTGCAGTCAAAAAAACACTTGCAAAAAATCCAGTTGCCAAGAAGCCAATCGCCAAGAAGCCAGTCGCTAAAAAGACTATTGCCAAGAAGGCAATTGTCAAAAAACCTGCGGCAAAGAAATTGGCAGCAACGAGTGCGCCAGCGAAAAAGCCGATTGCCAAAAAACCAGTTGTCAAGAAACCAATCACCAAGAAACCTGTCGTCAAAAAAGCAGTTTCCGGAAAACTGCCAGCCAAATCCGTTGCGCCAAAGCAAAACCCGGTCAAAGCCGTCGCCAAAAAAACCATCACCAAAACTGCCGAACGGAAATTGGCAAGGGCTTCAAAGGCCGCCAAGTCACCAAAGGTTGCAGCTCTGAAGAAGCCGGTGGCCGAACCCGTGTGGTCTGCCCTGGTTGAGAGTGTGCTGAAAAGCCTGGATACCGCCAAGGCAGAACAGGTTGTGGCAGTAGACCTCGCGGGCAAGTCAACTGTGGCTGATACCATGGTCGTGGCCTCCGGCCGTTCCAGCCGCCACGTCAACGCCATCGCTGATCAGGTTGTTGAAGAACTGAAAAAACACGGCCAGAAAAACATCCGTATCGAAGGCGTTCCCCAATGTGACTGGGTACTGGTTGATGCAGGCGACATCATCGTCCATGTCTTCCGTCCGGAAGTCCGCAGCTTCTACAATCTTGAAAAACTCTGGGCGGCAAACATCCTGCCCGAGACGTGACACCCGAATGAAACTGACCATCGCTGCCATTGGCCTTCTCAAAACCGGACCTGAGAAGGCAATGGCGGCGGATTATGAAAAGCGGATTGCGGTTCTGGGCAAGCAGGCCGGCATAACCACCATCGCCGTGCAGGATGTTGCCGAATCACGCGGCGCTACAGCAGATTTGCGCAAAGCCGAAGAAGCCAAATGGCTTTGGAACACACTTCCACCCGATGCTGTGATCATTGTTATGGATGAACGGGGCAAGGCTTGCTCAAGCGAGGAATTTGCCAAGCTGATTGCAGGACTTGGGCAGAATGCCACGAAAAACCTTGGCTTTTTGATTGGTGGCCCCGATGGCCATGCCGCCGAAACTCGCAAAGTCGTCCGTCACGTCATGTCCTTTGGGCCCATGACCTTTCCCCATCGCTTGCTGCGCGTCATGTTGTTGGAACAAATTTACCGGGCAGTCACCATTCTGGTTAATCATCCCTATCACAGGGTCTAGGTGATTTGCGCTGCGTCATGCTTGTCGAATTGCTGATTTTTAATGTTTCAAGGCCCCAATTTGAACACGGGCCTTTCCTATTTTTACAGCTGCCATGAATGCCAACATCAAACCTGCGACACTTGCGAGGACGAGTTTTCTCGTGCTGGCGCTTGGGTTGTCGCTGTCACCGGTTGGGGCAGAAGGTGAAACTGTGCCAACTGATTTGCCGGCGGTTGAGCAGGCCTTGCAGCAATCAACCTCGCGCCAGCAGGAATTGAAGGCCGAAGCTGTCAACGCCTTGCGCGAGGAAATCGAGTTGTCGGATCGCCTGGTAATCCAGGCCAAGGCCGTGCAGGAAAAAGAACAGGCGCTGACTGACGCCCGGGTGCGGCTGGCTTTTCTCAAGGAAAGCAAAGCCGAACTGGCATTGCAGTTGGCCAGCCAGCAGGACATGTTGTCGGAAGTGTTGGCAGGTTTGCAAAGGCTGGAACAAAACCCGCCACCCGCCCTTGTGGTCAATCCCCATGATGCACTCGAGGCACTTCGCAGTGCCATGATGTTTGGGGCTGTCGTGCCGGAATTGCGCCAGGCTGCCGACACCTTGCATGCCCAGTTGGCGGAACTTGAAAATCTCAACGCCGGGCTTGTCGAAGAAACCAAAAACAACACCCAAGCCCTCGAGGCTTTGGCAGCGGCACGCCAGGTCGCCATGGCGATGATTGACGAAAAGAAAGCCAAGTCCGAATCAAGCAACAAGCATCTGGCCATCGAGCGAGAGAGATCAGCAGTGCTTGCGGAACAAGCCAACAGCCTCAAGCAATTGATCGTCAAACTGGCTGAGGAGAAGGCAAAGCAGCAAGAAGCCCAAAGCAAGGCCGAGGCTGAGGCACAGCAGGCGCGGCTGGCAGCCGAAGAGGCCGAACGCCAGCGATTGGCAGCGCCGCCGCTTGCCTTCAGTCTGGCCAAGGGGCAATTGCCATACCCGGCCCAAGGTCAGCTATTTTCAGGCTTTGGGGCTGAAACCTCACTTGGCACCCCGCTTGACGGAATTGTGATTGCCACGCAAGCTGCTTCCCAGATTATAACCCCAACGGGCGGCAAGGTTGAATTTGCCGGTAAATTTCGTGGCTATGGCGAAATGCTGATCATCAATCCCGGCGAAGGCTATTTGCTGCTCCTCGCAGGGCTGGGCCAAATAACCGCAACCCCAGGGCAATCCGTCAAGGCCGGTGAGCCCGTAGGATTGATGGGTACAAATTCAGAAGGGCTGACCCTGACAAAGGGGCTGCCAAAACAGAATACTCCCGTGCTATATGTGGAGTTCAGACATAATGGTGATCCCGTCGACCCCGCCCCTTGGTGGATCGGCAACAGAAAAGAGGCAATGAGATGAAGTATAAGTTTCCTGTCCGCTCAATGGGTTTGATGTTGGCTGGCGCGGTTTCAGCAGCAGTGGTCATGCAAGCCATCAATGGTACAGGCTATGGTGCCAATGCGGCAGGCAATGCCGACACCTACAAGCTGCTCGGCCTCTTCGGTGATGTGTTTGACCGGGTGCGTGCAGATTATGTGGAAGTGCCCAATGAAAAGAAAATGATTGAAGCTGCCATTAATGGCATGCTGACATCGCTTGATCCCCATTCCAGCTACATGGATGCGGAAAGTTTTGCCGACATGAACGTCAAGACTTCAGGCGAGTTCGGTGGACTTGGCATTGAAGTCACCATGGAAAATGGCGTGGTCAAGGTTGTCGCCCCCTATGACGGCACCCCCGCCGCCAAAGCCGGTATCATGGCCAATGATCTCATTGTGAAAATTGACGGCGTCGAAGTCCAGGGACTGACCCTCAACGAAGCCG
>JANOVS010000012.1:0-2378 GCA_031417515.1 Hyphomicrobiales bacterium
GGCCACCGCGGCGGCATGGCGCCACCTGGGCGGCGTTTGGACATGAACGAGGTGGAGCGCTTGATGCCGGTGGCACAGGGGTGACGGTACGGGCGTGACGGTAGGGAAAGAATAAGTAGTTAAACTATTTTTGTAGTTAAATAATCTTAATAAGGACGTCAAGTAATATGAAAACTTTGCTATTAATATTAATTAATAATGATGTTTATATAATCAAAAAAACTAATTAGATTGATATTAGACGGCATTTTCGCCTGTTTCCCAGCTTGCCACCAGGAGTCCGCCATGCCCCGCGCTGCCACTGCTGCACCAATCACCACCTTCGCCTCGACCCTGACCCGTTTCAAAACCGCCTCCGGCAAGGGCGGCCAGCTCTACGCGTTACCAGCGCTGCAGCAGCAGTTTCCCAATATCCGGCACCTGCCAATATCGCTGCGCATCGTGCTCGAATCGGTGCTGCGCCATTGCGATGGCCAACGCATCACGCCCGAACACGTGGCCCAGCTCGCCAATTGGCAAGCCAACGCGCCGCGCACCCACGAGATTCCGTTTGTGGTAGCGCGCGTGGTGTTGCAGGACTTCACCGGCGTGCCGCTGCTGGCCGACCTGGCGGCCATGCGCAGTGTGGCGCTCAAAGAGGGCAAAGACCCCAAACGCATCGAACCGCTGGTGCCGGTCGACCTGGTGGTTGACCACTCGGTGATGATCGACCACTTCGGCCGAAAAGACGCGCTCGACCTGAACATGAAGCTGGAATTCCAGCGCAACCGCGAGCGTTATGAGTTCATGAAATGGGGCATGCAGGCGTTTGACACTTTTCGCGTCGTGCCGCCGGGTTTTGGCATCGTGCACCAGGTGAACCTGGAGTATCTGGCGCGCGGTGCGCATCGAAGCGCCGATGGGGTTTATTACCCTGACACCCTGGTCGGCACCGACAGCCACACGACGATGATCAACGGCATTGGTGTGGTCGCCTGGGGCTGCGGCGGCATCGAGGCCGAGGCGGCGATGCTGGGCCAGCCGGTGTATTTTTTGACGCCCGACGTGGTCGGCATGGAGCTTACCGGGCGCCTGCGCGAAGGCGTCACCGCCACCGACCTGGTGCTTACGGTGACGGAGCTTCTGCGCAGCCAAAAGGTGGTGGGCAAGTTTGTCGAGTTTTATGGCGAAGGCACACGCTCACTCTCGGTGCCGGACCGCGCCACCCTGGGCAACATGGCGCCCGAATACGGCGCCACCATGGGCTTCTTTCCGGTGGACGACAAAACCCTTGATTACTTCAAGGGCACCGGGCGCAGCGCCGCTGAAATTGAGGCCTTCGAAGCTTATTTCAAAGCGCAGGGCTGGTTTGGTGTGCCAGGCAGTGCGGGCGCGCCAGAGTCGCTCGCAGACATCCATTATTCGCAGGTCGTCAAGCTGGATCTGGGCCGCGTCACGCCGAGCCAGGCCGGGCCGAAACGGCCGCAAGACCGCATCGAGCTGGGTAAAGTGGCGGCCCAATTTGAATCGCTGTTTTCCAAACCCAACGCTGAGAATGGTTTCAACCAGAACGCCGCCGTGTTCCATACCCGGCACCTGGCGCGGGCTTCAGACGAAGCGCTGTCAGCCAGTGTGTCCCAGGTGCTGCCAGCTGCGCCGCCAACACCTTTGGGGGCGCCGCGCCAGGTGGTGGAAATGGAAGCCAACAAACCCACACTGGCGGCCGCTCATGCCGACGCGCCCGTCAACCAGGGAAGTGATGTCACCTTGGGCCATGGCGACGTGTTGATCGCCGCCATCACCAGTTGCACCAACACCTCCAACCCAAGCGTGATGCTGGCGGCCGGCCTGTTGGCCAAAAAGGCGGTGCAGGCGGGGCTCAGCGTCAAGCCGCACATCAAGACTTCGTTGGCGCCAGGCTCGCGCATCGTCACCGACTACTTGAGCAAGAGCGGCCTGCTGCCCTACCTTGAAAAACTCGGTTTTGCGCTGGCCGGTTACGGCTGCACCACCTGCATCGGCAACGCCGGGGACCTGCGGCCTGAGTTCAACGATGTCATCACCAAAAACGACCTGGTGTGCGCCGCGGTTCTCTCGGGCAACCGCAACTTTGAGGCGCGCATCCACCCCAATCTGAAGGCGAATTTTCTGGCCAGCCCGCCGCTGGTGGTGGCGTACGCGATTGCCGGCACGGTCAACCGCGACTTGATGACCGAGCCCGTCGGGCAGGGCAAAAATGGCCAGGACGTTTACCTCGGCGACATCTGGCCCAGCAGCGACGAGATTTACGACCTGCTGAAATTTGCCATGAACGGCAAGACCTTCCGCGACAACTATGCCAAAGTCAAAACCGAGCCTGGCAAGTTGTGGGACCGCATCCACGGTGTGGCCGGGCAGAC
>JANOVS010000013.1:0-22216 GCA_031417515.1 Hyphomicrobiales bacterium
TAGCAACCAGTTGAGCACTCGGCTAGCCTAGCCCCGGCCTTCGCCGGGGTGACGGAAATAAGTTAACCAAAATAATGACTTAAGTTCAAAAAATCAAAACCATTCAACATTCGGTGGTTAGGCAAATAAAAGATGTGTGCATCTGTTAGCCGCCCACAAGGGGGACTGAGAAGGAGGGTGGTTTCAAATGACGGTTGGTATTACCTGGGTCATATGGCGCTTGCCTGTCCACGATTGATTGGCCTCCGCAGCCAAGGCACTACACCAAAAAACAAGATGCCCCCATATTCATGGGGGCATCTTGATCTCGAATTTCAGACTTGTCAGAAGCCCAACGACAATCCGATATTGCCGCCACTACCGATCGAAATACCGATCTTTGGAATGACGACGGGACGTCTGGGTTTCTTTTCTACGAACACTTTCTTTGGTTCCCTGACCACAGCCGGTTGTTTGACAGCTTTCTTGACTGGCGGTGGGGCGGGTTTGGCTTTGCGCTTGACCACAGGCTCCACCAAGACAACAGGCTTCACCTTTTTTTGCTTAGGAGGTGCCACAACAATTTTTGGATCGGGAGCCTTGTATTTTTTCACAGGTGGTGGTTCTGCCGTTTCAATCTTTGGCAATTTCTCAACTGGTTGAATAATTTCAGGCAATGGGGCACGCTCATCGTCATCATAAAGCAGAGCTTCATACTGCAGTTTGTTGAGGAACCCGGTCACGGGATAGCCACGGGCTTCCTGCCACTTGGCAAGCGCTATGCGGGTCGGGGCATCAAACTCTGCACTCGTTGAGCGCGTTGCAAATCCAAGAGAACTCAACTTGATGACCAGGATTTTCTTGTCCGTCTTGCCAAGGCTCAGTTCATCTTCCGATGCCGATGAGGCCGCCGTTGTCATGATGGCTGGATCAGGTTGGAAAGTCTTGACCTTGGTTTTTGGTGGATCAGCTTTTTCAAGTGAAGCCGATTGAACCGGTTCCTGATTGGCATTCAAGGCATCAATTCGCTTGCGCGCTGTATTGGCAAAAATACCTTCATCGCCATAGCGATCAATATAGGCTTGAACTTCAACCGGATCGGTCGAATCTTTCACGGCTTGCCAAAGAATGATTTCACCGTTCTGTGCTGTATGGCTTTTTGCACTCGGGTCGGATTGCTCTTGGTTGGTCGCTGCAACCGGGGTTTCTGCCGCCACTTTGCCGCCTTCATCAGCTGGCGCAACTGCCGCGACCAGATAATAATCGCTGGTCAGGTTCTTGTTTTCCCATGGCAACTGGCTGTTTCCGGTATCCTCATAAACTGCGGCACGAACCCGCGTCATCGCCTGACCGATTTCAAGTCCAGCTTCAGGCAAATACTTCAACAAAGCGATCGTGAACGGACTATTTTGACTATCGCCATCGAGCGCAACTTCGCCCGGACCTGTTGCATAGGCAATCATGGTGCCAAAGGTCGGCTTCATCTCGGCCAAACCATTACCCACGGCAGCAGAGCGTGTTTTGCCCATTGAACGTGCAATTTTTTCCTTGAAGGGATTGTTGCGGCAAGCATCCAGCAACACCAGTTTCACCCGCGCCGTCACCGGCGTTTGTTGCAACATCAAATCAATATCAAGTGTCGACAGCTTGACATCAATTTCAGTCGCAAGGTCAGCATCAATCGGTATGAGGTAATTTTGACCATCAACCTGGATGCCATGCCCGGCATAAAAATACAAAACAGTGTCGGCATTTTCAGCCTTGGACGCAAACAGTTTCATGGTGTCAGCCATGGCTTGGCGGTCAAGGTCTGTGCCTGACACAACCTCAAAACCGATCTTCTCAAGCATGCGAGTCATGGCTTGCGCATCACGCGTAGGGTTCGGCAAAGGGGTGGCATGTTTGTATGCAGAGTTGCCAATTACCAGGGCAACTTTCTTCTCCGCCCATGCCGGAGCCACTAGAAAAGCCAGAACGGCCAAAAATGCAAAGAACGAACGTGCCATCGCGATAATCCAACTCAATTGAATTTCGCCCCCACGCCTTAATAATGCGGGTGCTGCCAGGAGTCAAATACATAGAGCGGCATATCGCAGCCTTTGGTTGACCGTGGTAAACGACCACACCCATTCTATATCCCTGCCCTTATCCCCGCACTTGATGGGGTGTTGGCTTTTTCTGAATTTGCAAAATCACCGATTGTCAGTCTAACCTGCCACCATGAAAACCCTGAAACTTCCAACTCTTATGCCTATATTGGCCATTCTCGCATTTGCCCTGATTCTGCTTTTCATGGGCCGCGAACCAATCTGCAAATGTGGCAGCGTCAAACTTTGGCACGGCATCGTCAACAGTTCCGAAAACTCCCAGCACATTGCTGACTGGTATAGCTTTTCCCACATCATTCACGGCTTCATTTTCTTTGGTGTGCTGCATTTTGCAGGTCGCCGATTCTCTTTCGGCACGAAGCTACTGGCAGCCATCCTGATTGAGGGCGCTTGGGAAATTTTCGAAAACACCGACTTCATCATCAACCGTTATCGCGAAGCCACGATTTCACTCGACTACTATGGCGACAGTGTTCTGAATTCGGTTTTCGACATCCTGGCCATGGTCGTTGGCTTTTATGCTGCTTCGCGGCTGCCCGTTGTGGCAACGATAACGATCGCGGTCATCTTCGAACTGGGGGTGGGTTATCTGATCCGGGACAATCTCACGCTCAACATCATCATGCTGCTTTGGCCCTTGGAGGCCATCAAGCAATGGCAGGGTGGTTCATAAAAAAACCGCACCCCAGCCACTGGGATGCGGACTTGTCAGGCTGATCGCTGATTACTTTTCCTTGCGACAGATAATGGATTTGAAGCCAACACATTCAAGCCCTTCGCAAAGTTGGCCGTTACCCATATATTGCGGTGCCTTCAGCGCAATCAACACGGTGGATTGCTGGTATGACAAGGCTTTTTCATAGCCTACGCCCTTGCAATAAAAATCTGCGGCCTGTTGGCCACAGCCCTTGCCTGGCAAATAGCAGAAATGGATTCGCACGCCATTGACAGCGGGCTTCCTGAATGGCGTATCAATGAAGATCGGCGTGTCTTCTTCGTCTTCTTCATCTGAACGTTCACAGGTAATGTATTTGAAACCATCGCAGCTTTCTTCATCGCAAACCTGCCCTGAAGACAACACCTTTGTTGGAAATTCGTCACCAATGTCAGTGGCCTTGATGAAGTCCGTTGCGGCGTCGTAACCTTTTGATCTGCAATAACGGTTGGCTGCCGTTTCACCGCATTGAATGCCCCACTTGTAGCACCAGTCAACCCGGTATTCACCTGAGCGCGGCTTTTTAAACGTCCGCTCTTCGGCAAAAGAGGGAGAAACAAAAAGCGTCGTTAGTGCCAAGGCCCCCGTAAGTAACTTGATCATGTCAAAACTCCTGAAGTATGCGCTGATTCCAGCGCAATGCAATTCCCCCAACCCGTGGATAACATACCACAAACAATTTTGCGACAAGTCGGTTGGAAAATTTTGGCTGCTGCCAAACCAAAGTCAACCGCCCTGCCCGGTCTTCCGGACAGGACGAACAACCGATTTGCATCAACCCGTTCATTCGCAAGTGATGTATTTGAACCCGTCACAGCTTTGATCAGTGCATTTTTCGCCGGACTTCATGATGCGTGTCTTGCCGTAGTTTTCATCAATTTCGAACGCCTTTGCATGGCCATGTCCCTTGGCTTTACAATAATATTCAGCCGCCGGTTTGCCACAATCAGCCCCATAGCTCAGGCACCAGTCAAGATGCCATTTTCCAGCCCGTGGGTAGTTATAGGTTACGGCTTCATAGCCACCTTCGTTGTAGTCACCATCACCGGCATTATCGCCATAATCGCCTTCATCAGCTTTTGGCTCCTCGACATGATCTGCTTTTTGACAAATGATCGACGAGAAGCTGTCGCACCCCTCCGCATCGCATATCTTGTTGTCACCAATCACCCGTGTTGGATATTCAACATCTTCTGCTTTCGCATATTTGCTGGCGCTTTCCCAACCTTGGCTGACGCAATAGGCATCGGCCGCCGGCTGGCCGCAATCCTTCTGCCAGGATTTGCACCAGTCCAATGCCAAATGCTTGTATTTGGGTTCGTCAAACTGCTTGAATTCAGCAAGGGCGATGTTCGTTGAAACAACGAGGGCGAAAAGTGCCGTTGCAGATGCCATCCGTATCTTAGACATGTTGTTCTCCTGTGGAAATCACATGCCCCCTGCGCCGATGCTCGCACTGTTCGGACGGATCGTCAAGCTTGCCGTGCTCAGTGAACGTAGGTTCGTGCCTTGAACGCTTGCGGATAAACCGGTTCGACCAGATAATAGGGAATCAAAGTGACGTAAGCTTCACCAACAGCCACAATCCGGCAGATATCGCCGGATTTCGACATCACTTCGCCTTCCCTGCCGTCTGGAATCATTACGGTGTATCCGACCGGGCACCAATTGTTGTCGGCAAGGTTCGGCGCAACCTGAAGGGGTTGCGGAACCACCGACAAGCTAGCCACCAGCATACTGGACAACATTTCATTCATGGTCGATTCCGCCAATTCCTTAACGAAACCCTAGCGCCACTCTGCGTGTGAGGCAAGGCTGTGGGAAACCAGTTGCCGCAAATCAGCCAGCCCATGCCGATGCAGCACTCGATTTGCTGGAGCTTTTACGGCTATCCTGTAACCGGAGGAATTCAACATGCAGTCAAAAGTCATCATCACCTGCGCCATAACCGGAGCTGGAGACACCGTGGGCAAAAGCCCGCATGTGCCGGTCACACCGGAACAAATCGCCAATGCCGCCTTGGAAGCCGCCAGCGCTGGCGCCACCGTAGTGCATTGCCATGTGAGGAACCCCGACACCGGCAAAGGCTCGCGCCGCGTCGATTTATACCGTGACGTCATGGAACGCATCCGCGCCCGCAACACCGATGTGATCATCAACCTGACCGCAGGCATGGGCGGTGATGTGGTGGTGGGCGATGGTGAAAAGCCATTGGAATTTGGCGAAGGCACCGATTGCGTAGGCCCGATTGAAAGACTGCTGCATGTGGAAGCCCTGCGACCTGAAATTTGCACGCTCGATTGCGGCACGCTGAACTTCGGTGATGGTCAATCCATTGTGGTGCAAACGCCAGCGCAATTGCGCGAGCAAGCCCGCCTCATCAAATCCTACGGCGTAAAGCCCGAAATGGAAATTTTTGACAGTGGCAATTTGTGGTTCGCCAATCAATTGGTGAAAGAGGGTTTGATTGCAGGCGCGCCGCTTTATCAACTCTGCCTTGGCATTCCCTGGGGCGCACCTTACAACACCGAAACCATGGCCTATCAAAAATCCCAACTTCCCGCAGGTGCCATATGGGCGTCATTCGGCATCGGCCGCAACCAGATGCCCGCCGTGGCACAAGCCGTGCTGCTGGGCGGCCATGTACGGGTGGGTTTGGAAGACAATCTCTACTTGGAAAAAGGCGTGCTGGCCACCAACGGGGCATTGGTTGAAAAAGCTGTAAAACTGATTGAAATGCTGGGGACTAAGGTGGCGACACCGGATGAGGGACGTGCGATTTTGGGGTTGGGAAAATAGCGAATAGCGAGTAGCGAGTAGCGAGTAGCGAATAGATTTCTTCCCCTATTCGCTATTCGCTACTTACTATTCGCTTCTTTGAACAGGAGCGAAAATGTCACAAATTAAAACCATCGGCATCGCCGGAACCGGTCTCATCGGCGCGGGCTGGGCGGCGCGGCTTTTGTTTCGGGGGTTTAACGTTATTGCCTTTGACGTTTCGCCAACAGCAGAAGCCAAACTGAAAGCCCAAATCAAAACCGCTTGGCCTTCGCTTGTGGCCTTGCTGGGAAAGCCCGCTAAAAAAGGCAAACTCACCTTCACCACCAATCTGGCAGACATGGCGGCGAAGTCCGACTTTATCCATGAATGCGCGCCCGAACGTGAAGACCTGAAAATCCGGCTGTTCCGCGACATCGATGCGGTGGCACGGCCTGACGTGATCATCGCCTCGTCGTCATCGGGTTTCCTGCCCACCAATTTACAGTCGCAATGCAAATACCCCGAACGCGTCATCATCGGCCATCCGTTTAATCCGGTCTATCTGTTGCCTTTGGTTGAGACTGTTCCGGGCGACAAAACCTCGGTTGAGACCATGGACCGCGCAGGCGTTTATTTTGAAGCCATCGGCATGCAGGTGCTGCGCCTCAAAAAAGAAATCATGGGTTACGTCTGTGACCGCCTGCAGGAAGCCCTCTGGCGCGAGAGCTTGCACATCCTCAACAAAGACATTGCAAGTACCGGTGATATTGATGATTCTATTGTCTATTCCGCTGGCATGCGCTGGGCCTTCATGGGCTCATTCCTCACCTATCACGTGGCCGGCGGCCCCGGCGGTATGCGCGATTTCATCAAACAGTTTGATCCCACGCTGGAGCTGGATTGGACTGACCTCAAGTTCCCGCAATGGAACGAAGCATTGGAAAAGCGCCTCGTTGAAGGCTGCGAGTCACAAGCCGAAGGCCGCGCCGTGGCGGCGATTGAAGCCAAGCGCAATGCGATTTTGGTTGATATGATGAAGCTGTTCAGGAAGCATAAGATTGGGTCTGGCCTGGTGTTGGACCGGGAATTGAAGGCACGGAAGAAGAAGTTGAAGTAGCGAATAGCGAATAGCGAATAGCGAATAGCGAATAGCGAATAGCGAATAGCGAATAGCGAATAGCGAATAGCGAATAGTTTTAGATGGAGATTGGCAATGCAAGCAGATTCTATTTTCCTTCCCCTATTCGCTATTCGCTATTCGCTATTCGCCCACTAACATGCAACGAGTCATGATCACAGCTGCAGCCACTGGAATTGGCCGCGCCATTGCCAAGGCTTTCTTCGAACAAGGTGCGCAGGTGCATATCTGCGATATCAACGAACAAGCGCTTGATGTGTTCCGCACAGACTTCCCCGACATCGCTGCAACCCTTGTCGATGTTCAAAGCGAAGCCGAAGTGGATGCGTGGTTTGATGACGCGCTGGAAGACTTGGGCGGGCTTGATGTGATGATCAACAATGCCGGCACCAAAGGCCCCACGGCTCCCATTGATGATATCGAACTCGCGGAATGGCGCGACTGCATCGCTGTGTGCCTCGACGCACAATTCCTTTGTGCACGCCGTGCTGCACCGGTCATGAAAGCCCAGCGCTCCGGCATCATCATCAACATGTCATCCAATGCCGGGCAGTTTGGCTTCGGTAATCGCACACCCTATGCCGCCGCAAAATGGGGCGTCATCGGACTCACCAAATCTCTCGCCATTGAACTTGGCCCCTACAACGTGCGCTGCAACGCCATCTGCCCCGGCGCCGTGCGCGGCGACCGTATCAATCGCGTGATTGAAGGCGAGGCAAATTTGCGCGGCGTAGGCACGCAAATTGTGGCGGCTGAACTGGTGCAAAACCAATCCCTCACTCGCTTCACGGAACCTGAAGAAATCGCCAATCTCGCGGTGTTCTTAGCCTCCCCCCAGGCCTTCATGATCAACGGTCAGGACATCGCGGTTGATGGTCATATTGAAACTTTTCACATAAAGTAAGCACATGGACTTCTCCCTTTCCGACGAACAACACATGATCATCAAGACCACGAAAGACTTCGTGGCCAATGAGCTTTATCCGCATGAGAAGGAAGTGGAGGAAACGGGTATTCTCCGCCCGGAATTGCGCGATGAATTAAAAGCCAAGGCCATATCCGCCGGATTATTCGCAGCCAATATGCCAGCCGAAGTGGGCGGTGCGGGGCTTGATACCTTGACCTGGTGCCTGTTCGAAAAGGAACTCGGTCGCGCCAATTATGCCTTGCATTGGACTTGCGTGGGCCGCCCTTCAAACATCCTGATGGCCTGTAACGCCGAGCAACGCGAACGTTATACTCTGCCCGCTGTGCGCGGTGAAAAAGCCGATTGCCTGGCCATGACCGAACCCGGTGTAGGCTCTGACCTGCGCGGCATGAAAACTTTTGCGAGGCAAGATGGCGATGATTTCGTCATCAATGGCGTCAAACACTTCATCAGCCACGGCGAAGAAGCGCATTTCACAGTGTTGTTTGCAGCCACGGGCGAGGAGGATACGCCACGCGGCAAAAAGAAATTGATCACTGCCTTCCTGATCGACAAAGGTACGCCCGGTTTTGATGTGCGCCCCGGCTATAAGAACGTGTCGCATCGTGGTTACCCCAACAGCATTCTGGAATTCAATGATTGCCGTATCCACAAATCGCAAATGCTGGGCGAATTGCACAAAGGCTTTGAAGTTGCGAATTCATGGCTCGGTGCCACGCGGCTGCAAGTGGCCTCAACTTGCTTGGGTCGCGCCGAACGCGCTCTCGAACTCGCCTTGCAATATGCTGTGGACCGCGAGCAATTCGGCCAACAAATCGGCAAGTTCCAAGGCATCTCGTTCAAGCTCGCCGACATGGCAATGGAATTGAAAGCCGCTGAACTCCTGACCCGCGAAGCCGCCTGGAAATATGATCAAGGCACTGTCACCGAAATGGACATGGCCATGGCCAAACTCAAATCCACCGAAGTCCTCGCCTTCATCGCCGACGAAGCCATCCAGATCCACGGCGGCATGGGCTTGATGAGTGACCTGCCTTTGGAACGCATCTGGCGCGATGCAAGGGTGGAACGGATTTGGGAGGGGACGTCAGAGATTCAGCGGCATATCATTTCTCGAGCGTTGCTTAGGCCGTTGGGGGGATAGAAATTAGTCTTCTGTTTTTTCTTTAAGAATTCTTGTGAGCAAATGGATACGTTTGTCGATCAACTTCAACATCAATGATCTTTGTGTGTAACGCTTTCGAAACTCTGTGCGGTCAATTTCGGCACGGATTTCAGTAGGCGACATTGATCGCCAAAATTGTTCGCTATCCGAGCGGCCTGATCTGTTACGAGTCTTAATCATCTGCACCACACTGCTGTACCTAAAGAAATTCCCAGTCAACCATGACACTTTCCCGCTTCGTCTTTCCAAAATCAATCGCCTTCATCGGTGGCAATGAGTGCGCCGTTGCCATTCAGCGCTGCCATGAATTTGGCTTTGCAGGCACCATCCATGCCGTTCACCCCAAGCGCGACGAAATCAGCGGCGTTAAAACGGTAAAATCCGTTGCGGATATCGACGGCCCGATTGATGCAGCGTTCGTGGCTGTTAAGCGTGAAGCCACCATCGAAGTTGTGCGCCAATTGCGTGCAAAAAACTGTGGCGGTGCCGTCATTTATGCGGCTGGATTTGCCGAAATCGGTGACGACCACTTGCAAAGCGAACTCCTGGCGGCGGCAAATGGCATGCCTCTGCTCGGCCCCAATTGTTATGGCTTTGTCAATGGCTTAGGCCGCGTTGCTCTGTGGCCGGATGAACATGGGATCAAGCCGCTGGAACGCGGCATCGCCATCATCACCCAATCCGGCAATATCGCCTGCAACATGACCTTCACCCGCCGCGCTCTGCCCTTGGCCGCCGTTTTCGCCATCGGCAACCAGGCCGATGTCGATATGGCGGATATGGTGGACTTCTTATCCGCCGATGATCGCGTGACAGCCATTGGCCTCCACATCGAAGGTCTCAACAATCTGCCCGCTTTTGCTGCTGCTTGCGAAGTTGCACGCATTCGGAAGAAACCCATCGTAGTTTTAAAGACTGGAAAGTCCGAACAAGGTGCGAAAGTTGCGCTCAGCCACACCTCGTCACTGGCAGGTGCCGACAGCATGTATGACGCACTGTTCAAACGCCACGGCGTGGCCCGCTGCACCACTGTTACGTCATTTGTTGAAACCCTGAAATTCCTGCACCTCGGAGCCTTGCCGGAAAACAGCGTGGTCTCGCTTTCCTGCTCCGGCGGCGAGGCGGCACTCACGGCTGATCTTGCACAAAACCATAATCTGAATTTCCGCGACTTCGACACCGCAACCGCATCCCGCGTGCGCGGCACGCTGAGTGACCTGGTGACCATCTCGAACCCTTTCGATTATCACACCTTCATCTGGAACCAAGCCGACGCCATGACGGCAACTTTCACCGCAGCACTTTCCGGCGGGTTTGATGTTGCAATGTTGATTTTGGATTCACCGCCATCACCATTGAATTCATCCGCGTGGTACGTTGCCGCCCGCGCTTTCACCGCAGCCGCTCACGCCAACAAAGCCCGCGCCGCAGTGGTTGCCACCCTGCCCGAATGCATGCCGCTCGACATGGCGGAGGAACTGATGGCAGCAGGTGTGGCCCCGATGTTCGGCCATGATGAAGCGCTGACGGCGTTTGAAAATGCGGCGATGGTGGGTCGAGCGCACGCTGATGCAGCAAAACGACCAATGCTTGCTTCATCACCAAAACCTGACTTGGTCGTTGCGATGATGCTTACCGAGCGCAGCTACAAAGAATGGTTGGCTGAGTACGGCCTGCCAATTCCTAAAGGCGCAGTTTGCAAGCCGGAAATGGCGGCAAAAGTTGCCCGCCAAATCGGCTTTCCTGTTGTCGCCAAAATCTCATCCCCGCTTATTGCACATAAGACAGAAATTGATGGCGTTCGGCTGAATTTGAAAACCGCGAAGGAAGTCGAATTGGCAGTTGCCAGTTTCGGCAAGAAAACCCGAGAAGTGCTTATCGAACAAATGGTGGCAGGATCAGTCGCCGAACTCATCATCGGCATCACGCGCGATCCACAATTTGGGTTGGCACTTGTTGTGGGCGCAGGCGGCATTCTCACCGAACTGCTAGAAGACTCCGCAACGCTTTTACTGCCCACGAACCGCACCGAAATTGTGTCCGCGTTGCAGTCGCTAAAAGTGTGGAAGCTCGTGCAAGGCTATCGCGGAAAATCTGGTGACGCCGCAGCAGTCGTCGCATCCATCGAAGCCATCGCAAAATTCGCAGAAGCACACGCCGACACATTGGAAGAACTCGATGTCAATCCCCTACTGGTTTTACCAAAAGGCGCGGTGGCCGTGGACGCGTTGATAAAGATGCGCTAGTATAGGTTAATTGAACGAGAGGACTGACAATGAAGCGCACTTACTATGTCAAAGCTCTTTGGGATGATGAAGTAAATGTTTGGTACTCTGAAAGCGACATTTTCGGACTTCACATTGAGACTAAAACGTTGGACGAATTTGAAGAAGTGATAAATGAATTCGCCGCCGAGTTGATTATAGCCAACCATTTGACCGCTGAGGATTTGGCTCAAACATCGATGAAAGATTTACTTCCGACTGTTATTTGGCAACGCCCTAACGAAGATCGTGTTGCTGCTTGATGCCAGAGGGCTTTTACAAAGACACTATCAAAGCTCTTCGCGCCGCAGGGTATGAGTTAGCTAAAGGTGGCAAAGGATCGCATGAAAAATGGTTCGTCACTGGTAATCCAAAACCGCTACTCGTACCATTCAACTTGAATAGTCGCCACACTGCCAATGCCATTTTAAAAGATGCCGGAAGCACAAAGAAATTCTAATGGCATGAAGCGACGACTTCGAACCACGGCCATCATTATCGCAATATTGTTGGCAACAACTTACGCTTGGCTCACTTTCACATCAGTATCAGCCAAAGATTTGCCACCACTCAGAAATGGCGACATTATCTTTCAAACCTCCCGCAGTTCGCAAAGTTCGGCAATCCTATTGGCGTCGATGAGCGCTTACAGTCACATGGGCATGATTGAAATTGACAAGGATGGAACGCCATTTGTTCTGGAAGCCGTAGGTCCAGTGAAGTCAACACCGCTGGACGCATGGATCAACCGTGGCCTCGGTGGAAGAGTAGCAATCAAGCGCATGGCCACACTCTCCACTCAACAAGGTCAAGCAATTTTGCAGGCCGCGCATAAATTTGACGGTCTTCCCTATGACCTATTTTTTATGTCAAATACGAATCAAATCTATTGCAGTGAACTCGTCGCTCTCGCCTTTGCTAATGGCGCAACAATTGCGCTTGGAAAGTTCCAAAAAGCCAAAGACCTTTACCTCGATAACTTCGCAGCCAAACGCTTGATCTCCAAACGTTGGAAAAAACATCCGCTTTGCCAAACTGCACAAACGGCAACTTTCGAAACCTGTTATGCCCAAATACTACAGCAGGAATTGGTCACACCAGACTCCATTTTCAATGACCCAAAACTGGAACTGGTTTATTCCAACTACAGGCCGATCCCATGACCTCCCCCATCCACACCACTCGTAACGGTCCCATCCTCGAAGTCAGGATCGACCGCCCGAAAGCCAATGCCATTGATGCCGCAACGTCGCGCATCATGGGCGATATTTTTGCGTCCTTCCGTGATGATCCCGAACTTCGTGTGGCCATTCTCACGGCTACAGGCGAAAAATTCTTCTGCCCCGGTTGGGATCTTAAAGCCGCCGCAAATGGCGAAGCGCCGGATTCAGATTACGGCGTTGGTGGTTTTGGTGGCTTGCAGGAATTGAAGGGCCTCAACAAGCCGGTGATCTGCGCCGTCAATGGTCTGGCCTTTGGCGGCGGGTTTGAAATCATGATTTCTTGCGACATCATCATCGCCGCTGAGCACGCAACCTTTGCCCTACCCGAGATCAATTCTGGAACTGTGGCTGATGCCGCGACGATCAAACTCCCCCGCTTCATTCCCCATCATGTGGCGATGGAAATGCTGTTCACAGGGCGGCGATTCGACACGACTGAAGCCAAGCATTGGGGCATCATCAATGAAGTTGTGGCGACCGATCAACTCATGCCCCGCGCCCGCGCCTTGGCCGCACAGCTGGCTGAAGGTCCGCCATTGGTCTATGCCTGCATCAAGGAAATCGCCCGCGAAACCCAGCACCTCACCATTCACCAAGCCTTTGACATGGTGACGAAACGAAAACTGCCGAGTGTTGACAAACTCTATTCCTCCGAGGATCAAATGGAGGGGGCTAAGGCTTTTGCCGAAAAGCGAAAACCAGTCTGGAAAGGCAAATAAAAAAATGCCACCCGAAAGAGGTGGCATTTTGAGTGGCGGCGGGGAGTGAAGCACCGCCGTTGTAAATGCTGGATAAAAAATCAGTTGCCGCCAAACCGTGAACTCAGTGCAACCTGCACATAGGTTTTTTCCAACATGCGCGTTGCCACGGGATCAACCGTGAAAGCTTTCCGTAACGAAACGGCAGCAGCAGCGAAAAACTTGTTCATGGGCGTTAACTTTCCTTAACACATTTATATGAGAATTTGTTGATGATCCGTTTGTACCAAATACAATTTGGCGAGACAAACGACTAATTCTCGTGGTAACTTCAAGTTTGACTTGAAGATCGACACATTTCCGCCATGCTTGAAAACTTCCCCGGCCTTCGCAGTTTGCGCGCTTTTGATGCGGCAGCCCGGCATTTGAGCTTCACCAAAGCGGCTGAAGTCATGGGTGTAACTCCGGCTGCCATCAGCCATCAGATCAAGGAAATAGAGGACCAACTGGCGGTCGCGCTGTTCATCCGCACCAGCCGCACCATGCGGCTGACCCGCGAAGGTGAAATCCTTCGAGGAGCCGCCCACGAAAGCCTTGAAACCCTGGCCCGCGCCTTGCATCGCTTGAAACGTTTGGAAAACCGTAATCAGTTGCGCGTGACATCAACGCCTTCAGTTGCTGCCAAATGGCTGGTGCCACGGTTGGATAGATTTCTGGCCGTCGCACCCGGCGCTGATGTGCGGATTGATGTGTCAAGCAGCCTGGTGGATTTTGATCGTGATGAAGTCGATGTGGCCATTCGTTTTGGGGCTGGCAAATACCCGGGCCTCGCTTCGTCGCCATTGTTTCAGGACTCGTTGTCTCCCGTTTGCAACCCGCGCCTCATCACCAAGGAAAAGCCGCTACGAACCCCAAAAGACCTTTTGCGCCATACGTTGATCCACCTTGATTGGGAAGCACAAGGCCAACCTTGGCCCAACTGGCGGATGTGGATGCTGGCCGCCGGGATCAAGGATTTTGATGATCGTTCGGGCTTGCACTTCGGCCAAACCTCGCTGACCATCCAGGCGGCAATTGATGGACACGGTATAGCCTTGGGTGATTCCAATCTGGTCGCCGACGATCTTGCAGCGGGCCGTTTGGTCAAACCTTTTGAACTCTCACTCAAGGCCCCCGCAGCTTTTGGCTATCACCTGATCACCCGGTTGGATGTTTCAGAAAACCCGCTTGTCAGCGCATTTCGCGACTGGGTTTTGGCCGAAGCAAAAATCACCGAAAACCGCATTTCCGCCGCAACCGTAAACTAAGGGCTATCCATGTTTACACGACGTTCCTTTTTTAAATGGCTGGGCGGGTTGACCGCAAGTGGATTTCTGGCGGGCACCTATGCCCTAGCCATTGAGCCAGGTTTCCGGCTCAACACCACGGTTTATAAATTTACCCCGCCGCGTTGGACGCCTGGATTGAAACTGCGCATTGTGATGCTGGCTGATTTGCACTGTGTAGAACCACATATGCCTCTATCGCGATGGAAGCGTATTGTCGCTGCCGCCAATGCGTTGCAGCCTGATTTGCACTTGTTGATGGGAGACTACATTGCAAGCCACCGTTTCAAAACCGGCCTCGTAACATTTGAAGATATCGCGAATGTCGCCACGGATTTGCGCTCCCCGCTCGGCACCTATTCAATCATGGGCAACCATGATTGGTGGGAAGACAGGATCGTTAGCCGCAATGGCATCGGCAATCCGCATGCCCAAAATGTTTTTGCATCAGCCGGCTTGAATGTGTTGGACAATCAAGCGGTGAGATTGAAACAGAACGGCATTCCCTTCTGGCTGTCGGGCACCAATTCGCTTGTGGCAATCCGCAAAGGCCACAGTAAGTTTGAAAGCCGCGCCGATCTCAAAGGCACACTGGCCCAAGTCACTGACCACGCCCCCATCATCCATCTCGCACATGAGCCGGATATGTTTGTCGAAATTCCCGACCGCGTTTCACTCACCTTGAGCGGTCACACGCACGGTGGCCAAATCCGCTTGTTTGGTTATTCACCTGTCACACCATCGTCCTACGGAAACCGCTTTGCCTATGGCCATGTGATCGAAGACGGTCGCCATCTGGTGGTCTCAGGCGGGCTTGGTTGTTCCATCCTGCCGGTGCGTTTTGGCGTGCCACCCGAAATCGTGGTTCTGGAACTCGGCTGATCAATCCCGAATTACCATCGGATGAAAATCATAGGTGCCAACCGGCATTTGTTCGTAATCAATCACTGCTCCCGTCATGAGTTCAGCGGCTGGTGAAACCAGATAGGCGCAGGTGCCAGCAATGTGTTCTGGTGAAATCAATCGGCCAAATGGAACTTTCTTTCCCGCCAGTTCCGCCCAGTTTTCCGGCTGTTGGTGAAATCCGGTTTGCAAGGCGTGTTCACCTTCGGTATTTGCCCAACCCAGGTTGATGCAATTCACGCGGATGCCCTTGCTTTTTAATGCATTCGCAGCATTTTTTGATAGTCCCACGAGTGCAGCCTTCGAAGCCGAATAAATTCCGATGTCGGGCGGGCCGCCATGGGCCAGCATGGATGAAATATTTACAATGCACCCACCATTGGTCATGGCAGCAGCAGATTTCTGCATCATGAACAACGGTGCTTTCACATTCACGTCAAACAAGCGGTGATAGGCTTCCACCGACGTATCCTCAACGCTGCAGCGCTCGGTATTTCCGGCAGCATTGATCAGAACATCGAGACGACCAAAAGTTTTGAGGGCCAAGGCAACGGCCATGCCCGGCGTCGCATCATCGCGCAAATCTGCTGCGAGTGATACGACGGCGCCAAGTTTTGACAGTGCCTTTTGTTCCTGGGCCAAACGATCTGCATTGCGGGCGATTAAAACCACGCCTGCAAAGCCATCAGCCAAAAAATGTTTGGCTGTGGCCGCGCCAATCCCTTGTGCTCCACCTGTAACAATTGCAACTCGCGACATCTCAACGCTCCGTTTTGCGCCACCATGCGGAAGTTGTTTTCGACCGTCAACTCGATTAATTGGTCAGCGTAATGCGGGTCCGGCGTGGGCCATATTTTTGCACGAGTGAAAATAATGCCGCTGCGTTGGAGGGGTGCAGGCGCACACAGCCATGGGATGCGGGCCGTCCGAGACTGCGAATACTTGCCGTACCATGAATAGCATAACCGCCATGAAAAAACACCGAGTTTGGCATCGGTGCATTGTCATATTTGCGCGAGTAATAAACCTTGGCCAGGCGCTTCACGCTGTAACTGCCACGCGGTGTGTAATAGCCCTCGCGACCCGTTGAAACTTTCCAGTAACCATAGGGCCAGCCGTTCACATTCACGCTCATGGACTGGGAAGAAATATCAATGTGCACGCGAACCACTGGTGGCAAGGCAGGTGGACGTTTTTTCTTGTAGCGACGTGCTGCATCCGCAGCAGGCACAAACATCAGCAGCGCAATTATAAGGGTCAACATAGGCGTCAGAAATTTTTTCATGATCCACCGATTATTAAAATTCAAAGCCCCACTCAAAATTCCATACATCAAATTCGGCACTTTGAAAACCATGTCCAGCAGCAGCAATTACAACATGCATAAAATTAATGATGAATCGGACTATGGCGCGTCAAACAAAAACTCCCGACCCACCTTCACCCGTTGCTGTCCGCCATAGGAAATGATGTCCGCCGTCGCATAGGTTTCGGTCAGGGTTGCGGGCAGGAAAGAACCTGTCCCCACCATGTCAAGCGGTGCCTTTGCAGCCCCCATGATCTGGCACTTCTGTGGATCAAACCCGGAAGACCCCACAATCATCGCATCCTTGTAACCGGCCTCATCCAGGGCACGCCGCACATGGATGGCGGCTGCGGTTGAAACACCTTTGCCGAACAAGATGCGGCGCACCTTGTCGACCAGGATATTGCCGGGATCAAGTTGGAAGGCCCTGCCCCCCAAAACCGTTTCCACGATGTTGTATTCGCCCGACGTTTCAAGCCATTGGCCTACGGCATCGACGGACTTCTCGTAATCCAAGCCTTCAGCAAAACGTCCACCATGGGTGTCGAGCCGGATGCCAAAACTCTTGCCTTTTTCGTGCAAGCGGGCTTCCTCATAAAACCATTGGGCACAGCGCAAACTGTCGGTGACTTCTTCACCCGTGTAATCCACCAGGGCAATCAGCGAGGTGGCTTCAGGGATAGATTTTTCAAAAAGTTTCATGGCTGCCAAAACGTCACCGCTCGTATAGCCCACCAGCGCATGGGGCATCGTTCCCATGCCGCCCTTTGCCCCAAAAAATGGCGCCGTCAAATCTTGCGAAGAACCGACAAAGCCTTTCACACCGCGATTTTTATGCCGTGCCGCGCGGCTGCCCACCATGGCCCCATAGGCCGCAAGGATATTCATTTCAGCACCTGATCCATGCCGCGCATGCATGTCCATAAACGACGACAAGGGCATTGCCAAACACATTTCAAAAGCGTTGTTGGCGCACACGCAAGGGAAGCCAACTTTTTGCAGCAAGAGGGTTTCCACTTCCGAGAGTGCCTTCATCGAGCCGGTGATTTCCATCAACTTGCGTTCGGACGGCACCACTTCGCCCTCCTCTACCAATCGTTTGATCTTCACACCCGGCACCAGCGCCTTGGCCAATCGAATGGCAGGTTCCAGCGCCGCAACAACCCGCCGCCGCATGAACACGGCAAAAGTAACTTCCGTATCCCCCGCCGCCGCAACGATCCGCGAGGTGTTAGTGAAATACTTGTCGGTTTGCGCAACCAACGGTCCAGCCGCATGAACCAGGTCCAGCAACTTGTCGAGAATGGCCTCATGGGCCGGGAGCAGATGCGATACTGATTTGTCCATGACGATGTTTCAGCCGAATTTACGCAAGGCGTCAAATGGAATGGCACCCCTGCCGCTTTGTTTTCGGTTGTGCTATGACAACCCCATGTCGCGCATCATCATGCTGTTTGCCGCATTGTTTCTGGCCGTTGCATTTGCCAGTCCGGCTAGTTTTGCTCAAACCACACCCCTTGCCGCGCAGACTGATGAATTGGATAGCCTGTTTGCCAAATTGCGCGATCCGGCCACTGGTTCGGAAGTGTTGCGCATTGAACCCAAAATCTGGTCCCTTTGGATGACCCAAGGCAATGCTGCCGAAAACCAGCAGCTTGCCGAAGCCACAACCGCCATGGGAATTCTCGCCTATGCCAAAAGCCTCGAAAAACTTAACGCCCTGATCGCCACAACGCAGAATTTTTCAGAGGCCTATAACAAGCGCGCCACGTTGTATTATTTGATGGGCCGCTATGACGAAAGCCTCGGCGATATCGACAAAACCCTTGACCTCGAACCCCGCCACTTCGGCGCCCTCTCAGGTCGTGGCATGGTCCTGCTGAAACAGGGAAAAAATGCCGAAGCCCTGAAAGCCTTCAAGGAAGCCCTTAGCGTCAATCCCAACATGACGGGTGCCAAAATTTCGGTGCAACAATTGGAAAAACTGTTGCCGGAATTGTGACTAGGAATTTAATGCTTGACACCGCGCGGTTGTTCAGCTAGATCTTGCTACATTCCGGAACTGTAAATAGTCATACGCAAGCTCCCAACAATAGTTTTGATCCCATCAGGAAAACGACGTTGGGAACGGTGCAAAGGCGCGTGTTTTAACAACAGATTTTCATAATCGTTAAAAATAATTAACCGGCAGGTGCTTGCATCTATTCGTTTCCCGCCTCAACATCACTTGGGGGAAAGGCGAGGCAATTGTGGCAAACACTCAAACAGAAACCGAAAGACCATGGCTGGACCGCATGTTGGGGCCGTTGATGTCGGTGGCCATTGCGCTTGGCGTGTTGGGTCTGCCGGTTGTCACCTGGCTTGATCTGCGGGCCCTTTCGGAAAAAACCTTGCGCGAGCGCGCCAGCGAAACCGGCCGCATTGTTGATATCATGCGCGGGTTCTACAGCAGTGATGTGGTGGGGCGCATCCAGCATGCCGAAGGCAAGGTGACCACCAGCAGCAATTACAAAAACATCAATGGTGCCGTGCCAATTCCCGCCACCCTTTCGATTGAACTTGGTAACCGCATCAGCGAAGGCGATGGTGCCATCAACTATCGCTTCGTATCGGACCTGCCCTTCAAGGACCGTGAAGCCCATGTGCTGGACGTCTTCGAACAGGACGCCATCAAGCAACTACGGGCCGATTCCAAAACTCTTGTATCGGAAATCAGCGGCTCTTTCTTCAACCGTCAACTGCGCGTGGCCTCACCTGTCATCATGGGGCAAGCCTGCGTTGACTGCCACAACGCGCATCCCGGCAGTCCGAAAAAAGACTGGAAACTGGGCGATGTGCGCGGCATCCAGGAAATCACCGTTCTGCAAGCCATTGATGCCAATGTACTGTCGTTCAAATACCTGTTGTCCTACATCGCCATGGCAGCGCTGGCGGGTGCCGGATTGTTGTGGCTGCAAAACCGCCAGTCAAAACTGATCTCCTCCATCAACACCGACCTTTCGGAAGCCAATAATTTCCTCGCCTCGGTTTCCATCAAAATTGCAAAATACATTTCGCCGCAAATCTACAAAAGCATCTTCAGCGGCCAGCGCGATGTGACCATCGCCACCGAACGCAAGAAGCTCACCATCTTTTTCTCCGACATCAAGGATTTTACCGCCACCGCCGAGCGGCTTCAGCCCGAAGACCTGACCGCGCTGCTTAATGAATACCTTACCAACATGGCTGAGATTGCCCAAGAACACGGCGGCACCGTCGACAAGTTCATCGGTGATGCCATTCTGGTTTTCTTCGGTGATCCCGAAACCAAAGGCATTGAGGAAGACGCCAAGGCTTGCCTGCGCATGGCCCTTGCCATGAAAGACCGCCTCGAACATCTGAACCGGGTCTGGCGACGCCGCGGCATCGAACATCCGTTCAAAACCCGCATGGGCCTCAACACCGGTTATTGCAACGTCGGCAACTTCGGCAGCGAAGACCGCATGGACTACACCATCATCGGTGCCGAGGCGAATTTTGCGGCCCGTCTGCAATCCATCGCCCAACCCGGCGAAATCGTCATGAGTTACGAAACTTTTGAATTGACGCGCAGTCTGGTTAACGCCCGCTCCATGCCCCCCATTTCGATGAAAGGCATCAGCCGCAAAGTCGTGCCCTATGTGGTTGAAGGCGTGGTTGGGGAAACTGCCAAGCGCAACGAAGTTGTCAGCGGCAATGTTAACGGCCTCGATCTCTTCCTCGATGTGGCAGCCCTTGATGACCAAAGCGCCAAGGATGCAAGGCAAAGATTGAAGGCGGCTCTTGCGGCGCTGGACAGGCGGGGGAAGTGAGACCGTTACCCAAAAGCCGGTTTGGCATTGGGGTTGCAAGCAGATTGATGAAACTAAACGTATCTGCATTGGTAGGTCCAAAATGAAACACCTATTGCCCCAAAATTGGAATCAACAAATTCTCACCGAGAGGCCAAACAGCCAACTTGCCATTCAATCCTGGTGGTTCCACCCAACGGCTTGGCGCGAGTTGCTTTCGAGCTTGCGATCCTTGCGCTGGCTGGGCCTCACTGTCTTTCTGATTGCCGTGCTCGCGGTGGCCGCCGAAGCAGTTGCGGGTTTGCTGGAATTACGGGAAACCATCAGCCCTGAGACTGCGGCATGGTTCCGCGTTTCAAAGGATTGGTCAATCGGTGAAATGGCTGGTTATATCGAGTTGCTGGCTGCGGCGGTTTTTTTGTTCCTGACCGCGCAAGCCCTGCAGTCCAAACTGCATTATTATTTCAGCGCCTTGACGGCGTTTCTTGTTCTTGATGATGCTTTACAGCTGCATGAGCGCGTTGGTGAAATAATTGGCGACCAATTTTTTCATGCAGTGGCAGGTTTGCGCCCGCAAGATCTCGGCGAGCTTACCTATTTTGCCTGCATCATACTTATTGCGCTGGCAATGTTGGTCTGGAGCTTCATGGCCTCTACCAAGCCCCAGCGGGCCCAATGCTTGTTTTTGGTGTTGCCAATGGCTTTCATCGCATTCAGTTCCACCGGTCTGGATTTACTGCACGCCTTGGTGCCGGAAGACAACCGCCTGCTGGGCGGCGTTGTGGCCATCGTGGAAGATGGCAGCGAGATTCTGGGCTTTGGCATTCTGTTGCTGGTTGCCGTGGCCCAATGGAAACTCACGCGCCGAACGGTGAAGTAACGGCTGGCGCCCCGATTTTTGGAAAAAAGGTAAAGTCCGAATGGTTGGTGCCAAATCCTTCACCCCTCCCCGCCTGCGGGAAGGGGCTGGCGGCGGCGGGGCTTGATCAAGTCTTTAATGGAGTGTCACCGTAACTCCATAACTTCCGTTTCCCACTTGTCGGGTGACGCTCTATGTTGCCGCCACGTATTGATAGGCGCTGTCCTTTTTCTCGGCGTGGCCGATGCCGGGATAGGGCCAATGGAAACCAAGAAGTTTCGTCTTGTCGGTGGCGGCGCGGTCGAGCAACTTCTTCCGATTGGCGATGGCGAGTTCGTGGATCGCGTCAAAGGCCAAGTGCCACTCCGGGTGGGGGAAGTAGATGAACGGCAGGCCGATTGCATCGCCGACGATGATGAGCCCGCCGTCGCCCGCCACTTCGAAGGAAACATGCCCCGGCGTGTGCCCCGCTGTGTCGAGCACGCGGATGCCAGAGACGACGTCGTCTCCCGGCTTCAACATCGTGACGCGATCCTTGGCACCATTGAGATGCTTCTGGGCACCGAGCACGAAGGGGTGCATTTCTGTGGGCATCTGGGTGAGAATGTCCTTGCCCATCCAGAAATCCCATTCGGCGGCGGCGCAATAATACGCGGCGTTGGGGAAATTCAGCGCCCCGCCCGCACCCACGGTGGCCCAGATGTGGTCGGGATGGGCATGGGTAAAGACAACCTTGGTGATCGCAGCCGGATCAATCCCGGCGAGCTTCAAATTTTCAATAAGCTTGCCAGCGGTCGGCTGGAACTCCGTGCCTGACCCGTTATCGAACAGGATGAGGTCGGCACCCGACTTGATGAGGGTCACGTTGGCCGGTGCCTGCACCTCGTTGCCGGTGACGCCGGCCGCAGTGAACAGGGCTTTCAGCGCATCTGGCGGTGCATTGGGCGCGAAAACGCTGGTTGGCAGAACGAGATGACCGTCGCTGACCACAGTCACATCGAAGGCACCCTGCTTGAAACTGTGGGGGCCGACCAGT
>JANOVS010000014.1:0-12657 GCA_031417515.1 Hyphomicrobiales bacterium
GATGGAGAAGGTGGCGCAAAGCGCCGGATGAGGTCCCTTCTGCTTGCAGCAAACGAAGCTGCTTGATCCAAATCAAATGCCCAATCTTCACCATAAAATCGCCACCTGGTTCGCCCGCCGTGGCTGGACTCCCCGCGCCCATCAACTGGCGATGTTACAGCATGGTCTTGATGGGAAGAGCGCCCTGTTGATTGCGCCCACAGGCGGCGGCAAAACCTTGGCGGGGTTTTTGGCGACGTTGCAGGAACTGGCGGAGCCGCACAAACACGACGGCATTCACACGCTGTATATTTCGCCGCTGAAAGCCTTGGCCGTCGATATCGCCCGCAATCTGGAAAAGCCGGTGATGGAGATGGCGCTTCCCATCACCATCGAAACCCGCACTGGCGATACGCCGACATCCAAGCGCCAGCGCATCCGCTCTTCGCCGCCTGACATCCTGATCACCACGCCAGAGCAGATGACCCTGCTGATTGGTGATCCGGCAATCGCGCATCTGCTGCGCAATCTGAAAACTATCATCATCGATGAATTGCACGCACTGGTGACGTCAAAACGCGGCGTGTTGTTGTCGCTGGCCTTGAGCCGGGTGCGCAGCATCGCGCCGCACGTCAAAATCTTCGGCCTGTCGGCAACGGTGGCTGATCCTGATGCGCTTTGCCAGTGGCTCGCACCAACGGGCACGCCTCCGGTGCCGCTCGTCCTCGGCAAGCCCGGTGCGCCGCCTCGTGTGCAAATCCTGCAATCGCTGGAACGGGTGCCATGGTCCGGGCATTCCTCGCGCTATGCGGTCGCGGATGTTTACGCGGCGATCAAAACTTCACGCTTGGCGTTGGTTTTTGTCAACACGCGCTCGCAGGCTGAAATGCTGTTCCAGGAATTATGGACGACCAATGAGGACAATCTGGCGATTGCGCTTCACCATGGTTCACTCGATGTGGCCCAGCGCCGCAAGGTGGAACAGGCCATGGCGGACAATCGCCTGCGGGCCGTGGTTTGCACTTCAACCCTCGATCTTGGCATTGACTGGGGTGATGTTGATCTGGTCATTCATGTGGGTGCACCCAAAGGTTCGTCGCGGCTGTTGCAGCGCATCGGCCGGGCCAATCATCGGCTGGATGAATCAAGCAACGCTTTGTTGGTGCCATCGAACAGGTTCGAAGTCTTGGAATGCGAGGCCGCCTTGGAGGCGGCTGAGGAGAATGCCCAGGATACGGAGTATCCCATGGTCATGAAACTGGATTGTCTGGCCCAACATATCATGGGATGCGCCTGTGCGTCGGCGTTTCAGGCGGATCAGCTTTTTGCGGAAATCACCTCGGCCTTCACTTTCCGCAATCTCTCGCGGGCCAGCTTTGATGCTGTATTGAATTATTGCGCAACGGGTGGCTACGCCCTCCAATCCTATGCCCGTTACGCCAAGCTGCGGCAGCGCGAAGATGGAGAGTGGCGGCTGTCGCATCCACGATTGGCCCAGAGCTGGCGGATGAATGTGGGCACCATTGTTGGGGCGGAAATGCTGAAAATCCGCATTGCCAAGGTGCGTAAAGTGGCAGGCAAGCGGGTTGTGACGGGTGGTTTTGTGTTGGGCGAACTGGAGGAATATTTCCTCAGCCAGCTTGCTGTTGGAGATACGTTTCTGTTTTCGGGCCAGGTTCTTCGTTTTGAAGGACTGGATGAGTTTGGGGGATTGGCCAGCCGCGCACCGGGGCGTGATCCGATGATCCCGTCTTATCAAGGCGGCAAGTTTCCGCTTTCAACTTATCTGGCAAACCGGGTGCGTGAAATACTGGCATCGCCAGAGCGCTGGAAAAAATTGCCGTCACAAGTGCGTGACTGGCTGTCGACCCAACGCTTTGCTTCGATCATTCCGAAGGCCGATGAGATGCTGGTGGAAACCTTTCCCCGCGCCGACAAACACTATCTCGTCTGTTATCCCTTCGAAGGTCGCTTGGCCCAACAAACCCTTGGCATGTTGCTGACGCGGCGGTTGGAGCGCTGGGGGGCGCGGCCCTTGGGCTTTGTGGCGTCGGAATATGCACTGGTGATCTGGGGACTTGGCGACATGTCAATGTTCATCAATTCAGGTCGCATACCCCTCGCCAAACTATTCGATGAAGACATGCTGGGCGATGATCTTGAGGCGTGGCTGGCAGAATCCAATTTGATGAAACGGTCGTTTCGCAATGTTGCCATTATAGCGGGCCTGATTGAACGGCGGATGCAAGGCAAGGAAAAAACCGCACGGCAGGTGACGGTGAACACCGATCTGGTTTATGATGCGCTTCGCACCCATCAACCCGATCATATCCTGTTGCAAGCCGCTTGGGACGATGCAGCAGATGGCCTGATCGACATTCACCGGCTGGGAGCCATGTTGAAGCGGGTCAAAAACCACATCGTCCACAAGGCTCTCGACAGGGTGTCGCCGCTTTCTGTGCCAGTCATGCTCGAAATCGGTCGCGAATCAGTTTACGGCGAGGCCCATGAAAGCCTTCTCGCCGAAGCCGCCGACGAACTTGTCAAAGAGGCCACACGGCTTGTCTGAACAGCATGTCATCAGCTTGGGCGAACATCGCCTGATACCGGATTTGTCGGGCGCTTTGTACTTGCCAGACGAAGGCACGTTGCTGGTGGCGGATTTGCATCTGGAGCAAGGGGCAAGCCTCGCACGGCGCGGCATCCATGTGCCGCCCTATGATACGATTGCAACGCTGGAACAATTGGAACGGGTTCTCGCAGCAACCAAGGCCCGACAGTTGATTTTGCTGGGTGACAGTTTTCATGATGCCCGCAGCCCTGGCGAAATTGACGAGACTTCGCGACAAAGATTATTGGCCATCACTACTTCGGTATCAACCATCTGGATATCAGGCAATCACGATCCCCTGCCCCCGGAAGGACTTGGCGGCACCATGCTCGACGAACTTTCTCTGGGTTCGCTGGTGTTGCGACATATTCCTTGTGCGTTTGTTGATGGCAGTTTCGAGATTGCAGGCCATCTGCATCCGGGTGCAGCCATCATCCAACGCAATCACCGGGTTCACACAAAATGTTTTGTCTGCGATGGCCGGCGTTTGATCATGCCAGCCTTTGGCACCTATACGGGAGCGCTCAACGTGCATTCAAAGGCCTTTGCGGGACTGCTAAATGCCGAGACGTGTAAACTATGGATGATCGGCAAAACCGCCATCCACAGTTTTCCATTGTCGCGGGCCAGCTAAATCAACCCGCACTATCATCATTCTGCCAGCTTTTTGCCGTCACCGTCACTTCATTGGCCTGATCCGGGGCGGTGTCCGGTTTCCATGATTTCAGGCGGGTTTTGTTGAATTCAACTTCGGCGGGCTTCAAGGTTTTTGCCAGGGCGGTTACGCGTTTGGCAGCATCGCCATCTTGTTGGGCAGCTGCGGCTGCGTACCAGAACAGGGCTTCCGTCGGATTGATCTTGGTGCCGAGACCGCGTTCCAATAGAACTGCCAAATTAAATTGACTGTCTTTCAGGCCATGGGCTGCACCCAAGGCAAACCACTTGTAGGCCCGTTGATAATCAGGGGCGCGGCTTTCAGAACCTGCTGAAAGAACAGCGGCGTTGTGCATGGACCGGATATTGCCCAAACCAGCGGCCCGTTCATACCAACCCAAGGCAGCATCAACGTCTTTGGCAACGCCCTTGCCGCGTTCATAAAGCGTGGCCAAACGGTATTGTGCAGGTGCCAGGCCTTGGGCTGCCGATTTGCCATACCAATAGGCGGCTTTGGCAAAATCCTGGGGGGTTCCCAATTCGCCATTGAGATAGCGGGTGCCAATGACGAATTGCGCATTGGCATTGCCTTGTGCAGCCGCTTCACGCAGGGCGAGGGTGCCTGCTTCCTTTGGCGGCATGTTCTTGGCTGTGGCACCCTCAGCTTGCTGATCTGCAGAGATCAATGTGCCGAGATCATCTTGATCGCCGACTGACGGAAGCGATCCCGTCAACAACGGATCAGACTCAACCGGGGTCAGGCTGCTGTCAAGTTCGGCGGGTTTTGGCTGCGGGGGTGCAGCAGTATCAGGTGGGGTAACCTCAGCTGCTGGAGCATCTTCCACAACATCGGGAATAGCACTGCCAAGATCGGCTTTCGGTTGCTCGATTGACTGTTCAATTGCGGCTGGTGCGGCCGGTGGCTTGGCCTTTTGTGTCTTGCCGAACATGCTGAAGGTGAAGACTGATACGGCAGCCAGCAAAGCCAACCCCATCAAAACCAACTTGCGCTTCTTGGCTTCATTGGAATTGGCGGCTTTGCCTTTTGCCATTGCAGGCGGAACAAATCCTGGTGGTGTGCTGAGTTGCTGGCCAGACAATGCACCTGGCTGGGTCAAGACAGGTGCCGGACCTTTGGGTTGGCCATTGGGCTTTTTCTTGAACAGATTAAAGCTCAGCAGTTTCCTGGAGCTTTCTTCGCTCATTTTGGCCGCACCGGGGGAGATGCCGCTCAGCAGGCTCTTGGGTTGAACCGAAGCCTGGGCGGCGCGACGGGCGGCTGCAATGAAATCATCAGCGCCTGATGCCGCTGCATTGGCTTGCATGGCGGCGCGCTGGGCGTTGATGATATTGTCAAAGGGATTGACAGGCGCTTCTTGCGCCAAAGCGGGTTCAGCCTGCATCTCTGGAACCTGATACTCTGGCACCTGAAACTCTGGCACTTGCGGGGTGTTTGAAAAATCTTGCGGTGCCATTTGGGGTTCGGCAAAAACATCAACAGGCGTTGACATCGAAACCTGCTGGGAATCAAGAATACCCGGTTGCTGCTGGGGACTGCCAGACCATGCGGGTTCTGCTGCAGCAAAATCCTGCGCTGCAAAACCATTATCATGAGCCATGGCGAGTTGCTGGGCGAGTTGCTGGGCGGGTTGCTGGGCGGGTTGCTGGGCAGGCTGCATGGCAGCGGCGAGGCGCTGACCAATGGCTGCGGTTTCCAGTTCAGCCAGTTTGCTGACAATCTGCTCCAGCGTTTCATGCACCGCTTCGAGGGTTTCCTGATTGCGCTGATCCGAATTTTCGGAAGCCGCTTTCACAGCCAGCAAACCCTGTTGCAAGGCAGTGATTTCAGGCGTGCCGGCCAGTGAAACTTCCTGGGGCAATTGGTTGGCCTGTTGTGCCAGCATTTGCTGGACGGCGCGGGTTGCCGCACCTTCGGCAACCTGGGCTGCGGTTTGGCCGGCAATGGTTTTTTGTTCTTCCAGACTGTCAAACAACTGGTTGACGGCCCGTTCGATGGTTTCCAGTGAGTTGAGCTGCTGTTCCGTGCGGTCTACGCGGCTGGCGATATCTGCGAGCTTGGTTTCAACTTCCTTGGCAGCAGAGCTGGAACGCCCCATCATGGCTTCGTTAAGTTTGTGGTCAAGTTCTGCCAGACGCCTTTCAATCTCGGTGACTTGTGGCAGGTTGCGGTTTTGCGCCAGGGTCTGGGCTTGCGTCTGTTCCAGACGCTGGGTGATTTCAACAATGCGGCGGTCCATTTCGTGGATCGGCTGCATGTCGGGGCCTTGGGCCACGCGGGTTGAAAGCTGTTCCACGACATTGCGCAGGGCCAGCATGTCGCCACCTTGGGCTTGCACGATTTTCTGGGTTTGTGCGGCTTCATCAATGCGGGCGTTCAAGCGCTCCACTTCGTTGCGCAAGCGCTGCATTTCAGCGGGGCCTGCACCATTGCCTGTCAAGGACGTTTGGGCTTCGCGAATCAAGCCGACAATGCGGCCTTCAATCGCCCGCAATTCCTGCTGGCTGGCCTGCACAGCTTGGGTTTGGGCGCGGTTGGCCAAGCTTTCTGCCGTATCACGCACCGTGTCAATGCGTCCGGCAAGCTCTGTCAGTTCCTGCTTCAGCAAATCGGGCAAAGCGTTTTGTGCATTGTCGGATTCACTGCGTTCGACGCGCTTGGCCAATTCGCTCAGGCGATTTTCCAGAAGGCTGAAAGCGGGAGCTTGCTTCAGCACTTGTTCCTGCGGTGCCGATGCGGCCTTGGCCGACATGGCGGACATGCGTTCGGTCAGGGATTTGAAATTGTCACGATTGCGCTTTTCAGCGGTTTCCATGTGCTCGACAATGCTGCGCACAGCTTTTTCAAGCGATGCATAGCCCTGTTGGTCTTCCGGCTTGCTTTCGACGCGCTGCTTGTTGGACGTGGCGATTTGACGCCCCAGAATCGACAACCGCTCGTTAACGGCCGTAAACGCTTCAACGGTTTGACGCTCGTTGGAATCAACGCGGCTCAATACCCGGTGGAGCGTATCATTCTCGGCCCTTTGCACAGGCATATCATAAGCCGTTGCGGTTTCGGTTTCCCGGCGTGACAAACGCGACAGGTGTTCAGCGATATCCTCAAGCCGCGATGCCGTGCGCTCCAAAGCGTGATTGGAACGCGGAGCATCGGCTTGCGCCCGCTGGCGCGTAACTTGGGCAGGTTTTGGAGACAAGGCTTTGCTGTCAGCCGTATCCTTGATGGTGCTGTTCAGCCATTCACCCAGCGTCATGCCGGAGCGACGTGCTGCTTGCTTGGCAGCTTCCCGCGCATCTGGCTCAATGCCCTTGACGCTCCATGGTATGCCTGGCTTCATTACCCAAATCTCCTCAAACCAAACAAACGATTGCCTAAAAATACCGCTGGCAAATCACCTGCTGGCTGCTTGTCTCAGACCCGGAAAGTTAACTTTCTTGGTAAATATTCAGTTAAACATCTGATCTTTCTTTCAATTCATTTTCCAATCGTTAAATCCAGCTCCAGAGAAACCAGCCAGGAACCCTGTCAATGGACCATGCCAAACCCATCTTTGCTTTTGCCAATTCCCCCCTGAATCGTCGGGCGGAATGGCGTTCCAAGGGATTGGGGGCCATCGCTGCCACGGCCAAAAACTGCGTCTGGATCAGGGGCGATCATGTGCGAATGACAGGTGATAAATTGTTTTTGGACATGCCAACCAATGGCGACCCTGAAATGATTTTTTTAGGTGAATACCCACAACATCAACTTTGGTTTGCAACCCAGGCCCCAGAATCCGAAGACCTGCAGCCCCTGCGTGGCTTGATGCAGCAACAGCTTTTGCCGCCGGAAGATTTGTCAATCCTGGCGCAAGCCCGCAGCCTTGTGCATTGGCACGAGAGCCATGGCTTCTGTGCCAAGTGCGGCGTGAAAACGGACATGGTTGAGCTGGGATACCGGCGGCATTGCGCTGCCTGTGGTGGCGACCACTTTCCACGTACCGATCCCGTGGTCATCATGGCGGTACGCCTAGGCGATGAATTCCTGTTGGGGCGCCAGTCGGCTTGGCCACCCGGCATGTATTCAACGCTTGCCGGTTTCGTCGAACCGGGAGAGACCCTTGAGGCAGCGGTAGCGCGTGAGGTTTTGGAAGAAGCCGGAATCACCGTCCATTCTGTAAAATATGTCGCCAGCCAACCTTGGCCTTTTCCAGCCAGCCTGATGATTGGAGCGGTTGCAATTGCTGAAAGCCGGGACATCACAATCGATGGCAATGAACTTGAAACTGCACGGTGGTTCACCAAAGCCGAGTTGCAGCAGATGCGCGACAGCAACCATCCCGAAGGCCTGACTGCCTCCCACCCCTACGCCATCGCCCATCATTTGATTGGGTGGTGTCTGGAGAATTAGAGTTGGGCAGGCACCTTGTAACATCGAAATGCGTTAAATCTATCCTGTCTCGCAACAGGCCATTGACGTTTTGACCCAATCTTAACCTTGTCGCGGCAAAACTGGTGGCAATCAGGTTCAGGATTTCATGGCTTCTTATCGCACCACCCCAAGGCTGGCCCTCCGTTCAAACCGATTGTTGGACTTTGTCCGCCAGCGCGGCGGACTTGTTGTTTCGGGTCTTTGTGTGACCGCCGCAATCTTCTTGCTGGCCGGTTTATCAATGCGAAGTTCTGCGGCTAATGATCATCCGGCGGGCGATATCACTGCATCCCTGTCGGCACCGCCTGATCAATTGGGGCCCTCTGGTTTGCCATTGCCCCGCTTTGTTTCCATCAAGGCTGGCAAGGTGAATGTGCGGAAAGGTCCATCCAGCGATCATGAAGTTGCCTGGGTTTTCCAGCGCAAGGGCATGCCAGTTGAAATCACGCTTGAGTTTGAAAACTGGCGCAAGATTCGCGACAGTGAGGGCGGCGAGGGCTGGATACTGCAGAGCATGCTGAGCGGCAAACGCAATGCCCTGGTAGCCGATTGGGCCAAGAACAAATCAGTTGTATTGCGTAATGGAGCTTCTGATAAAAGTGCTGCATTGGCCAGGTTGTCGGTTGGCGTCGTTAGCGAAATCAAAAGCTGCAATGGCCAATGGTGCTACGTGGTTGCTGCCGACTATGAAGGCTATGCCCGACAAAACCAACTGTGGGGCGTATATCCCGATGAGAGACTTGACTGACTCAAATCTTGTCGCGCAACCGCACGATTACATCGATGCGGTCGATTTCCTTGCCTGCCGGAACCGCAGGCATGCCAATGACTTTTACGCCGTCTGAATCAATATCCATAAGTTGGCGCGTGGCATCGTGGAAGAAATGGAAATGGTTCGATGTATTGGTGTCGAAATAACTGCGGTCACCTTCGATGGCAAGTTCGCGCAACAGTCCGGCGTCGGTAAATTGATTGAGCGTGTTGTAAACCGTGGCCAATGAAACCGCTACCCTGGCGTCCACTGCTTCGGCGTGCAAATCCTCGGCGCAGACATGGCGGTCGCCATTCTCAAACAAGAGTTGCGCAAGGGCCAAGCGCTGCTGAGTTGGCCTTAAACCCGCACCCCGCAATTTCTCAGCCAATGTATCGATTTCGATCATGACCCGCTTATAGCGAGGTTTGACGTGATCATGCAACCCGCTGAATCAACCGTCTTGCAACTGCGCCCAGGTGTTGGGGCGTGACAACATTTCCTGCAAATAGGCGCGGTTGGCTTCCACTTGGTCAGGAGGCAAATCTTGTGAGGCGATCTGCTGGGATTCATCCAGCCTGCCTTGCAGGCCAACAATCAGCGCCAGGTTCTGCCGGATGCGCGGCAAGGCCTTGGAGCCGGGAAGTGACATGGCTTCGCGCAAGGTTTTTTCAGCTTCCGGCAATTTGCCTTGCAAGGCATAGGACATGGCCAGATTATTGATGACGGCAAGTTCGCCGGGCTTGAGAGATAGGGCAGCCTGATATTGTTCACGCGCTTCGCTGTGGCGGGTGGATTGGTCCAGGGCCGCACCGTAAGCCGATTTGGCCTGCCAGCTTTGCGGGTTCAGGGTGGCGGAACGCAGCAAAAGTTCGAGCGCCATCTGGCCTTGTCCCATCGCCAGCAATTTCTTGCCCATGGTGTTTTGGACTTCAGCATTTGACGGGTTGCGATCAGCAGTGGTCTTAAATACGCTTGCTTGCGTTTCAGTTTGGCCGAGCGCGCCAAGGCTTTCGGCATAGGCCAGCGCCGTTTTGACATCGCCGGGATTGGCTTCCCATTGCTTGCCCAGAATCTCGGTGCGCTTGAACGAAGGAGTTGATGCTGCACTTGTGGAAGCTGTGGTGACAGGATCAGCACCAAGGCTGGCCGACCTGTTCTGGCACGCCGATAACGCGAGGCCACAGACCATGAGAGTGGTCACAATTCTGCAATTGGATGCGAAACCCAAAGCCTTGCCGCCGAACAACGCCATTCTGAAACTCCGACCCCATAAAGGGTTTTCTTGGCGCAACATTAGCTGTCATTTGCTCAACAAATGCTTAACCATGGGCTTTAATCAACCGTAAAGAATCACCCGTGACGCGGGGCAAAAATAAGGGCCATGACCATCATGCGTGATGCAAAAGATATTATTGTTGCAGAGGGAAAAAAATCGGCGGTCCTGCTGCATGTTGTCAGCGCCGCCGATTGGCCAGCTCAAGTGAAGGGCCAATCAACCACTGTGGCAAACTGGGCAGTGGCCCAGGGTTTTGTCGCAGCACCCCTGAGTTTGCTGCTGGTGCCGGGCAAGACCGGCGATTTGCAGGCGGTCTATGTCGGAGCACCTAAAGTCAGCGATGACGTCTTTGCCTTGGGGGCCATATCAAGCAAACTGCCCGCTGGCACTTATGCCTTTGCCAAACCCCCTCAACAAGCTGAACTGGTGGCCTTGGGCTGGTGCCTCGAACTCTATAAATATGATCCCTATCGTTCGCCAGAAGTGAAACATGTTCGCTTGGTTTGTCCTGATGGTGTTGAACGCAAACATCTGTTGTCCCTCGCTAACGCTAGCTTTCAAGTGCGCGACCACATCAACGCACCTGCCAATCTGTTTGGCCCAGATGATCTGGAAAAGGCTGCGCGTATTCTTGCCAAAAACCACAAGGCCAAGCTTCGGGTCATTTCCGGAGCTCAATTGGAAAAAGGCTTTCCGCTGATCCATGCCGTGGGCGCTGCTGCTTCGCAACATCCACGGCTGATTGATTTCACGTGGGGACCCGCCAAAGCCCCCAAGGTAACACTTGTCGGCAAGGGTGTATGCTTTGATACGGGCGGTCTCGACATCAAACCATCAGCAAGCATGTTGCTGATGAAGAAAGACATGGGAGGTGCCGCCAATGTGCTGGGTTTGGCCCGGCTGATCATGGAAGCAAAACTCAATTTGCGTTTGCGGGTTTTGATTCCGGCCGTGGAGAATTCGATTTCAGATGAAGCATTCCGGCCCGGCGATGTGTTCAAATCCCGTAAAGGGTTGACCGTGGAAATCGGCAATACCGATGCCGAAGGGAGATTGGTTTTGGCCGATGCGCTTGCCTTGGCCGACGAGGAATCGCCTGAATTGCTGATCGACATGGCCACCTTGACGGGTGCGGCCCGCGTGGCGCTCGGCCCCGATCTGCCGCCGTTCTTTACGGATGATGACAAGCTTGCCGCCGAGATTCAAAGCCATGGCATGGCGGTGAATGATCCCCTCTGGCGCATGCCCTTGTGGCGTCCTTATAACGCGCTCATCGAAACCCCGATTGCCGACCTCAACAATGCCGGAGCTGGCGGCTTTGCCGGATCCATTACGGCAGCGTTATTCTTGCGCCGCTTCAGTGAAAAGGCTGGAGCATTTGTGCATTTTGATGTTTTCGGCTGGACCCCCAATGCCAAACCTGGCCGCCCCAAGGGCGGTGAACAGCAGGGCATACGGGCATTGTTCAGTTTGTTCCAGAAAACATACGGGAAATGAAGGGCTTGCAGTGGGGCCGGATTTGGCGTGATATGAAACGGTACCGAAACGAAATCCGGACCCGATACCATGCAACTGTCTTCGGCCCAATCCATGCAGCTCTGGCACGACGTGGGGCTGGCCCAGGTTCTTGACGATGAGCCTGATCTCTCGGTGCGCCAGATCACGATCCTGCTTACTATTTATCTCGAAGCCCCACCTCACACGGTGCGGGCTTTGGCGTCGAAACTGCATGTCTCAAAACCTGTGATTACCCGCGCCCTCGACTCCATGGGCAAGCTCGGTCTGGTGTCGCGCCGCCGGGATGACAAGGACAGGCGCAATGTTTTGATCCAGCGCACGGTCAAAGGCGTTTTATACCTTGAACGCTTATCTGATTTGATTGCCGCCAAAGCCGGAGCTGTGCGTTCATGACAAAACTCGACAAGCGGCTGCATGTTTTCAGGGATGATCTTGCAGACCAGTCCTTGCAAGGAGAAGTTGAAGCGGCGCAATTTGTTGCGGGCAGCCCTGCACAATTTGTCTGGCCGGTAACGCCACTACATCGCGCTCCCCAAGCTGATGCCATGCAACTCTCACAAGCGTTGCTGGGCGAGACTTGCAGAGTTTTTGAGAATGCGAATGGTTGGGCTTGGGTGCAGATCGATGATGATGGCTATGTGGGTTATGTGCCGGTTGAAAGTTTGTCGATGGAAGTTTTGGGCGTCACCCATCATGTCACATCGCCATCAACCCACATCTATCCAAAACCCGATCTTAAAACCCAACCTGCGATGAGCATTCCCATGAACGCCAAGTTATCGGTGACGGCATGCGAAGGAGATTACTTCAGTCTGCAGCAGGGCGGTTTTGTTTTTGCCAATCATGCTTCAGCCATCGCTGAACAACAACAGGACTTCGTCACCATCGCCGAAAAGTTTTTGCATGTGCCCTATCTCTGGGGCGGCAAAACCATGCTGGGCATCGATTGCTCCGGCCTGGTGCAGGTGTCACTGAACGCCTGCGGCATCAAAGCCCCGCGCGATTCCGACATGCAGGAAAATGATTTGGGGCTTGCCATTGATGCTCCGGATTTCTCGCAGTTGAAACGTGGCGATCTGGTATTCTGGAAAGGCCATGTCGGCATGATGCGAGACAACAAGAACTTGCTCCATGCCAATGGCCTTCACATGATGACTGTAATTGAACCGCTGCACGTTGTCGTGGCGCGCATTGCTGCGAAAGGCCAGATGGTAACGCGTATCAGACGGATTGCGAAAACATAAACATCGCGCTGAGTACCAAAGGGACCTCATCCGTCTCGGGCTTCGCCCGATCCACCTTGTAAGTTCGAATCGGCAGCATCTGCTATATCTGGTGTTGCGGAGGCGGATGCCAGACCGACGCACCTTTGGGACACCAAGCCCGTGGAGAAGCAGGGTCATGCATCCGCCGTTTCATCAAACCCGAACAGTCGC
>JANOVS010000015.1:0-29167 GCA_031417515.1 Hyphomicrobiales bacterium
GTTGGAGGGCAGCGAAGATTGAGGTCGGTGCTTGAGTTCACCCTCCAACCCGCCCCTTCGGCGGGGAGGAGGTGGCCGGAGGCCGGAGGTGGGGGGCACTTGTAACAAGTGCCAACAGTCTTGATGCGGCCAATTCATCTGGCCGATAATACAAATGGTTTACTGGAGTTGTGATGATAACTGCTGCAGAAAACACCTTCGACTTCATCATTGTCGGCGGCGGTTCGGCTGGTTGCGTGCTCGCCAATCGCTTGTCTGCTGATCCCCACTGCAAAGTCTTGCTGGTGGAAGCTGGTGGAGCCGACAACAACATCCTCTATCATTGGCCCGCCGGTTTCGCGAAAATGACCAAGGGCATTGGCTCCTGGGGCTGGTCAACGGTGCCGCAAAAGCATATGCAAAATCGCGTGCTGTGGTTCACCCAGGCCAAAGTCATCGGCGGTGGTTCCACCATAAATGCGCAAATTTATACCCGTGGCAATGCCCTCGATTTTGATACCTGGGCACAAATGGGTTGCAAGGGCTGGTCCTACGACGACGTGCTGCCGTATTTTCGAAAGTCCGAAGACAACGACAGTTTTAACAATGCGACCCACGGCAAGGGCGGCCCCATAGGAGTCTCCAAACCCGCTGCGCCGCTACCAATCGCAGAGGCCTTTATCAAAGCCGCCGGGCAATTTGGCATTCCGCACAATCCTGATCTTGCATCGGCCAATCCGGCTGGCGTCGGTTTCTACCAACTCACCCAGCGCAACGCCCGCCGCTCATCGACCGCAACAGCCTATTTGAGTCCGATCCGTACACGGAGCAATTTGACCGTGAAGCTTTCTACATTGACGACACGCATCCTGCTTGAAGGAAAGCGCACTGTTGGCATCGCCATCGCTGATGCAACAGGTGGTGAGATCAAACTTACAGCTACCCGTGAAGTCATCATTGCATCCGGCAGCATTGGCTCGCCCAAACTTTTGCTTCAATCGGGCATTGGACCGGCTGAACACTTGGTTCAAACCGGAATCGAAATACGCCACCACCTCGCGGGTGTCGGCAGTAATCTGCAGGATCACGTTGATATCTGCGTCATCGCCGAATGCACAGGCGATCACACCTATGACAAGTACGGCAAGCCCCTATGGGCCGCCCTTGCCGGGTTGAAATATATGCTCACCCGCAAAGGCCCCGTGGCATCATCGCTGTTTGACTCCGGTGGGTTTTGGTTTGTCGATGAAAATGCCGCCGCTCCAGACATGCAATTGCACCTCGGCATGGGGTCCGGCATCGAAGCTGGCATCGCCAAACTAAAAAATGCCGGCGTCACCTTGAACACCGCTTTCATGCGCCCGCGCTCGCGCGGCACCGTGCGCCTCAAGGACAGCAACCCCAACAGCCACCCCTTGATTGATCCCAACTATTGGGCCGACCCCTATGACAGGGAGATGTCATTGCGAGGTCTCAAAATGGCGCGGGAAATATTCCGGCAATCTGCCCTTAAAGACTACATCCTTGCTGAACGCATGCCAGGCCCCACAATAAACTCCGATGCAGAACTATTTGACTATGCCTGCCGCATGGCTAAAACCGATCACCACCCCACCAGCACCTGTGCCATGGGAACCACCGACCAAGCCGTCGTCGATCTGAACTTGAGAGTGCATGGCCTGAAAAATCTGCGTATCGTGGATGCATCGGTGATGCCAACTGTGGTATCATCCAACACCAATGCCACAACCATCATGATTGCTGAAAAAGCTGCGGATATGATTTTGCAATGACATCAAAAATTCCCCACAAAATGAATGGCGCAGAAAGTCTGGTCCACACATTGGTTGGGCATGGATTAAAAGTTTGCTTTGCCAATCCAGGCACCAGCGAAATGCATTTCGTTGCAGCCTTGGATCGCATTCCCGGATTACGTTGTATCCTGGGCTTGCAAGAAAATGTGGTGACTGGCATGGCAGATGGCTATGGCCGGGTGACGCGCCAACCTGCCGTAACCCTGTTGCACTGTGGCCCCGGCCTTGCCAATGGTCTCGCTAACTTGCACAACGCCAAGCGGGCCCGAGCGCCGATTGTCAATATCGTCGGTGATCAAGCTACCCATCATGCCGCCTTCGATCCCCCCCTTGCCACGAACACAAGGGCCTTGGCCCGCACGGTTTCAGATTGGGTGAAAACTTCTCGCAAGTCGTCCCGTGTCGGCCGTGATGCCGCCGAAGCTGTTCAGGCCGCCCGCACATCACCGGGCCAAATCGCGACATTGATCCTGCCCTCCGATGCGTCTTGGAATGAAGGTGGCAAGATTGCCAAACCACTGGCCATCCCGTCCCAATCCAAAATCAACCAAGTCGCCGTTCGCAAGGCCGCCAAAATCTTGCGCGAAAAGTCCAACGTGCTGGTGCTGCTGGGCGGCGATGCCTTGCGTGGCCCCCCTCAAATTCATGCCGCTGCCATTCAAGGCAAATTCCAGTGTGGGGTGTTGGCAGAATCCATCAATGGTTTTCACCAGCGTGGATCAGGCCGCATGGCCCTCGAAAGGGTGCCCTATCCCGCACCGCTCGCCATAGATATGTTAAAAGACGTGCAGCATATCATCACTGTCTGCGCAAGGCCGCCCGTTGGTTTTTTTGCCTATCCGGGTACGCCAAGTTTTCACAGTCCGGCAAAAGCCAGCCACCTCTCACTTTGCGATTACGATCAAGATGCCGAAGCGGCCTTGCAATGCCTTGCTGAAGAATTGGGCGCAAGTCCTTCAACGCAATCACAACGTCACGAAAAACCTTCAATTCCAAAAGGCCTGGCCAACTCCCCTGCCCTTGGCCAAATGTTGGCGGCCGTCATGCCGGAACAAGCCATTATCGTTGATGAAGCCATCAGTCTGGGTGGCCAACTTTTTCAGGAAAGCCACAATGCGCCGCCCCATGACTGGATGATGGTAACCGGTGGTGCTATTGGTTACGGCATGCCTTGCGCAACAGGTGCCGCTATTGCTGGTGGCGGTCGGCGCGTCATCAATATGCAAGCTGATGGTTCGGCACTTTATACCATTCAATCCCTGTGGACCCAGGCCCGCGAAAAACTTCCCGTCACCACTGTCATTCTTTCCAACCGCAAATATCAAATCCTGATTGCCGAATATGGCAATGTCGGTGCCAATCCCGGCCCCACTGCCATGAACATGCTGGACCTCGGCAACCCCGATTTGAACTGGGTCAAAATCGCCAACGGCTTTGGCGTCGAAGCCGCATCCTGTGCAACGCTGCAAGATTGCGCCGCACTGATGCAACAGAGTTTCAAATCTTCCCAGCCGTTTTTGATTGAGCTTGAGATTTGAACTACTCAAACCGTTCCGGCACATAGCCATCGCGCACCAGATTTTGGAACTTTGTCAGTGACGCTTCGAACTGCAATTCGACTATACCTGTTGGACCATGGCGTTGTTTGCCGATGATCACTTCGGCCTTGCCATGGGCACGGTCTGAATCTTCCTGCCACTTCAAATGATCGGCAGAACCGATAGGCGGTTCCTTTTTCGAGAGATAATACTCCTCGCGATAGACGAACATCACCACGTCGGCATCTTGCTCGATCGATCCGGATTCACGCAAATCCGAAAGTTGCGGCCGCTTGTCATCGCGCGACTCAACCTGACGCGACAGCTGCGAAAGCGCGATGACCGGTACATTCAATTCCTTGGCCAAGGCTTTCAGGCCCACGGTGATTTCGGAAACTTCCTGTACGCGGCCCTCAGCTGCCTTGCGGGCCGAACCAGCGAGCAGTTGCAAATAGTCGACGACGATCAAACCCAATCCCCGTTGACGTTTCATCCGTCGTGCTCTGGCTGCCAACTGCGCAATGGTCAGGCCGCCGGAGTCATCAATATAAAGCGGCAGCTTTTGCAATTCCTGGCTCACCTCAACCAGGCGATCAAATTCCGCTTCATCGATCTTGCCGCGACGAATGCGTTCCGACGAAATTTCCGTCTGTTCGGCAATGATACGCGTGGCCAATTGTTCCGACGACATTTCAAGTGAAAAGAAACCAACAATGCCGCCGTTCAACACTTTCAACGATCCATCGGTCTGGTATTCCGCCTCATAGGCCTTGGCCACGTGATAGGCGATGTTTGTGGCCAGTGCCGTTTTGCCCATGGCAGGTCGCCCCGCCAATATCAACAAATCCGAAGCCTGCAAGCCGCCCAGTTTTTCATCCAGATCGCGAAGGCCCGTGGAGATGCCAGATAGTCCACCATCGCGTTTGAAGGCACCGGCAGCCATATCAATGGCAGCGGCCAACGCGCGACTAAAATTCTGGAAGCCCTTGCCGTATTTGTCGGTTTCGGCCAACGCATAAAGCGTGCTCTCGGCCTTCTCGATCATCGCCTTGGCAGAATTTTCCACGTCGCCATCATAGGCTTCGTTGACGATTTCAGTTCCGACAACAATCAGTTTGCGCCGTTGCGCCAGTTCATGAATGGTGCGGCCATATTCTTCAGCATTGATAATGGTGGTGGCTGAAGCCGCAAGCCGTGCCAGATAAACCGGACCGCCAATTTCCTTCAGCGTGGCATCACCTTCGAAATAGGATTTCAGCGTAACCGGGCTGGCCAGTTTGCCCATGCGGATCATGCTGGCCGCTGCTTCAAAAATCCGGGCATGCACAGGCTCGAAGAAGTGCTCGGCCATCAGAAACGAAGTCACCCGGTCACAAGCATCATTGTTGCTGAGAATGGCACCCAGCAATGCCTGCTCGGCTTCCAGATTATGGGGCGGCAAGCGATAGGCATCAGAGCCAGCTTCGCTGTCTTGTTGGGGTTCAGTGGCGCGCAGGGGCGTTACGGTGTTCATGGTCGGGTTGCTATCAGTTGCGTTTTAAGATTGGGAATCAAATCTGGTTTTTGAACGCTATCCACAGACTATCAGTTGGTTTGCAGTTTTTACCGTGCTTCAATTATGCCTTGCGTTGCATGGCAGCCCCTGTAAATCGGCGGGTCTTCCAGGGAACAATCAATAGATGGACAGTTTACCCACCAATCCACAAGATGTTGTAACATCTGACTTTGTCAACGCCATGGCGTCCGCCGCCATGGGGGTGAGCGTGGTGACAACCAACGGTCCGGCAGGTCGATTGGGCTTGACAGTCAGTGCTTGGTCGTCGGTTTCCGCCGAACCACCGATTGTTCTGGTCTGCATCAACCGGAAAAACCTGATCGTCGAAGCCATCACCAAGCATCGGGCCTTTGTCGTGAACGCCCTCGATGTCAACCATGTGGAACTTGCCCGGATTTTTTCAGGCCATCCCAAAATCGGCGAACCCTACCATTTTGCCGACAAGGACTGGACCCAGTCGGCATCCGGTGAAGTTTTGCTGCAAGGCGCATCGGCCACATTTTCCTGCCATCTTGAAACTCACGTCGATGTGGCCACTCATCGCATTTTCATGGGCCGGGTTCATGCCGTGTCCAAAAATACCGCAACACCGCTGATTTATCACAACCGCACTTTTGGTCGATTTGATCCGCTGAGTTAGAGCGGTTCCGGCTTCGTTTGAATCAGCAACTCAAGCACACCATCATTCCCGCGAAAGCGGGAAACCAGACTTTCCGCGTACGAGCTGGTTGAAAGTCTGGTTCCCCACTTTCGTGGGGATGACGCCGAGAGAGTGAAACTGCGCTTCCAGGAAAACTGGAACCGCTCTGGATTGCCGCCGATATTGGTGAACCGATAGCAGGCTGGATTTTTTAGACGACCTGTCCTAATTCCCTGTCCCATGCATATGATCCCGCCAGACCTCGCCGGTGCCGTATTGTCGATTGACCTTGGTGCCTTGCAAAGCAACTATCGCAACCTCGCCAAAAAAGCCGGGCAAGCCGAGACTGGTGCGGCGATCAAGGGCAATGCCTACGGAATTGGTTTGGCACCTGTGGCCAAGGCTTTGTGGGAAGCGGGTTGCCGTTCGTTTTTTGTGGCGCGGCCCAAAGAAGGAGAAGAGCTGCGCGGGCTTTTGCCGGAGGCCACGATCTATGTGCTTGATGGATTGTTTCCGGGCCAGGCCGAATTTTATGCGCAACATAAATTGCGCCCTGCCCTTATTGCGATTGACGAAGCCCGCGAATGGGCGGCCTTCGGGCGGCGCTTTGGCCATGCCCTGCCGTGCGCCTTGCATGTCGATACGGGTATCAATCGCCTCGGACTCAGCATGGCGGACTTCCATGCGCTCACTCTGGACAAATTCTTGATGGCAGGACTCAATGTGTCATTGCTGATGAGCCATCTCGCCTGCGCCGATTCACCTGGTCATCCCCTGAATGAAGAGCAACGGCAGAGATTTGATGTTGTGCGCTCCGTGCTTCCCCATGTTCCAGCCAGTCTGGCAAATTCTTCGGGCATCTATCTTGGCAAGGCTTTTGCCCATGATCTGGTGCGGCCCGGCATTGCGCTTTATGGCGGCAATCCGGTTGCACCGAAAAAAAACCCCATGAAAGCCGTGGCCACTTTGGAAGGCACGGTGTTGCAAGTGCGCGAAGTCAAGAAAGGTGAAACCGTCGGTTACTCCGCCACCTGGAAAGCCCCGCGCGACTGCCGCATTGCCATTCTGGGTGCTGGCTACAAAGACGGCGTGCCACGGCAATTGTCGTCGCGGCAAAAAGATGGACCGGCGCAAGTGTTTGTTGGCGGCAAACGCTGTACGATAGTAGGCAGGGTTTCCATGGACATGATGGGCATTGATGTAACTGATGTAAAACCTTCGCTGGTCAGCAAGGGATCGCGGGCTGAAATTTTGGGACAACGCATTTCCATTGATGAGGTTGCAGGCTGGGCCGGAACCATCTCTTATGAACTTCTCACCCGGCTGGGAAGTCGCTATGCCAGAGTTTACTCGTCTGGAGAATCATGAACCTCTTCGCCACCATCGGCCGCCTTGTTCTGGAACTTTTTGCTGAAACCGGGCGCATTGCCCTGTTTGCAAGGGACGGTCTGTGGCTTGGTCTTTCGCCGCGCTACTATTGGGGACAGTTTCTCAGCCAGTTCTGGCGCATTGGCTATACGTCATTGCCTGTCGTGGCTTTGACGGCATTTTTCACCGGTGGCGCACTGGCCTTGCAAATCTATCTTGGATCATCGCGCTTTAACGCCGAAAGCCTGGTAGCTTCGATTGTTGCCCTAGGGATTACCCGCGAGTTGGGTCCGGTTCTTGCGGGACTCATGGTATCGGGCCGGGTTGGAGCCTCGATTGCCGCAGAGCTTGGCACCATGCGGGTGACCGAACAAATTGATGCGCTGGTAACGCTTTCCACCAACCCTTTTAAATATCTGGTGGGTCCGCGATTACTGGCCGCCGTTGTGTCGTTGCCTATATTGGTAGCCATTGGCGATACCATCGGCATAATGGGCGGCTATCTGGTTGGGACCAGATCTTTGGGCTTCAATGAATTTGCCTATATCAAAAACACGGCTGACTTCCTGCATGCCTCCGACATCACATCGGGCTTGATCAAAGCGGCGGTTTTTGGCTTTATCATCGCGCTGATGGGCTGCTACCACGGCTTTAATTCCAAAGGTGGCGCACAAGGTGTGGGCCGGGCCACAACCAATGCCGTCGTTTCATCGGCCATCTTGATTCTTGCCGCAAATTTCATGCTCACCTCATTGCTGTTCGGCGATTGATCGATGACAGCACCTTATATCGAACTCAAAAACCTTCAAAAATCCTTCGGCAAAAAACATGTGCTGAATGGCTTGAACATTGAAGTCGGCAAGGGTCGCTCACTGGTGGTCATCGGAGGATCAGGCACGGGAAAATCCGTCATGCTGAAATGCATCCTCGGCATTCTCAAACCAGACGAAGGCGAGATCAATATTGCCGGTGAAAATGTCGTTGGCCTGAAGGGGTCGGCGCGGGATGAATATCTCGCGCGCTTTGGCATGTTGTTTCAAGGTTCGGCGCTTTTTGATTCCCTGGCAGTGTGGGAAAACGTAGCCTTCGGCCTGATCCAGGGCCGGGGCATGGCACGCGGACAGGCCCACGACATCGCCATCGAAAAACTGGCGCAAGTGGGTCTCAATGCCGATGTCTCAACGCTTTACCCCGCTGAACTTTCAGGCGGCATGCAAAAACGCGTGGCGCTTGCAAGGGCCATTGCCGCTGATCCCGAAATCATCTTTTTTGATGAACCGACAACCGGCCTTGATCCGATCATGGCCGACGTCATCAACAATCTGATCGTTGATTGCGTGAAGCGTTTGGGGGCAACGACAATTTCAATAACCCACGACATGGCCTCGGCCCGCAAGATTGCCGATGACATTGCGATGATCCACAAGGGTCAAATCATCTGGCAGGGTGAAGCCAATCAGGTCAACCGGTCAGGCAATGCCTATGTTGACCAGTTTATTCACGGAAGGGCTGAAGGCCCTATTCAGATGGATGTTTTGAAGGGCTGAACGATTTTGTGGAATATCCCGATTTTCCGTTGGAGGTGCTTCGAGGCCGCGAAGGCGCGGCACCTCAGCATGAGGGACCATCGGGGGATTCCCTCATGTTGAGGTGCTCGCCCTTGCGAGCCTCGAAACATGCGCCCCACAAAAGCACGTCAAACTTGAACCTATAGGCTACAATTGTTCAGCCACTTCCACTTGTCGCCTTTTTGAAAGCAGCAACCACTGGCATATTGGGCCTGTTCATAGCCAGCCTGGGCTTTGGGTGGTTTGCAGTAGGAAGACACTTCATCAAGATTGATGGTCTCGCATTTTAGTACGGGCTTCTTTTTGCTGCCGCTGCTTTTGCAAATGCGGATGAAATTCTTGCCGTTGATTTTCTTTTCTTCGAAGGTGTTGACCTTGCTGACCGTAATCTTGGCTTCAGCAAATCCGGTCATCCCTGTCACGATCATTGCAGCAACGAAGAACTTGAGCATTGGCAACCTCCCAAACAATTGGCTGCGCTTACCACAAAACTCCGGAACGAAAAAGGGCCACAACAAAGTTGCAGCCCTTCCGTGAGGTTATTGGAAAATCAGGAACGGCCAAGGGGTGCGAAAGCCCCGGACCTGCTGACTTGACTCAGGTGAGCGACTGCGCTTCCAAAGACATAATCCGCACCAAGGTTCCTGTTTTCACTGTGAACTCACTCGACATCGGATCACCTCCTTTCAAAATGTTGACGACGGGGCAATGGTGCGCGATTGCTGGGCATCTGACAAGTGCAAAAATGAGACACCCAAATGAAATTCGCTGATATCATCATCACCAATGCCCGCGTCATCACAATGGACGAGCAAAACCCCTTTGCTGAGGCTTTGGCGATCAAGGGAAACCGCATTTTGCGGGTGGGGAAAAATGCCGACGTGTTGGAATTGTCCGGACCTCATACCAAACTGATCGACAATCATCACAATACGGTTATTCCCGGCATTGTTGAAAGCCATGTGCATTTGTTCATTGGATCAGTTGAGCTTGATGCCTTGAATATTCGCACCAACATTGGATTTGATGAAATTGCCGGGGCTGTGAATGACTATCGGCAAAAAAATCCCGATTTGAAAATCATCAATGCCATCAGCGCTACTCATGAGCAGTTTGGCGAGGGTATTTCAATCACCCGGCAATTGCTGGATCGCATCGTTCCCGATATGCCGTTCATCATCGGTTGTTTTGATCACCATACGGTTTGGGCGAATACCAAGGCATTGGAAGTCGCAGGCATCATGCGGGGCCGCGCGTTGCCTGTCGGCAATGAAATCGTTCTCGATGAAAATGGTTTGGCAACTGGTGAATTGCGCGAGTTTGCGGCATTCACGCCGGTGTTTGCGTTAACCGCTACCGGGGGTCGCGAATCTGCCGGAATCATCACCGCCGAAAATCCCGTTCCTCCGGCAACGCCAGAACAACGCGAGGCCGATATTGAATACCTGAAACGCGGCATTGCCCATGCCAATTCGCTTGGCATCACATCCATGCACAACATGGATGGCAATTGGTATCAGCTTGAATTGTTGCATGAACTTGAAAAGCGCGGCGAATTGAATGCCCGCGTGGAAGTTCCCTATCATCACAAGAATTATTTCGATGTTTCGAAAGTTGATGAAGCAGTGGCTTACCGCGAAAAATACCGGACTGACATGCTGCATTCGGGTCGCGTCAAAGTTTTCATGGACGGTGTGATGGAAACCCTGACGGCGTTGATGTTGGAGGAGTATCCTGGCTATCCCGGCAATACCGGTGCGCCACTTTATTCAGCTGAAGAATTCAATGCCTTGGCAGCACGGGCCGATTCCCATGGTTTGCAAATCAGTGTGCATGCCATCGGTGATGGCGCGGTGCGCCGGACTTTGGACGGTTATGAATTTGCCCGGAAACAAAATGGCAAACGCGATTCGCGCCATCGTATTGAGCATATCGAATTGATTGATCCCCAGGATATTCCAAGATTGGCGGAACTGGGCGTTATTGCCTCCTTGCAACCCATTGCAGGGGTCGGGGTTCCGGGTGTGCCGCATGAACCGATTCTGAGCCGGGTTGGCGACAATTTGCCTTATGCCTATGCGTGGCAAACCTTGCGCAATACAGGTGCGCAAATTGCGTTTTCATCCGATTGGCCAGTGGCACCGCTGGACCCATTTATCGGCATGCAAGCGGCGATGACGGTGGAAACGCTGCGGCCCGATTGCCCGGATCAGCGCCAAAGACTGATGGATACGTTGCATGCTTTCACGCTTGCAGGTGCCCATATGGAGTTCATGGAAGACCGCAAAGGCAAGTTGAAAGAGGGATACCTGGCTGACATTGCTGTGCTCGACCACGACATGGAAAAGACAGAATCCACGGCAATCTGTCAGGTGAAGCCTGTTGTTACAATCTGTGACGGCAGGATTGTTTTTAAGAATTAGTTCCCATTACGAGAATTTAAGCTTGACTTCTTCATTCGCCTGAGGTAACTCCCCCTGATGATCAAACGTTCCCTCGCATTTCTCTTCGCACTCTGCTTTGCAGCCCTAGCCCAAACAATGCTCGTTTCGTCGGCAGGGGCCCTCGATATCAAATCGACGGAATTCACCTTGGCCAACGGCTTGCGTGTGATTCTCATCGAAGACCACCGCGCGCCCGTTGTAACCCACACAGTGTGGTACCGGGTGGGCGCTGCTGATGAACAGGTTGGCAAAACCGGCCTGGCGCATTTTCTGGAACATCTCTTGTTCAAGGGCACGCCAAAATATCCCGAAGGCATGTTTGACCGCCTGTTGGACCAGAATGGTGGCGAGAAAAACGCCTTCACCCAGCGCGATGCCACGGCTTACTATGAGCGCGTTGCCGCCGACAAACTGCCGCTGATGATGGAGCTGGAAGCCGACCGCATGCAGAACTTGCAACTCAATGTGGACAGCGTGAAAACCGAACTCAAAATCGTGCAGGAAGAACGCCGCCAACGCACCGACAGCAGCCCCGGCGCCTTGCTGGGCGAGCACATGGCAGCGTCGCTTTATCTGGCCCATCCCTATGGCAGGCCGGTGATTGGCTGGAATGATGATGTGGCCCGGTTGACACTTGATGATGCACTGGCCTTTTACAAGCAACACTACACGCCAGCCAATGCAACGGTGGTTATTGTTGGCGATGTGACTCCGCAAGTCGCCCGTGATCTGGCGGACAAGTTCTATGCGCCGCTGAAAAACACATTTATCCCCCAACCCCGCCACCGCACGGTTGAGCCACCGCCGCTGGTTGAACGCCGCATCACCATGTATGACGCCCGTGTGGCCACATCAAGCATTTCCCGCAGCTACTTTACGCCTTCTTATATTACAGCTGCGCCGAAGGAAGCCGATGCGCTTTCGCTCTTGTCGGTGATCATTGGCGATAGTGCCCAAGGGCGACTTTACAAAAAACTTGTGTTGGAAAAGAAAGTCGCGACATCGGCTGGTGCAAATTATTCCGGCACCCAGTTGGACAATGGCGAATTCAGCATTTACGCCTCCCCTGCCGATGGTGTCGAGATGGCCAAACTTGAAGCCGAAATCGATGTCATTATCGCCGATGTGATCCGCAATGGTGTGACGGCAAAAGAACTGTCAGATGCCAAGGATCGCGCCCAGGCCGATGCCATCTATGGGCTGGACCAACCCTCAAGCTTTGGCGGCATTATTGGTTTGGCGGCGACCATGGGACTTACACCCGATGAAGTCTTGGCCCATATCGATATTCTGCCCACCGTGACCTTGGAAGAAGTTCAGAAAGCCGCTGCCTATCTCGATATCAAACGCGCAGTAACCGGCATCATGTTGCCAGAGAAAAAGTGACGGAACACAGTGACGGAAAAAATCGGCATGAAACTTTTCACGGCCTTCTCATTTGTCAGGCATTCAATTTTTGTTGTTGTGTCGGTTGTCTGCATGGCAGCATTCCCGATGCTGGCAAATGCCATCGACATACAGGAAGTCACCAGCCCCGGCGGCATCAAGGCTTGGCTGGTTGAGGCCCATGAAATTCCACTTGTCGCCATGAATTTCGCTTTCAACGGCGGCACCATCAATGATCCAATCGGGAAAGACGGCACCGGCAATTTCTTGACGGGCATGATGGACGAAGGTGCTGCCGACATGGATGGACCGGCTTTCCGCGATCTGCGCGACAGGCTGTCCATTTCGATCAGTTTCTCAGCAGCGTCAGAAAGTTTCTATGGCAGTCTCTATACACTTTCGAAAAACCGCGATGCTGCTTTCAACTTGCTGACCAAGGCGGTGACTGCACCCCGATTTGAGGCCGAACCCCTTGACCGCATGCGCAAATATTATTTGCAGCAGGCAGCCGACATGCTGAAGGACCCTGGCACCATTGCTTCACTGGCATGGACCGAAGCAGCTTTTCCCAACCACCCCTATAGTCGCAGTTCAAATGGCACGATTGATACCCTGGGCAAGATCTCGGCAGACGATCTGCGGCAATTCCACAAAACAGTTTTCACCCGCCACAAACTTAAAATTGCCGTGGTCGGCGATATTGACGCCAAAACCTTGGGCCTTGAGCTTGACCGGGTTTTTGGTTCACTGCCTGATACGCCAGTTCCAGATGTGGTTCCGTCGGTGGAAGTAAAAACCGGTCTGGAGCTGAAAATTATTGACTTCGATTCACCCCAGTCGATTGTCATCTTCGGCGGCAAGGGAACGCCGCCCGCAGAAAAGAAAGACTATCCTGCTTATATCCTCTCGGAAATCATTGGCGGCGGCGCATCGTTCGCGCGGCTGACCCGCGAGGTTCGTGAAAAGCGCGGGCTGACGTATGGTACCAGTTTTTCCCTGAACAACTTCAACAAGGCAGGCTACTCCTTTGGCTATCTCACCACTGCCAATGAAACCGCAGCCGAAGCCATCAGGGTGACCAGGCAAGTCTTGCAAGACATGGCCGACAATGGCCCGACGCCAGAGGAAATGTCCCTGGCCAAAACCTATATCACAGGTTCCTATGCCATGCGCTTCACATCAAACAGCGCCATCGCCTCCACCCTGCTCGCTCAACAACTTTATGATTATCCCATCAACCAGACCAACATTCGCAATGACAAGGTCAATGCAGTGACGATTGAACAGGTAAGGGATCAGGCGAAGAAATTGTTGCAGTCTGATCAGTTGAACATCGTGGTGATTGGAAAGCCTGTGGGCTTGGGAAAGTAGTACCAATGGCCCCATAAACTGACCGCATCAATGGTTGTTTGCAGAAGTCGCTTGTGGCCCCCACCTCCGGCCTTCGGCCACCTCCTCCCCGCGAAAGGCGCGGGTTGGAGGGCACTTGATGAATACCGGTCTCCAACTGCACCCTCCACCCCGATTCTTCATCGGGGAGGAGGTGGCGCGAAGCGACGGAGGTGGGGGACGCAGGTGAATTTTTGATCCCGTTCAGTCGAAGGAAGTGAGTCATTTCAAGTGGCCGTTGGTATAAGTCTCTCAATTTTCCTCGTCATCAAATCCAGCATCTACCAGGCCATCGATGCACAATCTGGTTTTCTGGTTGCTGATGACACGCGAGCGATAGAGCATGTCGATCTGGTTGATGCGGCGGCTTTCGCCGCGCAATTTGATGGCGTTGGATCGGCCACCTGAAGGAATGATCGAACGAATTTGATAGATCTCGCGTTGGCCGTTGCCATAGCGGAGTGACAGCTCTTTTAATTCGAATTCATTGCCTGACGAACGCAAGCGAATGGCGCTGTAGCGGTCTTGCGATTTCACAATGATTGAATCCTGATCGATCAGGAAGCCGACGTTCTTGCAGCCAAGTTCCTGCCATTCGGAAGGCGGTGGTTCTGGTCGTCGCGCATCGGCCAGCAACACAATGCTCACGGCACCTTTCGGCAAATAGGCAATCTCAACGGCCTTCACCGGGCGGGGTTCTTCAAGCCTTAAAACATCCGTACGCTGACCTTCTTTCAAGAGCTGCCGCACCCGAACACGCTCCTCTTCACCGTCAACATAGATGATTTTGAACGACCGGATATCGGCTTCACCCTGATCTATCTCAAAACGCAGACTGCGAATTTTGCGGTCTTCATTCTTGATCACGAAAGTGCCCCGCTCAACCGACAATGGCTCGGGTTGATATTCGACCGTGCCCACGGGACGATACTGTTCTTGGGCCAAGGCAGCAGGTGCCGCCATGACCAGCGCCATCAACGCTGTGAGACTGAGGGCAAAACGTGTGACGCGCATGGAAATTTCCTCCCGTTGATTTGACACAAAGCTAAACGCACCAAGCTGCTTCGTCAAAACATGTTTGAAGCATGCAAACCAAATATGGGAAAACCATGACAAGAATCGTACGCATCCCTTGCGTTCTTCTTATGTTCTGTGTTATGGCAAGCCATGGCCAAAACATCATCGCAATTCGTCTGCCAATCCTGTGGCACCACATCCACCAAATGGTCGGGCCGCTGCGACTGCTGTGGCGAATGGAACAGCATCATCGAGGAATCCCGTGAAGCGCCAGCTTCTGGCGCAAAAGGTCAGGCCTTGCCCAGGGGACGCCCGACGCGATTGGTCGGATTAAAGGGTGTGGATGCTGCCCCGCCCCGCATCAAGGTTGGCATGGCGGAACTTGACCGGGTGGCGGGCGGCGGTTTTGTGTCGGGCTCTGCCGTGTTGATCGGCGGTGATCCTGGCATTGGCAAATCCACATTGCTGTTGCAGGCCCTCGCATCCATGGCGCGGGCGGGGCAAAAAGTTGTTTATGTCTCGGGCGAGGAAGCCATTGCCCAAATCCGCCTGCGGGCTGAGCGATTGGGCTTGAGTGATGCGCCTGTCTTGTTGGCCGCAGAAACCAACACCTCCGACATTATCGCCACCTTGAACGAAGACCAGCCGCCTGCCGTGGTGGTGATTGATTCCATACAAACCCTCTGGTCACCCGTCATCGAAGCCGCGCCCGGCACTGTGTCACAACTGAAAGCCGGCTGCGAAGCCCTGGTGCGCTATGCCAAGCAAAAAGGCACCTGCGTTCTACTCGTCGGGCATGTGACCAAGGACGGTCAGATTGCCGGGCCAAAGGTCGTGGAACATCTGGTTGATGCGGTTTTGTATTTTGAAGGCGATCGCGGCCACCAGTTTCGAATTCTCAGGGCCGTCAAAAACCGCTTCGGTGCCACCGATGAAATCGGTGTGTTTGAAATGTCGGATGGCGGCTTGAAAGAAGTCACCAATCCCTCGCGATTGTTCATGGGCACATCGGAACGCCCTGCCCCCGGCACTGCGGTTTTTGCAGGCGTTGAGGGGACGAGACCGCTGCTGGTGGAAATTCAGGCTTTGGTAGCACCTTCGCCACTGGGCACACCGCGCCGCACCACGGTGGGCTGGGATTCGAACCGCTTGTCGATGATTCTCGCCGTACTGGAAGCGCGGGCGGGCATCAGTCTGGGCCAGCATGATGTTTATCTCAATGTGGCAGGTGGCTTGCGACTCAAGGAAACCGCCGTCGACCTGGCCGTGGCCGCCGCCATTCTGGGCTCCATGTCCGACACCATCATTCCCCATGGCACAGTGCTGTTCGGCGAAATCGCGCTTTCAGGCGCCATTCGTCCCGTGGGGCAAAGTGAAGCGCGGTTGAAAGAGGCCCAAAAGCTCGGCCTCACTGATGCCGTCATCGCAGAATCAGGCGAAATGCCGGGAGCAAAAGGCATGAACGTTCGAAAATTGGAAAATGTCGCGGACCTTGTGGCCTGGGTGGCGTCGCGGTCGAAGGGATTGAGACGGATTGCTTGAAGTAAGGGACCTCATCCGGACCGTGTGCGCCGTAGCCCACTTGGGCGAAGGAGCATGAGGTCCCTTCCCCCGTGCAACAACAGCCATCCACACCCCTTCATCAAGACGCTGGAAGCCAAGGCTGTTCCTGCCTATAAGGGGCTGATCAACCAGACCGGAATCCGCTATGCCCTTCCAAATTCTCGATTTCATCCTGCTCGGCATCATGCTGATTTCAGGCGTTCTTGCCCTCAGTCGGGGTTTCACCCGCGAAGTTTTGTCGTTGGTGTCGTGGGGTGCCGCTGCAGTGGCGGCCTATTTCGCCATCCAGCAGCCGCAAGCCCTGGCTTTTGTCGAACCCTATGTCGACAAGCCGATTCTGGCCAAGATTGCCGTCGGCGCTGCCGCTTTCATTGTCGTGCTGATTGTTGTTTCCATTATTTCGGTGAAAATCTCCGACCGGGTGGTCGACTCAGCTGTCGGTGCTTTCGACCGTACCTTGGGTTTCGTCTACGGCCTGGCCCGCGGCCTTGTGCTGGTGGCAGTTGCCTTTATGCTTTACGGTTGGGTCAGCCCGCCTGAAAAGCAGGAAGACTGGATCCGCAATGCCCAGAGCCTGCCGATTATCCGCAGTGTCAGCGATGTGCTGGTAGGTCTGATGCCGCCCGATGTGCGTGAAACCCTGGAAAAATCCGCCAACATCGGAAGCGATGATGGCAAGGAAGCACCGCCTGCTGCCGAGGGCGATGGCACAGGCTACAACAATGGCCAAACCCAGGGCCTTGAAAATCTTGTCGATGGCGTAAAACCGGCAGATCCCCAATGAACCCGACTGTTGATTTCGATCTGGATGGCGACACGCTGCGCGAGGAATGCGGCGTGTTCGGCATTTTCGGCCACCCCGATGCTGCCGCCCTCACCGCCCTTGGTTTGCACGCCCTGCAACACCGGGGCCAGGAAGCGGCCGGCATTGTATCTTACAGCGAAGGCCGCTTCCATTCGGAACGCCGCATGGGACTGGTCGGTGATCACTTTTCCTCCGCCAAAACCATAGAACGGCTGAAAGGCCAGGCAGCCCTTGGCCATGTGCGCTATTCCACCACAGGCGAAACTATTTTGCGCAATGTGCAGCCGCTATTTGCCGAATTGGCAGAAAGCGGTTTTGCTGTAGCCCACAACGGCAACCTTACCAACGGCTTGACATTGCGCCGCAACCTGATTGCCCAAGGGGCGATTTGCCAATCCACATCCGACACCGAAGTGATTTTGCATCTGGTGGCCCGCTCCACCAAAAGCAAACTGGTTGACCGCTACATTGAAGCCCTGCGCCATCTCGAAGGGGCCTATGCTTTGGTTTGCCTGACCAACAAGAAACTCATCGGCGCGAGAGATCCCCTTGGCATCCGCCCGCTGATGTTGGGCGAGTTGAATGGCTCATACATTCTGTGCTCGGAAACCTGCGCGCTCGACATCATCGGCGCAAAATTTGTTCGCGAAATCGAGAACGGCGAAGTGGTGGTGATTTCGGAAGATGGCGTTGAAAGCCATTGGCCTTTCCCCCGCCAGGCACCGCGCCCCTGCATATTCGAATATATTTATTTCTCCCGTCCCGATTCCATCTTGGGTGGCCGCTCGGTTTATGATGTGCGAAAACAAATGGGCCGCCAATTGGCGCTCGAAAGTCCAGCAGATGTGGATGTGGTTGTGCCCATCCCGGACTCTGGTGTTCCCGCAGCACTTGGCTATGCCAACACGCTGAATGTGCCGTTCGAACTTGGCATTATCCGCAACCATTATGTCGGTCGCACCTTTATCGAGCCCACACAAACCATCCGCTCGCTTGGCGTGAAACTGAAACACAATGCCAACCGCGCCGTCGTCAGGGGCAAGCGCATTGTGCTTGTTGATGACAGCGTAGTGCGCGGCACCACGTCGGTGAAAATCGTTCAGATGATGTATGAGGCGGGCGCAACAGAGGTGCATATGCGGATCGCCAGCCCACCCATCAAACATCCGGATTATTATGGCATCGACACGCCGGAACAAACGGCCTTGCTCGCCGCCACCCACTCGCTGGAAGAAATGCGCAAATTCATCGGCGTCACCTCGCTGGCCTTTCTTTCGGTGGATGGTGTGTATCGTTCCATGGGCCATGAGGGCCGCAACAATGCCAACCCGCAATTCACTGATCATTGTTTCACTGGCGAATACCCCACCCACCTCACCGATCTGATTGGCGAAAGCGCCAAACAGAAACTCGGACTGCTGGCAGAGGCGGGCTGACGTGACCAAGCGGCTTGCAGGAAAAGTGGCGCTGGTCACTGGCGCATCCCGCGGTATTGGTTATGCCACCGCCGTGCATCTGGCCCGCGAAGGCGCCCATGTGGTGGCCACAGCCCGCAGCAAGGCAGGATTGGAAGAGCTGGATGATGCGGTCAAGGCGGTTGGCAGTTCTGCAACGCTGGTACCCATGGACCTTCTCGACATGCCCGCCATTGACCGTTTGGGGGCTGCAATATTTGAGCGCTGGCAGAAGCTGGATATCTTGATTGGCAATGCCGGAACCCTCGGCAAGCTGACGCCCATTGCCCATATTGATCCCAAGCTGTGGGACGATTCCATGGCACTTAATCTTACCAGCAATTACCGCCTGATCCGCTCCATGGATGCTCTTTTGAAAGCCGCCCCCCATGGCCGTGCGATTTTCGTGACATCGGGATTGGCCAATAAATGCTGGCCCTTCTGGGGCAGCTATTCCGTTGGCAAGGCAGCCCTCGAAGCCTTGGTCAAAACCTATGCCGGAGAAACTGCCACAACCAACATCCGCGCCAATCTCTTCAGCCCCGGTGCCACCCGCACCAAAATGCGCGCGACTGCGATGCCGGGCGAAGATCCTGAAACTTTGCCATCAGCAGAACAAGTGGCCGCCCAAATCCTGCCGATGTGCATGGAGGATTTCTGCGACAATGGCGGCGTGTGGAAGTATGATGCCAAGGGATTGTTCAAACAGAACTGAAGGGAGAAATCTATGATGACCACATACCCTCACAATCCAGAACTGGACTTGGTGCTCGACCGCGAAATTGATGTGCCGGTTGAAAAGGTCTGGGCCGCATGGACCCAACCTGAGCTGATGCTGCAATGGTTTACCCCAAAACCTTGGAAGACGGTTGAAGTCGACAATGATTTGCGGCCTGGCGGTCGCGCCAACGTCGTCATGGAGTCACCCGAAGGCCAACGCTTCCCCAACAACGGCAGTTATCTGGAAGTCATCCCCAACAAGCGTCTGACTTTCACATCAGTTTTGCTTGAAGACTTCCGCCCCGCGCCGAAACCAGAGAATGGCGCGGCCGACTTGCCTTTCACCGTGTCGATCATTCTGGAAGACCTGGGCAATGGCCGCACCCGCTACATCGCCCACGTCCGCCATGCAACGAAAGAAGGCAACAAAGCCCATGCCGACATGGGTTTCATTGCAGGTTGGGGCGCGGCGTTGGATCAGTTGGTGGCGCTGATGAAGAGCAAGTAAGGCCCTCACCTCCCGCTGACGCGGCTATGGGCGCGGCTATGGCGCCTATGGGGACGCTTCCCTTTAAACTCTAGGCAGCAGCCACCAACCGCTCCACTTTGATTGACTTTGTGCGGGCGCGAACTTGGGCCAGATCATAGTTCATCTGCATGCGCAGCCAAACATCGGCTGAACTGCCAAGGCCCTTTTCCAGGCGCAATGCCATTTCCGGCGAGATCACGCTGCGACCGGCGATGACATTGTGAATTTGCTGGCGCGTTACACCAAGGCTCCTTGCCGCCGCGCTGATTGAAATCCCCAACTCACTGAGGCTATCCCCAATCATTTCGCCGGGGTGAGGCGGGTTCTTCATGGCCATGTTTTGCTCCCTCAATGATAATCCACCAGATCAACTTTTTTGAAGGCCCCATCTTCAAAGGTGAAGACAATGCGCCAGTTTCCATTCACCCAAAGCGACCAGAAGCCTTTCATCTCACCTTTCAACGGGTGCAGCCGTAAGGCCGGGTAGTTCAAGTCTTCAAGACTGTTCGCAGCATCCAAAAAAGCCAAAATCTGCCTGATCTTTCTCAAGTGTTCTGCTCTCACCCCTTTTGGATTGTCGTCTTCAAAAAGTTGACGCAATCCTTTGTGGCGGAATGTTTCAATCACTGAAGCTCTCCCAGCAACACGAAACTGTAAATCATCACTTTACATATGTAAAGTGATATTATACATGTTTTGAGGTAGGCGCGGCCGGCTCAACTTTTGCCAATGTCTCTCTTCGTTTTTCAGTGCCCGCATTTAGTCAGCAATGTCGTCTGTGTGCCCCTACTCTTTGTCGTAAGGGTTCCGTCCCCCGCGCATGCTGAAGCGCAGGGGGGTGCCTTTGAGATCAAAGGCTTCGCGCAAGCCATTCATCAGATAACGCGTGTAGCTTTGTGGCAGTTTGTCCAGCTGGTTGCCGAACAGGGCAAATGTTGGCGGCCTTGTGCTGGCCTGGGTGCCGTAGCGTATTTTGATGCGGCGGCCACCGGGTGCTGGTGGTGCATTACGTTCCAGCATGCCCTCAAGCCAACGGTTGAACTTGCCGGTGGAGATGCGCTGGTTCCAGCGTTTGTCAGCAATGCTGACGGCCTTCATCAGGCCATCAATGCCCTTGCCCTGCTTGGCCGAAAGTGTGACCACCTGAATGCCACGAATTTCCGGCAACACATCTTCCAACTTGCTTTCAAAGTCCTTCATAACCTTTTGTTTATCTTCAACAATGTCCCACTTGCTGAGCGCCATGACAACCGCACGGCCTTCCCGGGCGATAAGGTCTGACAAGGTCAGATCCTGGCGTTCGATTTCCAGCGTGGCATCAATCAATACCACAACGCACTCGGCAAAGCGGATGGCGCGCATGGCATCGGACACCGACATTTTTTCGATTTTCTGCTGCACCCGGGATTTGCGCCGGATGCCTGCCGTGTCCCACAATTTAATCGGGCGGCCCCGCCAGTTCCAATCGCTTGAAATCGCATCGCGGGTTATTCCGGCCTCAGGCCCCGTCAGCATGCGCTCTTCATCCAGCATGGCGTTGACCAGCGTGGACTTGCCGGCGTTGGGCTGGCCGATGATGGCAAGCCGCAAAGGCCGCATTGGATCATATTCAGCTTCTTCGTCGCCTTCGGGCCATTGGTTTTCAACCTTCTCAGGCATTTGCTTGGGCTGCACGATGGGAAGCAGGGCTTCGTAGAGCTCATCCAGTCCTTCAGCATGTTCAGCGGAAATTGGCAGCGGATCACCAAAACCCAAGCCATAACCTTCCGCCAGTCCCGGCAAATGGGCGCGCGCCTCGGCCTTGTTGCAGACCAAAATAACCGGCTTTCCGAGTTTGCGAATGCGGCCAGCAAATTCCTTGTCGGTGGGGGTGACGCCTGCCCGGCCGTCTATTACGAAAATAATCGCGTCCGCTTCACGGGCGGCCACTTCTGACTGCTCGGACATCCGGGATTCCAGTGTGCCGCGCTTGGGCGCGTCATCAAGGCCTGCCGTATCAAACAGCCGGAATTTCAATCCACCCAGCGATGCTGCTCCTTCACGGCGGTCACGGGTTACGCCGGGCGTATCATCAACGATGGCAACTTTTTGCCCCACCAGCCGATTGAATAAAGTGGACTTGCCCACATTGGGCCGTCCCAGAATGGCAATTGCAGCCGTCATGGTGGTTTGGTTCCGGTTTAAGAAGGATCGTTTGTCAATCAAGGCGTATTACATGGTGTCAAAACTGTTAGATGCAATCTCCGCCATGTCTCCCTCCCCCTTGTGGGGAGGGATTAAGGGTGGGGGTCGCACCGGCTTCAAACCATCAAATTCAAATTCACTCTGAAACACCGTCCGACCCCCACCCCGGCCCTCCCCACAAGGGGGAGGGAGAAGTAGGGTAACCGGGTTTCAAAAAGTTATGCGTTAGTTGCCGCTGGCTTCCTGGTCAATGCCATCTTCGGTTCCGGCGCAAATCTCAACTTTGGGGTCGCAGGGTGCCGGAGTACCAATGTTTGTATCGGGGCTTGCATCCGGGCTGGTTTCAACACCCGCATCAGCATTGTTTGCATCCTTGGCGGCGATGTCATTGTTGACTTGCTGGTCGGGGGGCAGAATGTTTTCGCGCTCGCCCGGCAATATCTTGTCGTCGCGCTGTCCGGTGAACTTTTTCAAGGTGCTGCAACCACCAAGCAGACTGGCTGCAACGAACACGGCAATGAGGGAACGCAAGTAAATTGGCTTCATTTTTTCAGCCTCACTTCTTCGGCAAATCCGGCGCGATCAGCTGGATCATCACTTGTGCCCTTTGCTTCAAGGCAGACGGCGCTTTTGGATCGGCATAGATGGCGTTCATGTAACGATCTGCCATGACGAAATCCTTGATCCGAAATGCCGAAAGCCCAAAAATTTCCCGCGCTGCAAAACGCCAGGTATTGTCATCCCGGTCAAACTTGCCGAGCTTTGTCAGAAGTTCGTCAGGTGTTGCTTTATCCACCAGCAGATAGCCAGCCCGGATGCGAGCCAAATCAGCCAAGGCCGGTTCCGTGCCAGCAGCAGCCGCAAGTGCATCATAGGTGGCAACGGCTTTGTCGATATCGCCCTTTTCACCCAAAACCGCTGCTTCACGCAGCTTGGCAAGTTGTCCAAAGCCTGCATGCTTGACGGCAGCCAGCGCTGCCAAGGCATCGTCGAACTTGCCATCTTGCGCCTTCTTCGCAGCATCCATGTAAACCACGGACGCAGCTTCGGATTGGGATTTCTGGTAATATTTGTAGCCTTGGAACGCTGCAACAGCCCCCACCACAAGCACGACGGCCCCGGTGACGAGGGTGCCATAACGGTCCCAAAGCTTCTTGTATTCATCTTGGCGGACTTCCTCGTCCACTTCGCGGATCAGCGATTCATCAGTCACGGCAACATCCAGGATTTACAGTTTTGCGTGAGGTAAAGCAGCGGCGCGGCCAAATCAAGGCATATCGGGGGGGAATGAATGCCACCTTGGACTGAACGGCAATTGCCTGCCATAAAATGAAATGATTGAGTAAACCCGGCTTGCGTTTTAGGCTGCCCATATGAAGCTACTGCCGAACCACCAAGCCGCACAACTCGATATTGCCAAACTGCGCGACTATAGCCTCAGTGCTCACCATCCACGCGGTCGTCACAAAGCCAGGCAATTTTCGGCCAGCCTCGGCATTACAGCATTCGATGCCGATTGGCTTCGCCTGAACATCCTCAACGGCCTCGCGCATTCAGAAGCAATTTCCCAAGAAATCGATGAATTCGGCCAGCGCTGGCGGGTGGACTTGTTGCTGACAAGACAGAACAACCGTGCTGTGGTAAGAACAGTCTGGATGACAAGGCACAGCGAAACGTTCCCGCGCTTTGTCACCTGTTGGGTACGCTAGGAGCAAACTATGAAATCGACCCCAAAACTGAACGACGTTGTGGCTTTGCTGACAGATGTGCCAGAACAAAATCTGGCGCGTGGCCAAGTCGGAACGGTTGTTGAAGTGTTTTCCGGAACCAAAATGCTTGTTGAATTTGCTGATGATGACGGAAAAGCGTATTCGATTGTAACAGTGTCAGCGACCAATCTGTTGGTTTTACACTATGAAAAAGAAGTGGCCTGATTGTCGGTCTGCCCCCTACCCCACCACCCTGAAATTCGCAAACAGCCCCGCATCTGATCTTTCAGCAATCAAGCTCTGCACCGCCCAATCCCCCCGATTGTCGGCGATGAACAGGCATTTGGCGGTGGTTTCGGCGGGGATGACCATGGTGTCGCGCCAGGATTGGCCTTCGGCAGGTATGCCATTCAGGGACAACAGGTGCCAGACGTGGCCGTGGATGTGCAGGGGTTGTTCGAATTTTGTTTTGTTGTTGATCTCCAGCAGCAGGGTCTCGCCGCGGATAGCTTCGAACACGGCAACGCCGCTGGGTCCGGCAATGCCGTTGACCGCCCAAGCCAGACCGCGCTCCAGCATGGTGCGCAGATCAAGCGTTACATCGCCGACGCGGGCTGACAGCAAACCACCTTTCAGCCCACCTTCAATCAGAAGCGGCACGATGCGTGGGACCAGGTTCGTATCAACCACCGCAATGGGGTTGCCGGGCAATTGAAAATCAAGGGGCAAGGCTTTTGTTGCTTCCGGCGGCACAGTGATGAAGGCTGCCTCCACCACATCGGTTTGCTGCTCAATCAACAGGCTGATTTCGTCGTAAGATTCGGTGACCACCAGATCAACGCGCTGGCCCGGTGCCAAGGCCAGCATTTCATTGCCCAACAAAGCGGGTTTGATGGGTTGTCCATCCCATGAAACAATCATCAGGTCAGCGTTCTTGAATTGCAGGTTCATAGTGCGCGTGTTGGCAACATTCAACAGCCGCAAGCGCACATAACCCGTGGTGTCGACGAAAATCCGGGGCTTCAGTTTGCCGTTGACGGTGAACCAGTTGCCCAGCCGACCCTCGCCCGCTGCGGCTTCCAGATTGCCAAAATCAGGATCAATGACACCGCTGTCCGAGATTTTCCAGTCATCAAGTATGAGCGGCACATCGTGAAAACCAGTGGGCACAACTTCATCGACAATCAACATGCCGGAAAGTCCAAGTTCGCGCTGCCGCGAAGCTTTGACAAGCGGACCAAACCAGAATGTGCCGGCATCAGGTGGCGTAAACACCACTTCGGTATCCGTGGGGCCGGGTACCAAATGCACCGTCATGGCAGAAGACGCGCCGCGCATGCCAAAGAAATGCAGATAAAATTCTTCTTCCAGCGTGCTGAAAAGGCGGAAGCGAAATTCCTCGCCCTGTTTGGCGCGCAGCGACGGCAAACCATCGGCATTGCGTAAATGCCAGTGTCGGGTTTCTGGTGCTCCTTGCCCCAACAAAGGTGATGAAGTTTTTTCAGCCCGCAGATATTGCCCGTGATAAATAGCTTCATCAATGCCCGCACGGGCCGGAAGCGGAAGGCCGACAATTGCCGATGCCGCCAAAAATTCACGCCTTGAGATTCGCCGTTTCATGGTGACACAGAATGCAGAACTTCAAGGCAATTTGGTGGAAGCCCCCCCGCCTCCGGCCTTCGGCCACCTCCGCCCCGATGAGGAATCGGGGTGGAGGGCATTGGTTTTAATGTCGGTGCTTGAAATCACCCTCCACCCCGCGCCTTTCGCGGGGCGGAGGTGGCCGAAGGCCGGAGGCGGGGGACATGCAATCAGGTCAAACAGCCCTTGCAGTCAGTCTTTCACTGCATAGGTATTCCCATCTTCAGGAAATTTGCGACTTCGCACGTCGTCGGCATACATGGCGATGGCATTTTCGATGGCAGCACCGACTTTGCCGAATTCCTTGACGAAGCGCGGCACGCGGGGGCTGAGGCCCAGCATGTCTTCCATCACGAGAATTTGACCATCACAGGCGGCTGATGCGCCGATGCCGATGGTGGGGATGGCAATTTCTGCCGTGATCTTGCGAGCCAGGGGTTCGGCTACGGCTTCCAGCACCACGGCAAAGGCTCCAGCTTCCGTCACCACCCGCACATCTTCCTCGATTGCGGCCCATTGGGCACGCTCGCGCCCTTGCGCCTTGAAGCCGCCCAGCACATTGATGGACTGCGGTGTGAGGCCCACATGGGCCATCACGGGTATGCCGCGGTCGGTGAGGAAACGGATGGTTTCCGCCATGCGTCTGCCACCTTCAAGCTTGATCGCACCGCATTCAGTTTCCTTGATCACTTTCGCCGCATTGCGAAAGGCTTGCGCGGGGCTTTCTTCATAGGAACCAAAGGGCATATCAACCACGATCAGCGAAGCCTTGGCACCCCGCATCACGGCGCGTCCATGCATGATCATTAGTTCAAGCGGCACGGGCAGTGTGGTTTCAAAACCGTGCATGACCATGCCGAGTGAATCACCCACCAGCAGGAAATCCACATACTTGTCGGCAATCGCCGCCGTATGGGCATGATAGGCAGTGAGCGATACGATGGGCGCACCACCTTTGCGGGCCGTGATGTCGGGGGCGGTTTTGCGTTTCTGCGGCGTGTGTTGGGACATGCTGTCTTTTAGCTTGCGCTTACGGCGGAAGCAATTGCACCAAGGGCACGCCTGCAATGACCTGGTGCAATTGTGCCGCCACGCCATAAAGTGCGAGGCCACCCAGAACCGACATGAGGTTATGTCCCCGGCGGATTTCGGCTGGGGCAGGTTTTTGTCGCATCGCCAACAGCACGTGCAGGATGGCAAACAACGCCAGGCCGCCAAACAGGATGGTGGATTTCACATCGCCATTGGCCAGCAAATGTCCGGTTGCCCACAACACCACGGCAAGCCCCATGGGAAACCGCAATGCCTGCCGCCATGAACCGCGAAACAGGAATATGCCCAAACAAATAAAGCCCAACAGGCTCAAGGCGAAATTGGCGTGCCTCCCCCACGTCGGCACATCATAAAGGAAGCTCCCCTCAGCTTGCCGAAATGCCCACAGCGCGAGGATCAACAAAACCAGGGAAACGATACCGTAAGCCGGTCCATAGGCCTTGCCGAGTTGGGCAACGGCCTTGGCTTTGACGGTGGGCATGGCGGGCACCAGATGCAACATGCCAAACAGTAAAATTGCAACGACAAGCAGAATCATCAAATCACCGGAATGTTGAGAATGTAGGGATGAAAGCCAAACAGGAATATCAGATAAAGCACAACACCCACAACAAGACCACGCAGATCATGCAAGCCGTTGGGGGCAAATGCCGCCAGCGGTTTGCGCCTGCTGTTCACTGCGACATCAATGAATGACAGCAGCAGGAACATGCCGAAGATGATGACAACGGCTTTCTCGCCATTGGCAAGCAAGTGACCCGTTGACCACAGGATCACACCCCATGAAAACGGATGCCTGACATATTTGCGAATGTAACCCTTGGTGCCATTTGAAAATATCAGGATGAAACCAGCAAGCACCAGCAACAGGGTGAGATGGCGAAGTGCAGGAATAGGCCCATAGAAAATTTCTGACGCAGGGTTCGATCGCCCGGTCATATAGCCCATTGCCAGAAATACCAATCCTGCAACTGCCGCGAGTGAATAAATGCCCTTATAGGCATTCTCGCCAATGCGGCTGACGATTTGACTTCGCACTGTCGGCACCAGCATTGGCAAAAGATGGACTCCGCCAAACAACAGCACCCCGATCCACAATTTAACCATGTTTTACCGATCCTCTCGAAATCGCAGAAAATTGATACTACAGCCTTAACGCCAATATACTCAAAGAAGAAGCCGTGATAGACGCACGCGCAACGGCACACTGATTTGCCAATAGGAGGGGCTACTAATGAAACCAACACTTATTCTCGTCGGTGCAGACAAGGGCGGCGTCGGCAAAACCACAATGTCGCGCGCATTGCTCGATTATTTTGCCCGCAAGAATATTTTGACACGGGCTTTCGATACAGAAAACCCACGCGGCTCACTGCAGCGCTTCTATCCCGCCATCACCGAAATCATCGATCTCGGCAATGTGGCGCACCAGATGAAAGTTCTCGACACCATGGAAGGAGCTTCGGTTCCGGTGACCGTCGTTGACCTCAAGGCCGGCAATCTCTCCTATTCGCTCGACCTGTTTGAGCGCATTGGCGTTCTTGAAGCGGCCCGCAATGGCATGTTTACGCTGGGCCTTGTGCACGTCGTCGGACCTTCCATTGCTTCGCTCGATGAAATTGGCGAAATCGCAAAATATTTACCGGGCGTTGAATATGTCGTGGCCCGCAATTCCATCAATGAAACCAATTTCTTTGAGTGGGATGAAGCGACCTATCGCAAATATTTCACCCAGATCAGCAAGACCCATGAAATCGCCATCCCCAAGCTCAATGAGATGGCCTACGAGCAGGTTGATGTGGCTGGCGTGACATTCAAGGATTTCATCGACAACCGCTCTGCCGATGGCAGTGCTGGCAAGTTCTCTTTTGTGCTGCGCGGCTATGTGCGCAAGTGGTGCACGGAGAATGATGAGGAATTCGCCCGCGTCAAGATGTTGCAAGACATCCTGGGCTCGCGTCACACCTGATAACAAGAGGGCACTGCGCCCGTGGCAATTGCGCCCACGATCTATATCGTTGCTTCCGACCAGCATCGTAACGGCAAAACATTGCTGGCACGCTTGCTGGCGGATTATTTGTTGCTGGATGGCCGCGATCCGTTTCTGGTGGACACCGATGCCCCGGATGGACCTTTACGGAACTATTTTCCGGGTCGCACCGCCCTTGCCGATTTTGCCACCATCCAGGGCCAGATGAAACTGTTCGACACGATCCTTGCCGGACCAGGCCGCGACTATGTTGTGGATCTGCCGGTGCGGCATCTCGAAAGTTTTCTGGCAGCGGCGGCGGATTTGCATTTCTTTCAGGAATGCAAAAACCTTGAGTTCCGCGTGTTCTTTTTCTTTGTTGTTGACAACAGCTACACATCGCTGAGAGTCGCCAAGACTGTACAGGCCATCGAAGGTGTCGATTTGTTTGTGCCAGTTCACAACAAACTGGTGAACTCAACCTGGCCTGAAGCAGAAGGTGCCCTGACCATTCCCCTGCTGCCAACATTCATAGCCGCAGCCATCGGCAACAAACGCTTTTCGATCCGCAACTTCGTACAAGGCGATGTTCAGGGGCTGGACGAGGACACGACGATGCAATTGCAAAACTTCCTCTACGAAGTGCTGAACAACCTGAGCAATCTTGAACCGGTATTGACGTTGAAGAATTTGAAGTTGTGAGCGGTGGCGAAGGGACCTCATCCCCCCTTCGGGGACCTTCTCCACGAAGGCGTGGAGAAGGGAATTTGTTGGAGAGCTCCAGAACTTGTTGAAGTGAGTTATAAGTCGCAAACATTGTCCCTTCTCCACGCCTTCGTGGA